>DATFXF010000027.1:0-13134 GCA_035258565.1 Candidatus Acidiferrales bacterium
CGCAGCTCCTCCACTGTTGGGCGGCCCACATACCACCAGCCGTTGTAAATCTTGAAGATCACGCGTTCCGCATCGAGCACGAACGTATAGGGGATCGCGATTCGAGGATGGTTGGCGTCGGTCGTGTCCATGATGTCCAGCCCGGCCACCACTTTCCGCTCGTGGTCGCAGAGGAAGGGGAAGGTGGCGCCCAACTCCTGCCTAGCCTCACGCGTGGACGCGGGATTATCCGTCCACACGACCACGAGCTTGCAGTAATTGACGGCTAGCTCCGGTTGCAGGTGCGCCACGTAGTTCGCCAACTGGCGAACATCCTTCGGTCAGTAGTATCCTCGCGGAAAGACCACCACCGTGGGAAACCTGCCCATCAGGCTGGACACCTTGGTCCACTCCTCATCCTGGTTAGGAAGCTCGATATCCGGGAACTTTTCGCCCGGCCGCAGATTCTCTCGCATGGCACCACCTCCACAGATCCGCTGGCTTTGCGCTCCATTTGTGGCACCCACTATCTGAAGAAATTCTACTTCCCGCTACAAAGGAATAAAAGGTCGAGTCAGTCTTGCGGAACTGTCCCGCGGAACTGGGCGGGGGGTTGACGGGGCTTGAGTTCTGCGGGTGGGGATTTGGAGGTGAAATGGAATCACGGCAACGTGCGGGTTCGGCGTGCGGAAGTGGCGCTTATCGGGAGTGCGGACCTTGCGCGTTTGACAAATCCCTTCTGCTTTCGATGATTAAGTTAATGCCTGAAAAAAGCGGTCCGAAACAGTACGCCCGTATGTTTTGGCTCAGTCTCCTAGACTTGAGGCCTAAAATACTACTCATTCTCTTTGTTGAGGTTTCTTTTGTCACCCTCATCGTTGCTTGGAGTCTACAACAGGATATGCTTGCAGATTGTCAAAGGCGGACTTACACCAAATCGCTGCTTGTCACCTTTAAGCCCGCCACTACTGATGCTAAAAAAGAATTGTATTCGCACTGCTAAAAAGCCGACCCACCGGTTCGCTTGGAGCTGGTCTCGTTTTTGACAGGTATGACGCGAACACAGTACCGGAAGTCCGCAGTTTTTCGTTTGTCGAATCCGTAGGATATAAGCCCTACGTTCCTTACTTCGGAACTGTTTGCCCTCACCTGGGCAGACGTGGACTTCGAGCGCAGGCTGATCCACATCCGGCGCTCGTTCTATCGGGGTCAGTTCGGCCCTCCTGAGAACCGAACGAGCGAGAGGGCCATCCCCATGGGTCCGGTTCTGGCCGCGGTACTCCAGAGCCATCGGCAGCGGGGCGGGACAGACACGCTGGGGCTCGTCTTTCCAAATGCCAACGGCAAACCCTTTGAGGCAGGCAACCTTACCATGCGCATCCTTCAGCCGGCCCTGAAGGAGCTCGGATTGCCAATGGCAGGATGGAGAGCCTTTCGCCGATCCGTCGCGACGGCGCTCAATGAGTTGCGTGAGCCCGTGCGCACAGCACAGCAGGTGCTCGGACATTCCTCGCCGCACACAACGCTGGCCTTCTACACGCGAGCGGCCGAGGAGTCCCAGCGCAGAGCGGTAGACAGTTGGAAGAGCTATTGTTCCCAAATGTTCCCAAGCCGGACAGGCTAATTCATTGAAAAGGTTGGCTGGGAGGCCTGGACTCGAACCAGGATAATCAGATCCAGAGTCTGATGTCCTACCGATTGAACGACCTCCCAGCTGAGGTTGCAACATCTTAGCACGGAAAGAATTAGTGGACGTAAACCCCCTCGGTTACGAAAGGCCGAGTCGCGTCGGTGGCTGTTCCAGTGGCTGTTGGTTTCTCTGCCAGGCGGTCCACAGCCTCTTGCAGATGCGCTGGCGTCAGATGGGAGTACCGCACGGTCATCGTGATGGTCTTGTGGCCAAGAAGCTCCTGAACAGTACGCAGGTCCACGCCGGCCATCATAAGACGGCTGGCAAAGGTGTGGCGCAGATCGTGCCAGTGAAAATCAACGATCTCTGCCTCCCGCACTGCGTGCTCAAACCAACGCCGTCCGTGGCCTCGTGGGATTAGACGCTCCGCTATTCCACCCCACTTGTTATCGACACCGAGCAGAACAAGTGTGTGGTTTGCGGATTTCCACGGGGCTCGCATGTAGGCGAGAGTTTTCTATTTGGTCGCCGGAATGCGTTCTTGTGCTGGCCGGCACGATAAGAACTCGTTCATCGCGTCGGAAGCAAAAGCTTTCCAAAAGCCCGGGACGTGGACTGTAACGTTGGCTTCTATGGCCACGCAGCGACGGTTGAATCAGCACACCGCTGGCAAGAGCGCTGCCTGGACCCGCGGGAGCGAATCCCGTTCGCTGGTCTGGGTCGAACCGCAGCCTCACTCGCTTCTGACCGCCACAGGAACCAGCCCGTAATCTTCCCTCTGAAGAAATATCTTGACTTCGCCAGTTAGAGGAGAGTAGAAACGTCGGCGTTCCCCTACCAAGTACATTAAATGCTTAGTATTCAGGGCGATCATGTCCCCACCGCCCAAGGATCGACGGATTCAGAAAATCCTGCAAATTCTTGAACGTGGCGGAGCGAACGAGGTTCGAGAGATCGGGCGTCTCGTAAACCTCAGCACCTCAAGGGTGGAGCACTTGTTCAAGGCCCAAACCGGTACCCGCATCAGCGATTACCTGTTGGAGTCCCGATTGCACACGGCTGCCTGCCTATTGAAATCCACAGAAGTTCGGATCAAAGAAATCACTTACATGACAGGTTACAAGCATCCATCTAGCTTTACTCGCGCGTTCAAGCGACGATTCGCTAAAAGTCCCCACGAATACCGCCAACAGATAGCAGCTTTTGCTAACAAATAGCAGCTCATGCTAAGCGAATAGGCTTGATTACTCTTGGTCGCGAGACTAGCCTCCTCCCCACCTTGTGTGGGGGTGGCGGACTTGTTCGTTACCTAAGGCGTGGAAGTCTTTGCTGCCGCCGCACATAAGGCATCGACGTCTACCAATTTCGTGACCCACACCAAAAAGAAGAGAGGGGAATGTAGGGGACGGTACTTTCGCAGGGGATACCTTTGAGGATCGGATTCCGGAAGCATCTCCCGTATCAAAAAATCAGGGTCGCGCTAAGCAAACAAAACCTACAGCTTAAAGGAGCAAACAAATGAAGACTCGATTTAGTCTCTGCTTTCTCGCGGTGCTGTGCTTGCTGGTGGCGTCTGGCGGCTTCGCGCAGAACGCCAATGCTGCGGAGAAGGCCGCCGCAGCCTCCAGCAATGTAAACCAGTTCGTATTTTCAACCGGGAACTCGGGTCCGAACCCTGCGTTCGTCACCGTTCTCAGTACCTCGATCAAGCCAGCTGGCGGGAAGGATCTGTTCATTACCTTCTCCGCACAAACAGGCGTGTTCACCACGAGCGTCAATAATGACCTCCCCGCCGCGCCATCCACCTTAACGGCCGAAAATGTCGCAATTCAGGTGCGGGTTCTGCTGGATGGTGTTCCGGTACCTATCACTCCCCCTTCCCTATTGTCGACTATAACCTACGACAACCTGATTCGGACGACAACGCGGTTCACTCCGGGTCAGATTGACTTCCTGACCTTGGTCGTCGATGAAGGGGGCGCCCGGAGCTACACCTGGATCGCGCGGGATGTTGGGAATGGCGATCATACTGTGGCGGTACAAGCTCGGTTCCTCTTCAACAATGTGAGATTCCCGTTGGGGAATACCTTTTCATCTATCGCGGCCGTGCTCGGCCCGAAAACGTTGACGGTGGAAGAAGTCGCCCTCCAGTAATTAGCGACATCTCGTGAAGCGAAGGAGGGCCAGGTTGCAGTTTTCCGGTCTGGCCCTCTTCGTATTACAATTTGTATTTAGCCCTTTCTCGCGATGCTGTGCTTGCTGGGTGGCGACTACCAGCTTCCTGCAGGACCCTACGCAACAGCGAGCAAACGATCTGCCTGCAAGCGCGGTTCATGGCTAGCGCGCGCTCAGTCTTGGCGGCAAACTCTACGCGGGCCAATGGGGAAGAGAACGTTGACCGGGAAGCAAGTCATGCCGGGCGTCCAATAGTTAGAAATGAACTCCTCCTTCCGGCTTCACCTCTTGTAGGTTGTCGTCGTGGCCGTTCAAGTAGATCTCCAGGTGATTCTTCTCAAGAATCGGGAGCAGCTTTTCGATCAATTCCTTGTTATCGCCGCGGGTCGCCGAATAGATGTGATCGTGGCCGTAGACCAATTTCCACCGAGCTTGACTCTTCGAGAGTTCCTGGTCGAGCCACAAGAGCTCCGCTTCAGTCAGATTGATGTTGTCCACTGTGAAGAACTGGACAGGCCCGACCGAGTTATTCTGAAAATAAACGAAGCCCATCACCTATCGCGGCTAGCGGAAGGCTGCCACGGCGTCTTAGGGGCTGCTTGAGGAGAGACCCGCAGCAAGTGAAATTTTTTGCGAGGAAGGATATTCATTGGTCCGGCCAGGGCGGGAGCCCCGGGCTGGTTACACCTCAAGAGGTCCACCACCACACCGAGCCAGGTCCCTAAAGCTTCAACTGCGGCCGGAACGCTGCGCGACGGGGACCAGTCGCCCCTTCTCGACGGTAAACTCAAGGCCGCGCCAGCGAATGCGGTTGAACGCAAAGCTCGCGAGCCAGATGGGAAACGCCAGGGCGTCACGCAGAGGCAGGAGCCACAGCCTTCGCCGCAGCACAGGGTCTTGAAGACCCCATACGCCCACCATCCAGGCCATCAGGAAGCGGAGCACAACATAGCCACCCAGATAGGCCGCTGCGATTGCGGTGGATGGCGCTACCGCGGAAGCGGCAATGGACCACGGTAGCCCCTGCGCGAAGAGCAACCCCAAGTGCCCCTTGGGACGGACATGACGCAGGCCGATGGCCCAGCGCAACTGGTGCTGCACGTATTCGCGAAAGGCCTGCGGGGGAAACCCCATCCACACGGGCTCCGACACGAGTTCAACGCGGTAGCCACGCGCTGCAATCCGCTTGCCCAGCTCGTAATCATCCGAGTGGTGATCCACGAGCGCCTCGAAGCCGCCAATTTCGGCCAGGCGTTCGCGAGTGGTGGCCATCGTCGCGCCCAGAGTGAACTTCACCCCTTCGAGTTGTCGCGCGACGATCGCACCGGCGCAGAACTCAGCCGATGAACCAACGCAATCGAGCTCCGCGATAAGACCGCGCGTTTCCATACCGCGAAACAGCGTCGTGGCTGCGCCCACTCGCGTATCGCGGAAAAGCGTCGCTATGCTGCGCAGATAGCCAGGTTCGACGCGGACGTCACTATCGCTGATGACCAGCAAATCGTAGCGCGCCTCGCGCACCAGCCTACAGAGTTTGCAGACCTTGCCGCTGGAGCCGAGGTTTTCCACGCCGACGAGAAGTCGGATGGACCGCTCGGGAAAATCGCGCATGAGTTTCTGGATGACCGGGATGGCCGGATCATCCGCGTCGCTCACCGCAAACAGGATCTCGTATTCCGGGTAGTGCACTCGGCAGAAGCTGGCGAAATTCTCGTGGGCTCCGCGATCCAGCCCGCGGACGGGTTTCAGGATGCTTGCGGGAGGTGCGAATCTGTCCGGCGGACGAGCGCCCTTGCGAGCTTGGAGGAAAAAACGCCGCGCGGAGTAAATGGCGAGGAGGTAGTAGCCGAACGGAATCAGTGCCACAACCAGGATGAGCCAGCGCAGCACTGCATACGTCATCCGCGAAATTCCTTGGGGAGGTCTATCCGGCCCAGGCCAAGGCCACGCCGAGGCACACCAGCAGCACGCCCACCCACCGCAGGCCGTTCACCCGCTCCCCCAACAGAAACTTGGCGCCCAGGGCGCCGACAGCGTAGCTGAGCGCCGAAGCCGGAATCACAAAACTCACCGGGCTCCAGGAAAGCAGCGCCAAAAAGGAGTAAAAGGAGAGCGCCATCAGCGCGATACCCAGCCACATCCAGCCCACGCGGAACGCACGGCCCAGCGCGGAGAACACGACGTGCGGGGCGAAACCCTTCACCTCGCCAATGCTCTTCATCGCGCGCGTGGCGCAGATCTCCCCGCCGGTTCCGGAGAAGACGACGATGGCTAGAAACAACGCGGTACGCGTGGTCATTCTGGCTCCGTGGTTCGCGGAGGCGTGCGGCCCACCAGCATGACGCCTAGGCAGATGAAGCCCACGCCGGCCCAGCGCGTCGAGCTGACCGCTTCACCCAGCAGCGCATAGCCCAGCAGGGGCACGATGGCGTATCCAATCGCCGAAGCCGGCATCACGTAGCTGTAGTCCGCCCAGGAAAGGACCAGCATATAGCAGACAAAAAACATCAAGAAACTGCCGATGCCCAGCCAGATGGTCCCGTTCACGATCGTATGGAGGAATGCCTGAACCAGCGAGGCTGGCGAAGCCACACTGACCGAGCCCACCTGCTTCATCCCCTTGCTCAAGAGGATATCGCCCGCCGAGCTAAAGAACACCATCAGCACGACGAGCAGATGAGTCTTTCTTTTGAGCCTTTTCATGCCCAAGATCAAAGGGGATGCCCAGTCGGGGCGCCCAACCGACCCACGCCCCCGGCAACCGACCCCTCGAAGCGCGTCCCTCGAAAACATCTATTCTACTCAAAAAAGAGCCCAGTCAAAATGGGAGCTTTGGCCCGAGCTTGCCAGGAGGGAACCGGACAACAACGCCGCGTCTACTGGAAGACCCGAGCCAATTGGCCGGTCATGCGCAGCAACTCGAGCTGTGCCTGTTGGCGCTCATAGTCGGAGTCCAGGAAGGCCATCCACTTGTCACTCTCTTCGAGGCGCGCCTTTTCAACCTCGCGGAGATTCAGGCGGCCCTCCTCAAACTGCACCTGGAGTACGCGTAGGTTTTCCTGTGCGAGCTGGAGAGCGAGGCGGGCCACCTCGCGGTTGGCGTCGAGTTCGCGTGTGCGGTGCGCCTGACGGCGCACTTCCCTCTCCAGGTCGCTGCGCTTTGTCTTCAGTTCAATCTCCGCCGCGCTCAGATTGCTCTTGGCCAGGGCAACTTCGGCGGAGGTGCGCGCGCTGAAGATGGGGATCCTCACCGCGATGCCGAAGTTCAAACTATTCCGCTGAAAGCGCCGGAAGAATTGGTCGAAATTATTGGCTTTGCTGTAGAGGCTGTACTCACTGACTAGGTCCACCGTGGGCCAATAGCCGCCGCGCTCGCCCTTCAGGCGATGCTCGCGAGCGCGGCGTTCAGCCTCCGCTTGCTTCAGCTCGACGTTGTTCGCCAAGGCCATGGCGATCAAATCACGCACCGACTGATCCCCCCCGACAGGCAACTCCTCCGGGGCGACTTCGATCGGCTGATCGGCTGGGAGTCCCATCATGGCGCGCAAGTCGGCCTCCAGGGCATCTTCGCGACCCTCCAGGTGCACGATGAGCTGCTCGACGCGTGCCGCCGAAAGTTGCACCCGAGTGAGCTCCATGGGCAGCTCCAGCCCCTCGCTCCTCCGCTCCCGAGTGAGGTCCACGATCTTCTGGGCGCTTGCGCGCTCGCGCCTCAGCAGGTCGAGTGAATGGCGCACCTTGACCAGCTCGAGATATGCGGAAGCAGCGCGCGCAATCACCGTGTCGCGCGCCTGGTCGACGCCCAGCCGCTGGGCCTCGGCGCGCTCCTCGGCCGCGCGAACCTCGCCGCGGAGCGGAGGGTTCAGCACGGTCACGACGAACGAGGTGTTAAAGATCGAGGGGGCCCCGCCGGCCGCCGTCAACGGGAAGCCGCGCGTGTAGGCCGCGCCGGAACCGCCGTAGAAATTCGGGCGGAATGGCGCGCGATCCACGGCCGCCGTCTTTTCGGCAACATTCTGTCGCACGCGGGCGAGCGCCACTTCGCGGCTGTTCTCGACCGCCAGCGCCACCGCCTGCTTCAGGGTCAGCTTCTGCGGTGGTAGGGGCTCTTGGGCAGACAGATTTGCCAAGGAAAAAAGAGCAAGCGCTCCCGCACGGACGGGAGTCCTCCAGTTGATTTTGCTCATGGCACCTTTTCCCTCGATTCCTTTTGAAAATAGGCTTGAGCGAGTCGGGGGCCGTCGGATCCAACGTATTCTCATGGTTCGTTTGTGGTTCGTAGGATCATGGCTCATTCGTATCGCAACGATTCGGTCGGTGGAAGCTTGGCGGCCTTGCTCGCCGGCAAGTAGCCGAAGAAGATTCCCGTCGAGCAGGTCACCAGGAAAGCCACCCCAACGGAAAGTCCGGAGATGGGCACGCGGAGATTGCCCGGGAGCAACGGCTGAATGAGAACCGGAATGCTGACGCCGATCAAGACGCCAACGACCGCGCCCATGCCGCTGATCAAGAAGGCCTCGATCAAAAACTGATAGAGGATGTCGGAGTGGGGCGCGCCGACGGCTTTGCGGATCCCGATCTCGCGGGTTCGCTCGGTTACCGTGACCAGCATGATATTCATGATGCCGACGCCGCTGATCAGCAAAGCGATCGACGCGATCACAAGCAGCACAACCGTCAGAGCGTGCGAGATGCTGCGCGCCGCATCCAGGATCGAGCTCAGGTTTTGTACGTTATACACCGCGCCGGGCGAATGTCGGCTTTTCAGGACTCGCTCCACTTGGCGCGTGACCGAAGGTACATCGTCGGGCCGGCGTGCCTGCGCGTAAAGCACCTGAAGTATTTCCGTGCCCGTGTAGTATTTCATCAGCGGAAAGGGAATAATAGCCGACTCCCGCTGGATCTCGGAGAGCCCGAAGGTGGCCACGCGCTCCCGGAAAACTCCTACCACAGTGAAGCGAAGCTCGCCAGCCCGAAGACTCTTGCCAACCGGATCTTCGTAGGGAAAGATACGGTCGGCGAGATCCTTGGTGACCAGGCAGACCTTGCTCCGCGATTGCATGTCGTCGGTGTCGAAGAATCGGCCGCGCAGGATCACCAGGTGGCGAATGGTCTGGAAGCCCTCGGTCACGCCCACCAGGCTGATCGGCCGTTCCTGGCCGTCAACGGCGACGGCCATGGGGATGTCCCGTGTCCCCGCGACCTCCCCCACCTGTGGAATGCCAGCCTTCACGGCCTCCAAATCCCCCAGGGTGATTTCGTTGCTGAGCGCGCGCGCCTGTTGCGGAGTGCTCAGGTATTCGGCCCAGACCAGATTCGAGCCCACGCTTTCGATCTGCCCGGTCACGTAGCGCCGACCCGTCAGCGCCACCGTCACTACCAGCACCAGACACGCACTGCCGATCACCACGCCCAGCATGGTCAGAAAGGCCCGGAGCTTGTTGGCCCGGAGTGCGTCACAGGCGACAAGAAAAGTTTCCCAGCGGAACATTGCTCGCTCAGAGATACTTTAAGCCTAACCCAGTAAAGATCGACAGACAAAAGCGCCCGAAGTTCAGGTTCCGGGGGAGCAGCGGCGCAGGCGGCGCAGTGCCTCCTGCGCCACCTGGTCATGAGGCTCTAACTCCAGGGCCTTGCGGTACTGTTCGACGGCTGCCTGGCACTGGCCCTCTCGTTCGTAGAGCCGCCCGAGCCACTCATGAGCGGAGGCATGGGAAGGAAGATCGCTGCGCTGCGGTGCAGTTTCGAGATAGGTCTTCAAAAGACGCTCGGCTTCCGGGAGTTTATTCCCCGCCAGAACTCGTACTGCACCGCGGTAGTAGGCCAACCGGCGGTCCCCGGGATCCACTCGTGCCGCCGCCTCAATGGCTTCCTCTGCATGGCTGGCGTCGTTGTGGCTCAGGTAGAAGTCGGCGACGTCGAAATACGGCGAAACTCTCGTCGGCTTTGCCAGAAGTACCTGGCGAAATTCAGCCTCAGCCTGATCGAACTTCTTCTTGGCGGCGAAATGGTCACCTCGGGCCAGGTGGCCCTCGATAGGATCGAGGCTCGCGAGCTCCTGGATTTGCCGCAGCGCCTTATCGTCGCCTCCACCGGCAATGCCAGGCGCGCGATAGTAGAACTCAATTAGATCGCGCTGAGCGGCGAGGTTTTGCGGGTCGCACCGCACAGCCTCCTCAAACTCATGCACGGTCTTCTTCGCCAGGGAAAGCCCGGAGAACCAACTGGCGTGCTCCGCCTTGCGCCCGTACGCCCGGCCTAGCCAGAGGTGATACTCGGAATTGGAAGGCGCGAGCTCCACTGCGCGCCTCGCACTCGAGATGGCGCGGTCGTACTCACCGAGTTCGAAGTAGCAGCGTGCCAGCCAGTAATAAAAAGCGGGATTCTGTGCGTCCTGGGCGAGCGCGGTCCGGAGGATGGCCGCAGCCTGCTGATACTTGCCGTTCTCAAACTCCCTGGAGGCCTCGGCAATCGGACCGTCCGCGGCGAAGACGGCTGCTGCAAGGAGTAGAGCTACGAGCGCAGCGGAAATCCTCGCCGGAGCGCGGATCCGTGCGAAACGGGATGGTTGCCGCCGGAACATCTCTCGATCGACTCATTCCATGGGGATGACGCGGACCCTCATATCCTCGCGCAGTTCCACGTCGCTTGGCAGCGCCACCATTTCTCCCTCGCGCAGCCCATCCAGCACCTCATAATTGGCGGCGCCAGCCATGCCCACGTGGATCTCCCGCCTCTGGAGACGGCTCGTTCCCAGGCTCCCGTTCTCGACCACATAGACAATGCGACGGGTGCCCTCCGAGTACACGGCCCCGCGCGGCACGACCAGGGCATTCTGGCGCTCCCGGAGGTGGATGCGAACGTCCACGTTGGTGTTAGGCAGCAATTCGAGTTTGCTGTTGTCCACCGAGCAGAGCACTTCGCCCACGCTGCGCGATCCCCGCGCCACCACTTGCTTGGGGATTTGCTCGGTCCGGCCTGACCAAGTGCGGCTAGGCAGAGCATCCCAGGTGATCTCGACCGTCTGGTTGGGTTCGAGCGCACCCAGTTCCGGCTCGTCAATAAAGGCACGCACGCGGACGCGCCGTAGGTCTGCCATTTCCGCAAGCAGGTCGCCGACCTTGACGTAATCCCCCGTGCGAACGGGCAACGCGTAGAGCGTGCCGTCCACCGGGGCAACCACCCGGGCCGAGCGGGCCTTGGCCTCGAGGGCGTTCACCTCGGCGCGCGCCTGATCGGCCAGCAAGCTCGCACGCTCCACTTCCAGCTGCGCGCGCCGCGTGAACTCAGCCTTGGTCTTCGAGAAGCGCTGCCAATCGGCCTCCGCGCGCTCGAGAGCAATCTGGTTTTGATCGAGTTCGGCTTTCGTCGCCGCCTGCTGCGACACCAACCGCTCGAGCGCTTCCCGCTCGCGTCTCAGGCGCTCACGTTCAAGTGTGGCCTTGTGCAGGTCGCTATCGAGTTGCGCGACTTGGTCCGCTCGGCCGCCAGCCCGCGCGGCCCGCAGATCGTCCTGCGCGGAGATCAAACGCTCGCGCGCACGCGCCAGGTCGGCGCGGATCTCCTCGGCGCTGAGGCTGAGCAACAACTGGCCACGCTTCACGGCTTGGCCTTCGGCAGCGGCGAGCTTCTCTACAAAGGTCGGGAATTCCGCGCGCATCGAGTAGGGTGTGATGGGCTCGACCTTGCCGTTGCTGGAGATCGTGGCTCTCAGGTTTTCGCGCCCCGTGCGAACGACGGCCACGCGCGCCACCGGCTGGCGGCCGCTCAGCTTCACGAGCGCCGCAACCAGCAAGAGGGCCGCAAGCAAACCGATCCAGATTCGCCTTCTGAAAACCCAGTCCATTCCTGCCCCTGGCGTCCCGGATGCCTTGCCGGACGCCCCTCCGTCTCGAGACTCTCCTCCGCGTGCCCGGCGAGCCCCTGGGGGGGCTCAAAATCATTCCATTCTAGCAGAGAGCCAGAACGGCTGCCTATTCTTGTGGCTCCACAGGCCACTCTCTAAGGGATGCTATACTGGCGAGGGAGGATGCCGAGGCGGAGCCCCTTCTCCAATTCTGGCTCCTCCGCTCGGATGCCGATCGTATTCGTCATCTCCAAAGACTGGACGCTGCGCGCTCTCGTTCGCGCCGAGCTGCGCCATGCGGGCATAGAGGCGCTGGGCATGGAGTCGGTGGATGACGCGGGGCGGGCCATTGCCGAGGGGCACGCTCCTTCAGCGATTGTGCTCGATGCCGCTCAAGAACCTGATGCTTCCATGGAGAGGCAGGCGCTTCGGAACTTAGCGGGGCGCGTGCCGGTGGTGCTGGTGGCCTCCAGGGTCGAGCGGGCCGTGCCGCTCGAAGGGGCAGCGGCGCTCGTCTACCGCCCTGTGCGCGTGATCGAGATCGTCGCGCGAGTCAAAGAGCTCCTCGGCGGGCAGGCAGCCTAGCCGCGGCAACAGCCTTCCTTTCGCTTGCGGCGCCCGGCCATCCGCCGCCAGTGGCTTTAGTGGCATGCTAGAATCAGGCCATGAGCCCTCAAGAGACCACCACAGAGAAAGCGAAAGCGGAGCACAAGGCCCCGAGCGGGCCAATGATCCATCGCGTCTGCATCACCTGCAACAACATGTTCCGCGTGTCGCCCGACCACTACGACGCCAAGCAGTGTCCGAATTGCCATAAGGAGGATTAGTGCCGTTCCGACTCGTTCGACCCGAGCTCCAGCGCGCAGTCGAGCGACCTAGCATATATTCGCTTGGTTGCTAACGAACAGGAGCGGGTCGTCCGGGCTGAACAAGGGCACGTTGGAATTCACGAATGGTGAGACTGGGATGGGTGTCAGTGCGCCGGGATCCGGGTCGAGGGCGAAGACACAAGCGTCGACCCCCGACCTAGTAAGCCAGCATCAGCAGTGTTGAAGGTCCCCGTAGCGCGAAAAGGCATCGGTTACGATGGATGCCGGAGGTCGCTACGGAAAGCAGGCGCGGAAAATGAAACTTCCCCACCGGTCACTCCGCGTTTCACCTTTCTCGTTGACGCCCCAGGCACACGCCGGATTTGAAGGGTCAACGGTAACGGCCGAGTAGTCGCCCCAACGGCCCAATGTGTGAAAAGTAGGGCTCTGGAAGACGGCCGAACCTGATGGAATCTCGTTGGGTGGATCAATGCTTAAGCGGCCAGAGGCACGAACCTGCGCCTGGTAGCCCGGAACACCCTCTCTGTCTAGCGACTTTGTTGAGCTCCACGTCACGAAAACGTCTTTGTTGTCATTTACTCCGATCGACGGGTTAAAGTCGTCCGATGTAGACGCTCCGAAAAAGATACCGCTTTGGATGACGCTTTGGGCTTCAATGTCGATCTCATACCAGC
>DATFXF010000028.1:0-5697 GCA_035258565.1 Candidatus Acidiferrales bacterium
ATCGCCTACTGCCGCATTGGCGAGCGCAGCTCGCACACCTGGTTTGTGTTGAGATACCTGCTCGGTTACCCGAAGGTGCGCAACTACGACGGCTCGTGGACCGAATGGGGCAACCTGGTCGGCGCGCCGATCGAAAAGGAAGCGGCCGCTGAAGCGAAAAGGGCGTGAGGGCCTTTCCATTCCCAAAGAAAGTTGAAGGTTAAAAGTCATGACGAAATACGCAGTTGGGATTCTCGGGGCTACTGGGGCAGCCGCAAAGCACCCTGCGGTGGTGCCCGAGGAGAACGAATCAAATCTGGCTTGGAACCGGACACACGCACTCTCGGCAAACGGTACGTAGGATGAGCCGCAAACGATCAGCAACCCACAATCAGGCTCGAGGGCTCTGTTGTTGTCAGTGCTGTTGTATGTGTCGGATCGAGTGGGTCGCGCGGAGGAAGGCGGTGTAGGCAGCAGTCAAGCAACATCGTTCCCGAAGCGGCCCACGATGCCTACCATCGCGGGCCGTTTCGTTTTTGGGGCTCCCATGTAGCGAATGCAGTACAGGACATCAAGGAGAGCGCGAGGATGAGCGTCGAATCACAATCAATTGCTCCCCATGGCGGAATGCTCGTCAACCGTACGGTTTCGCCGAATGCAAGAGTGGAAATCCGGGCACGAGCTGCGCACTTGCCCGGGCTCGAACTGACTTCACGTGGCGCCAGCGATCTGCTCCTGCCCGCTACGGGCGCTTTCAGCCCTCTCGAAGGCTTCATGAACTTCGATACTGCTCCAGTACTCTGGAGCCGCAAGCCCGACCTGTATTGCGAACTCAGAAAGGTCCTGCCTCTCGAGAAGAAACTTGCCGAGCTGAGTGCCTGGATCACGGGCATCCGCCGTGAACAAGCGCCCACGCGTGCAAACGCGCGGAAGCTCGAGTGGCACACAAAGTTTGGTCTAGTGAAACTCAACCCTCTCGCCGACTGGAGTTCGGTCGAGGTCTGGGAGTATATCCGCGCCAACCGGGTTTCCTACAACCCGCTGCACGATCAGAACTACCCCAGCATCGGCTGCACGCACTGCACACGGCCCGTGCTACCCGGCGAGGATCCCCGCGCGGGACGCTGGGCGGGGTTCAGCAAGACCGAGTGCGGCTTGCACGGAAAGGGGTGATCCATGGCTCTGTTTCCTATGTTCGTCAAATTGGAAGGCCGACCATGCTTGGTCGTTGGTGCGGGGCGTGTGGCGGAAGCGAAGATCCGCAGTCTGTTGGCGACCGGGGCTGCTGTTCGCGTCGTCGGTCGAAGCCCTACTTCTGCGGTCAAGGGATGGGCGCGCACAGGAAGGATCTCGTGGGCCCCGCGTGAGTTCGATCCTGGCGACTTAGACGGCGTTGTTGTGGTGGTATCCGCCACCTCACCCGAAGTGAATGAGCGGGTTTGCCGGGAAGCCCGCCGGCGCGGTGTGCTCGCGAATGTCGTAGATGAGCCCTTGCACTGCGATTTCTACTATCCGGCGGTGGTTCGTCGCGGCGACCTGCAGATCGCGATCTCGACTGGCGGAAACAGCCCCGCGCTCGCGCAGCGGCTGAGGAAGGAACTCGAGAAGCGGTTCGGACCCGAATATGAATCGTGGGTGCGAGAGCTCGGCAAGGAGAGAAAAAAGCTGCTCGAACAAGCCATGGACCCCCGGCACCGCCGTCGGCTTCTGCACCGCATGGCCAGTCAGGAGCCAGAAAGGCCAAGACGATGAGCGGCAAAGTCTATCTGCTGGGAGCTGGACCGGGCGACCGTGAGTTGCTGACTTTGAAGGCACTGCGTGCTCTCCAAGAGGCCAATGTTGTCCTGCACGACGACTTGGTCACAGCGGAGATTCTGGCGCTCGCGGCTTCGACCGCACAGGTGTACAACGTCGGGAAGCGCTGCGGACGAAAGAAAATCACGCAGGAGGAGATCAATGCTCAAATGGTAGCTTACGCGAACGATGGACTAACTGTCGTTCGGCTGAAGGGAGGCGACCCACTCATTTTCAGCCGCGCGGCAGAAGAAATGCACGCCCTGCGGGCGGCCGGGATCCCATTTGAGGTAGTTCCCGGCGTGACCGCAGCTTCAGCCGCTGCAGCGGCGGCGCGCATCCCGCTGACCGACCGGCGGCTGGCATCACGGCTTGCCTTTCTAAGCGCTCACCACTGCGCTGGCAAGGCTCCTTTCGATTGGCTAGCGGCTCTCGCACCTGATACGACCATCGTGCTGTACATGCCAGGGAATGGCCTCCCCGAGCTTGCGGGCGAGCTCACTCGCGCGGGTTTGCACCTCGAAACCCCTTGCCTGATTATTTCACGGGCATCTGCACCTGACGAGCAGATCCATCGGACGATTCTCCGAGAGTTATCTCAGGCTCCGCGATTGCCCCCTCCGGCAATTCTCATCATCGGGGCGGTCGCTCGGACGGGAAGCTCAGCGGAATTACTCGAGGCCACCGGGGCGCGGTTAGAAAGCTAGGAAACTCGACTGTTCATTTGCTGTGATTTGCGCGAAGGATGGCTCCCTCAGATGCAGATCCCACCATTGCCGCGTACTTGGCAAAGACTCCGCTCTTGTAACGCGGTTCGGGAGATCTCCATTTTGCCAGTCGTCTTTTTATCTCGCCTTCTTGCAACTGAACCGCAACGCTCCTGGATTGAAGATCAAAGACGATTCGATCCCCTTGCTCTACCGCCGCGATGGGCCCTCCACAGGCTGCCTCGGGAGCCACATGCCCGGCCATCAACCCTCGCGTCGCTCCGCTGAAGCGACCATCGGTCAGCAAGGCCACCTCTTCACCCAGGCCTTCACCCACAAGCGCGGCAGTAACCCCCAACATCTCTCTCATCCCGGGACCTCCCTTTGGCCCTTCGTACCTGATCACGACCACGTCACCCTTCCTGATCCTTCCCTCGAGAACAGCCGCCATTGCATCTTCTTCTCGGTCAAATACCTGCGCCGGCCCTTCGTGATAGGGCCTTTCGTGCCCGGTTGTCTTCAGCACACAGCCCTCAGGGGCGACGTTGCCTTTCAGCACGACCAACCCTCCGGTACGCTGGATCGGATTTCGAAGTGGACGCACGACTTCCTGCCCTCCCCTCTCCACTGCACCCTGGGCCTCCTCGCCGAGTGTCTTGCCACTGGTGGTGATTTGACTTCCGTCAATGAGTTCGGCTTCGAGAAGCCTTTTTGCCACAAGCGGACCTCCTCCTGCCTCATAGAGGTCCACGGCAGTGAACCTGCCCGCCGGCTTCAAATCTGCTAGAAGGGGTGTACGCGCGCTGATCAGATCGAAGTCCTCTAGCCTTAGATCCACCCCTGCTTCCCTGGCCATCGCTAGCAGGTGTAGGACTGCATTTGTCGAGCCTCCCGTGGCCGCCACACTTGCGACGGCATTCTCAAACGCTCTTCGGCTCAAGATATTCCCCGGTCGGATCCCATTCCTCAATAAGTCCATCACCAACTGCCCGCACTGGGAACCCGCCTCTTCCTTGCTGGGGTGTGTTGCAGGTATGCTGGCTGTCCCCATCGGCGATAGCCCAAGAAACTCGAGCGCCAAGGCCATCGTGTTGGCGGTGTACTGGCCGCCACAGGCTCCCACCCCTGGGCAGGCAACATTCTCGAGCTCGACCAGCTCCTCGTCTGTTATCTTGCCGGCTGCTTTTCCACCGATGGCTTCAAATACATCCAGGATGGTGACATCCCGATCCCGAAAGCGGCCGGGCCGGATCGACCCCCCGTAAAGCACAAGACTGGGCACATCCAGACGGATCAGCCCCAGCGCGGCGCCGGGAATGGTCTTATCGCAGCCAACTAGAGCCACGATGGCATCGAACAGATAGCCGCGCCCGACCAGTTCAATGGAATCGGCAATAATCTCGCGGCTCACCAGCGAGGCCTTCATTCCCTCCGTGCCCATGGTTTCCCCGTCACTGATGGCAATGGTGTTGAACTCCATCGGAGTGCCGCCAGCAGAGCGCACGCCGGCCTTGACCCTTTCCGCCAGATGGCGCAAGTGATAGTTGCACGGCATCGTCTCAATCCACGTGTTCGCGATGCCGATGATTGGCCGGGCTAAATCTTCGTCCGTGAAACCGACAGCCTTGAAATAGGATCGAGCCGGTGCTCTGCGAGGGCCATCGGTCATAACGTGGCTACGGTGCTTCCCAGGGTGAGCCATGATGCCTCCCATTCACAGCGAACTTTGCTCGCTCGTAGCTTCGAATACGCAGCGATCCTCGCTCTGACTGCTCCGACAAAGATGCTCGTAATGCTGCCACAAGTCATCGAGAGCCATATTGCCACCACAGAGGATGGAGCACTACATGATGATCCATCGAGAAGTGTGTGCGGAGCCGTTCCGCGGCCGCCAGCGTATATGAGGCCGCAGGTTCGGTCAGCACTTTCACTCGTTCGAGTAGGAACTTGAGCGCCCGAACCGCCTCGCTATCGGATACCACGGTTAGCCCCTCGAGGTACTTTTGGCCCATGCGGAGTGTCTTGTCGGAGACGGCCGGCCGAGCGTTCGAGCAATGGAGGTGATTGCGGGCAGTTCAACCACGTGTCCGGCGGCCAAGGCGTGCGCCATACTGTCCGCCCCCTTGGTCTCGACGCCCCAGATGCGCACATCCGGCTCGAGCGCCTTGATTGCGGTGAGGACCCCAGCCGCCAGGCCGCCCCCACCGATGCTGACGATCACATTGCTTGCGGCGCATCTTCGAGGATCTCGAGGCCAATGGTACCCTGACCCGCAATCACCATGGAATCCTCGAACGGGTGAACAAATACCCAGCCTTTTTCTTCGTAGGCATGGACTTTGTCGAAGGCCTCAGCCATCCTACGCGTAAGCACAACCTCAGCACCATACTCTCGAGTGGCGTCAACATAATTACGCGGAGTGATTTCCGGCATCAAGACCAGTGCTTTGGTCCCAAGGGTGCCTGCGGCATAAGCGACCGCCTGAGCGTGGTTGCCGCCGCTGACTGCCACCACGCCTCGGTGTCGCTCTTCTTGGCTGAGGCAAAGTATTTTGTTGAACGCACCTCGAACTTTGAATGCTCCGGTTCTCTGAGACACTTCCAACTTGAGGTAGAGATTGGAACCGAACCGGTGGCTCAGCGTGCTGTTTCGGACCAGCGGGGTGCGCCTAACAAAGGGAAAGATCCGTTGTTGCGCACGCCGAATATCGGCAAGAGTCACGCCATTGAAATCTGCCCGACCCACAAATGTCTGCTTCCCGCATTAGAGTTTGACCCCTTCGCCCGATGCGTTCGAAGCCAAGCCTACCGATTTCCTCCCGGAGGGCAACCGGGGAGCACCATCGCCTTTACCCGCTCTGTCTCTCAGGTCGAGCATACGGGTTGCGTAGTCGTAGAGCACTCGGCCCGCTCGCGTGAGCCGATAATCCCGGCGGTCGGAGCGGTCCAGCAGGGAGGCTCGGACTTCCTGCTCCAGCTTGCGGAGCGCCATACTGACCGCCGGCTGGGTTCGATGGACCCGCGCGGCAGCCTTGCGTACCGTGCCTTCTTCGGCCACGGCCACGAACATCTCGAGCTGCATGAGCTCCATGATTTGCACTCTCCCTCAGCCTTGAAGGCAGCGGGTGAGTCCGGCGGCGGGCGGTCGAAAGGCCGGGTCAGGGGCCACGAAATGGAGCCACTTTTTGTATCTCGCATGCCGACCCGAACAGGCCGCA
>DATFXF010000029.1:0-3522 GCA_035258565.1 Candidatus Acidiferrales bacterium
GCGGCCCTGCATCGCCGCCACAGGCACCTCACCGACCCGGCCAATCACGAGCTGCCCTGCGTGTCCGATGGCTGTCGAGCGCGGGTACTGGGGGATCTTTTCGTAGGGAATGCGCGTGGCGGCCTCCATTTCGTCAGCGAAAGCGCCCAGGCCACTGCCGAGCACAAGCCCCACCCGCGGGCGAAGCTTGGTCTTGGTCAAGATAAACCTCGCGGCGCGTTCGGCGCGGGCGAACTCTTTGCCAACCGGCCGAATGAGTTTCGCGTGCGGGCTCAAATGAGAATCCCCACGATCGAAGCCGACATCAGGTTGGCCATGGTCCCCGCGAGCATGGCGCGAAGGCCGAGCTTGGCCAGCTCGTTGCGCTTGTTCGGGGCCAGTGCCCCGATCCCGCCAATCTGGATTCCAATCGAGCTGAAGTTCGCGAAGCCGCAAAGCGCAAACGTAGCGATGGTGAACGAGCGCGGCTCAAGGGTCACCTTCATCGACCCCAGGAACGAAAACGCCACCAGTTCGTTGAGGACCATGCGCGTGCCGAGCAAGTTGCCGATGGCCGCGCAGTCGTGCCAGGGGATGCCAATCACCCAGGCCACCGGCGCGAATACCCAGCCGAAGACCTGCTGAAGACTCGAGGGAAATCGGGTGATCCCGTGCGCGGCGAGTCGGTCGTGCACGCCGCCCAAAATGCCGTTCGTCAGGTAAATCAAGGCCAGGAAGGCGATCAGCATGGCGGCCACGTTGATGGCCAGATGCAAGCCGTCGGTGGTGCCCCGGGCGATCGCGCCGAGCAAGTTTTCCTTCTTGTGCTCCTCTTCCTTGGGCATGGTCACCCGCCCGGCGGTGACTGGCTTCTCGGTTTCGGGCACGAGCATCTTGGCCATCAGCAAGGTGCCCGGCGCGGTCATGATCACCGCGGTCAGGAGGTGCCGGGCCTCAATGCCGAACGCAATATAGGCGCCCATAATGCCGCCGGAGACATGCGCCATGCCGCTGGTCATGATGGTCATGAGTTCCGAACGCGTCACCTCGGGCAGGAACGGCCGAATCGTCAGCGGCGCTTCGGTCTGGCCCATGAAGATGCTCGCCGCCACGTTGAGCGATTCGGCGCCGCTCGCTCCCATGACGCGCTGCATGACCCAGGCCGCGGCCCTGATGATCAACTGCATGATCCCGAGGTAGTAGAGCACGGCGAAGAACGCGGCGATGAAGATGATCGTGGGCAGCACCTGGAAGGCAAAGTAGAAACCCATCGAGGAGCCCTTCCTTCCGAGCTCGCCGAATACGAAGGAGGAGCCGAAATAGGAGTAGTCCAGAAGCTGATTGACCACGGCGCCCGCGGCCTGAAACAGCCGAATGCCATAGCTGAGCTTCAGGACGAAGAGCGCAAAAGCGATTTGTAGACCCAGCCCCCAGAGCACCGTTTTCAGCCGGACGGAGCGGCGGCTGGTGGAGAACAGGTACGCCAACCCCATCATCGTCAACAGGCCCAGGATGCCGGTCAGTCGCCCCATGCGCTCCCCCCTTACTTTTCGTTTTGCGCGCCGACCAGTTGATGCAAGAGCGGCCTGCGTATCTCGGGCGGCGAGCCCTCGATGCGATAACTGTGCTCGACGAGCGCCCGTGCTTCCGCCAGGCGCGCTTCGGCATTGTAGTGGATGGTGCAAAGCGGCTCGCCGCGCTCGACGCGATCTCCGACCTTCTTGTGAAACACCAGGCCTACCGCAGGATCAATGGAAGCCTCTTTCGTCTCGCGCCCGCCGCCCAGTACGACACAGGCGACGCCAAGCAGCTCGCACTGTGTTCGCGCGACATAGCCGGCAGCGGGGCTGGGCACATCGGCCCTCTGATGCGCGTGCGGCAGGCGAGCGGGATCGCCCACCACCTGGGAATCGCCGCCTTGTAGCCGAATCATCTCGCGGAATCTATCACGGGCAGCACCCGAGGCAATGAGCTCCGCGGCCAACTTTTTCCCTTCGTCTATCTTGGCGCTGCGCCCGCCGAGAGTGAACATCCAAGCGGCAAGTTCGAGGCACAACGTGCGCAGGTCGTCCGGTCCGCCACCAGCGAGCACTTCGAGCGCTTCTTCGACTTCCAGGGCGTTGCCGGCTTTGCGCCCGAGCGGCTGGTCCATGTCGGTGATGAGCGCGACAACTTTCTTGCCCATGCGCCGCCCGGTCTCCACCATGAGCTCCGCCAACGCCAACGCGTCTTCCTCTCTTTTCATGAACGCGCCCGAGCCGGTCTTGACATCGAGCACCAGCGCCTCGATGCCTTCGGCCAGCTTCTTGCTCATAATTGAGGCGCAGATCAAGTAGGGGCTCTCCACCGTCCCGGTGACGTCACGCAGGGCGTAGATCTTTTTGTCCGCTGGGGCAATCTCCTCCGTCTGGCCGATCATCGCGCAGCCGCACGCCCTGAGCACGCTGCGGAATTCGGCGAGCGAAAGGTTCACATTGAAGCCTCGAATGGATTCGAGCTTGTCGAGCGTGCCGCCGCTGTGGCCCAGCCCGCGGCCGCTGATCATCGGCACGAGCAGGCCGCCGGAAGCGACCAGCGGAGCCAGCACCAGCGAAGTCTTGTCGCCCACGCCGCCGGTCGAGTGCTTGTCCACTTTCTTCGCCGGGAGGTCCGAGAAATCCAGCGTCTCGCCGGAGTGCAGCATGGCTTCGGTGAGTGAGGTGAGCTCCGCGCGGGTCATGCCTCGCTGGACGACGGCCATCAACCAGGCGGCCATCTGATAGTCCGGTATTTCGTCGCGCGTGTAGCCCGCAATCAGGAACTCAATCTCCTCGCGGGTCAATTCCCCGGAGTCGCGCTTGCGGCGGATAAGATCAACGACGCGCATGCGGGCGGGAAATCACTCGGCAGGGCCAACAAGGTTCGAGACTTTCTTGTACCAATTGCTAGGGGATCGACCCATATTCGGTGATGCGGCAGCCTAGCACTGCCATCGGACAGAGTCAACGCAGGGAACTCGTCTGTACTCGACTGCGGCTCAACCTTGAAAGACCTTTCTGCGCCTGGGCGCACGACCAAGTATGAAAATGGCGGTTCGCAAAGGCATCGCACCTTAAACCGCTTGTTCCGGGCGGAGGCGGAAAGCCTTTCCAGGGCCGATCTCCCGCCTCGGCAGGAAATGACCTGAGCTCTTCTTATCGCCGGTCAACCGGAGCCGGCTGAGGTGCGTTCCTCGATGTCGGCGGCGACCCGCTGCATTTCGGCGTGGATGTGGCGGTTCGAGGCCAGCAGCCCCGGCCCGCCAAGCTTGTAGGGGCGTCCGGAGAAGTCCGTGGCCATTCCGCCAGCCTCGCGGATGAGCAGCACGCCCGCGGCAGTGTCCCAAGACTTGAGGCCAAACTCCCAGAAGCCATCGAAGCGCCCGCAGGCCACTCCCGCGAGATCGAGCGCGGCCGAGCCGTCGCGCCGCACGCCGTGCGACCGCAGCGTGAAATCCCAGTAATAATGAATGTTTGGATTGGCCGAACGCTTCACGCTGGGAAACCCGGTGGCCAGCAAGCTGGT
>DATFXF010000030.1:0-2638 GCA_035258565.1 Candidatus Acidiferrales bacterium
AGCAGGAGGATGTGGGATAGGTTGGCACCGGGGCCCCCTAGGAGGATGCCAGCCTAATGGGAGAGCCGTCGTCGTCGCGCCAGCAGCCCCTGTAGTCGTCGCGCCAGCGGCCCCGGCAGTGGTCACGCGAGTCTGCCCGCCCGGGTTTCATCTCGGTCCAGCCGGACGCGCCTGCCGACCCAACTGAAAACCAACTCGTTTAGATAGGGTGAGGGAGACCTGACTCGCGGGCAGCTTTCCGAACCGTGATGTGGCAGGGCCGCCGACATGTCCCATTTTTTTCTCAAACACGAGAACGAGGTCACTCTTCGCCGATGCCAGTCTTATTGCTCTGCGGCGCTGGCGCCGCTTGCGGGGGAGTCGCGGCCGGGTTGGGTGGGCTCGCGGGTGGCACGACTGCTTGCGATGGCGGCGCGTTGCGCTGCTGCGCCGGCGCCACTTGCGGGGTCACAGCCCTCGGGAGCGGGCTCGACTGCGCAGGTGGCTGAGCCGCTTGCGATGGCGGCGCGTTAGGCTGGCCGAAGTTCGGATTCTGCGCTTTGCAATCTGCCACGAGCTGCAGATCGATCTTTGGCAAAGGCCTGCTGGCCCGAGGCGTTTGCGGCGTTTGCCGTATGATCGGTGCGATGCAGTCCACAAAAAGGCCGTCGCCGGTCCTGGCACCGCCCTGCACAAATCCCGCCTGCTCGCAAGCTGCTCTGATTTCGGCGCAGGCCCGCTGGCGTGGGGCCGCCTGCACGGAGACAGCCGGGTCCAAACCGACGATTAACGTACCGAGGATGGCAGCCCAAATTTGATTTTGGTGCATCTTTATCGCTCCATGCGTCAGCTCCAGTGCTGACCAAATCTTGAGTGCGTGCCTTCTTTGGTCGGGAGTGGTCGGGTGAGCCTGGTTCGGATATACACACGCGACATGGCTTAAAGATAGGCCGGCCATAAAACGCCCTACAAGTGTTGGTAAGCGCTCTTCCCCCAAACTAGACGGCCAGCCGCTGCGTTGGTTGCGGGGTCGGGGCGCTCACCTACCACAGCAACAGTGCATACAATGGCATTCAAGTGGACCAAGGCGTCGCGCGCAAAGCTAAGTAGAAGCCAGAAGGCGAGATGGAAGGAACGAAAACGGCAGCAGCGTCGGAAGCGCCCAAAGCGTCCCTCCCGCTAAACATAACTGGCATATCGTCTGAGCGAGGATTTGCGCATCTTGCCGAAGGGGCTGATGCCACCGACTTTGTATCTCGAGCTGCTTGGCATCGGCCGGGTTCAAGGTTTCTGCGCTGTTCCTGGGGAGGGATCGGGGAAGGTGGGGCTGTGAGGAGCACGCGGAGATCTGTTATCGTTCACGCACCTGCGGCGTTCACGTGAAGAACATCGGCTGGAGGAGGAGTGTCATGCATGCTGTCATTAGAAGCTATTCTGGCAAAGGCACGAAGGCGCTTTTCGACCTCTTAGAGAAGAACAAAGGAGAAGTGGAAAGTCTCATCCGGGGGTAAAGGGTTTCGTGAGCTATACCCTCGTGCGCACCACTCGCGGAGGGTTCTCGGTCTCGGTCTACCAGGACAAGGCTGGTGCCGACGAGAGCACTCGGGCAGCACGAGAGTGGATCGCCAAGAATGCCAGCAAAAGTGGTGTGGCCCGACCGACTATCTCGGCAGGCACAGTCATGCTGCAATTGAAGTGAATTTGGTGTAGCACCCGCTTACCTCGCCTCTGGCGCGCCTCGCGCCGCAACCATTCGGGCGGCCAACATCAGGGCAGACTGACGCGGCCGATCCAATATTCCGTAACACCCGTTCGACGAGCGTCAACGCCAGAAGTCCTTGAACCGATGCGGCGACAACTCAGTGTAGCGCACCGTGTGTTGAATGTTCTTGTGGGCCCTCAATGTCAACGTAAGTGCGGGGAGGCTCTTGTGACTGCGCACGGCGGCTTTCGCCTTCGTTCAGACTGATTCAGAGCAAAGCGGAAAAACATATGGTTCCTGATGGACAGGGCACCACAATCGTCATGCGGCAATATGGACGGCCTGAGGTCCTACGCCTTGAAACAGTCGCTCTTGCTTCTCTCCAGCCGGACGAGATCCGGATTCCAAGTTTGAGCCGGCACCATCTCATCGGAGATAACGGCGACCCCCAAAAACTCGGCATAGGGTCCTCGCTGATTGCCCGGCTGCCAAACCGCCAGCATGATAATCTTTCCTAACAAGCCAGCCGGTAAGGGGGAGCGCCCCGAGACTTCTCGCCGTCTTCGGGCACGGCCAGTGGGAGAGCGATCGGCACCCCGGTCGCTCTCTTTCTATCATGCAAACGCCGGGCAAGCTTGATAATGAGCGGCTCGATTACCTGACGAGCGAACCGCGCTTTTGCCCTTTCGGCCGAAAGAAACGGTGGACACCGGACGGGCTTCAATGCGCGCCTGCGCGACGAACTGCTGAGCGGGGAGGTCTTTCGCTCGATAGCCTCAGAGATGCTCCTCCGTTCGCAGCGAAAGCTCCACCATACGTTCCAGGAGCTGGTCCGCCGGCAGGCCGACGAAGTTGTGCATGACGAGCTCCTTGGCATATAGGCGGACGAGGTAGCGCAGCTTCAGCGACTTGCTACGCGAGGCATAGACGAAATCCCGGTGCCCGTTGTTGACAACG
>DATFXF010000031.1:0-3641 GCA_035258565.1 Candidatus Acidiferrales bacterium
CCGGCTGAAGTCAGACTTTGTGGCTAACGTCTCGCATGAGCTGCGCACGCCGCTCTCCCTGATCCGCCTGTATGCGGAGACGCTGGAGATGGGCCGTCTCACCAACCCGGACAAGCCGCAGCAGTACTACCGGATTATCCGCGAGGAGAGCGAGCGCCTGACCGCGCTGATCAACAACATTCTCGATTTCTCCCGCATCGAAGCAGGCCGCAAGGAATACGATTTCCGGGAAACCGACCTGCCCCGCCTGGTCCGCGAGACGCTGGACGCGTACCGCTATCAGATCGATCAAAACGGCTTTACCTTTCAGGAGCAAATCGAGGATGGCCTGCCTCCGGTCCGGGTGGACCGCGAAGCCATTGCCCGCTCATTGCTCAACCTTATCAATAACGCGGTGAAGTATTCGCCCCAGGAAAAATTTTTGGGGGTCAGGCTCTTCCGTTCCGGCAACGAGATCAAGCTCCAGGTGGCCGATCGCGGCATGGGCATCCCCATCCACGAGCAGAGCAAGATTTTTGAAAAGTTCTACCGGGTCGGCGATCCGCTGGTCCATAACACCAAGGGCAGCGGCCTGGGACTTTCACTAGTGCGACATATCGTCCAGGCCCATGGCGGCAACGTGTCGGTGGAAAGCGCGCCGGGCAAAGGCAGCACGTTTACCATCGCGCTGCCCGTGGTTTCCTAGGGGGTGCCGGCTTGATTGGTTGACTGTTGAATAGAGCCCAAGTCTAAAGGATGAAGATGGCAAAGATCCTGATTGTCGAAGATGAGCCCAACATGGTCGCGGGGCTGCGCGACAACTTCGAATACGAAGGTTACGAGGTCATCACCGCTGCGGACGGCGTTGCCGGACTGGGCCGCGCGCTTTCTGATTCGCCAGACCTGGTTCTGCTCGATGTGATGATGCCGCACCTCAGCGGCCTCGACGTCTGCAAGCAGCTCAAGGTCAAACGGCCCTCCATGCCCATCATCATGCTGACGGCGCGAGGGCAGGAGATCGACAAAGTCGTTGGCCTGGAGCTCGGCGCCGACGACTATGTGACCAAACCGTTTTCCATTCGCGAACTGGTGGCGCGAGTCAAGGCAGTGCTCCGGCGCGCGCAGGTGCTGCCACGCGAGCAGGAGCGCTACACCTTCGGCGACGTCGAGGTCGATCTGCGCACCTGCCAGGTCCGCCGAAACGGCAAGCTGGTGGAGTGCTCCGGGATGGAGTTTGAGCTGCTCAAACACTTCCTCTGCCATCCAGGAGAGGTCCTGAGCCGTGACCACCTGCTCGATGAAGTCTGGGGTTACGCGCACTATCCGACAACGCGCACGGTTGACGCGCACATCGTTCGCCTGCGCCACAAGCTGGAGCCCGTACCCGAAGAGCCGCAGTTCTTCCTCACTGTACACGGGATGGGGTACAAGTTCGTTGGCTAACGCGGATTCAGAACTCTCGTTCGCAAACTGCGCTTAAGTGCGAGTTGAGTGACGGCTTGATGACTGGCGCAATCCGCTCGTTCCTTTGCATTGACCGAATGGCGGCTAGAGAGCAGGACGGAGCGAAGCAAACGACACGCAGACGCAGACCGCAAGGATCCGCGCGCCCTCAACAAAGGCTTGTCATCTGGTGTTCGTCTCCGGCACCATAGAGGGCAGACATGATTTCTCGGGCGCAAACCCCACCGCTGGTGTCACAGGACGATGCGATTCGGCTGGCTCGAGATATCTACGGGCTGGAAGTTAGTGCCGAATCTCTCCCGGGCGAGTACGACCACAATTTTCACGTTAAGACCGCCGAGGGCCGAGCATTCGTGTTGAAAGTTATGCACGAGAGCCGAGAACGCGCTTTCCTTGACTTGCAGTGCCGGGCTTTGCAGCACCTGGCGGACCGCGCGCCCGGAATTGTACTGCCACGAGTCCAGCTGACCGCGCGGGGCGAGGCGTTCACAAAAGTTGCTGTAGCGAATGGACAAGAGCGCTTTGTATGGCTGCTGAGCTTTTTGCCTGGAACGGTGCTTGCAAAAGTCCGGCCGCACACAATCGAGCTGCTTGATAGCCTGGGAAGGCTGCTCGGCGAAATAGACCGCGCCTTGCAGGGCTTTTCCCATCCTGCAGCAGCAAGGGAGCTGAAATGGGATTCGGCGCAAGCGTTATGGATTCGTGAGTATCTCTCTTATATAAGCGATCCATTGCGGCGGTCGATTGTTGAACGAGTGCTGGCGCGCTACGAGGCCGAAGTCGTGCCGCTCATCCCCACGCTGCGGAAGAGCGTGATTTACGGCGATGGCAACGACTACAACGTCCTGGTAAACGACGCCAACGTGCAACCGCGGACTGCGGTTAGCGTGATTGACTTCGGTGACATGCACCACGGGTTGGTGGTCTCGGAGCCGGCTATTGCGGCAGCCTACGCCATTCTTGGAAAAAGCGAGCCCCTCGCAGCGGCGTCAGCGGTCGTCAGGGGCTTCCATCGGGCTTTTCCCCTCCGGGAAGCTGAACTATCCGTGCTGTTTCCGCTCATTGAGGCGCGACTGGCAGTAAGCGTCGTGAACTCAGCCTGGCGCAAGATAATGACGCCGGACGATCCGTACGTCACGGTTTCCGAAGGACCGGCCTGGGAAGCGCTCCGCTGCCTTGCGAAAATCCATCCCCGGTTTGCCCACTACGCACTTCGCCAGGCTTGCGATTTGCTGCCGGCAAGAAAGATCTCCGGCTTGCAGCAGTGGCTCAAGACTCGTGGCACAGATGCGGCTCCGGTGCTGGATTGGGATCTGCGCACCGAGCCTTGCTACGTGCTTGATCTTAGTGTTTCCAGCGCGCTTCTGGGAGCGGATCCGCAGAACGCTGAAATGCCTGCACTGGCGGAAGCGATCGAACGGAAGTTGAAGCAAGTCAACGCTGCAGTAGGCATTGGCCGGTATGATGAGCCGCGGCTGTTGTACACGTCTCCGCTGTTCGGCGATAGCAGCAACCCAACCGACCAACGGCGCACGGTGCACCTTGGAATCGATCTTTTCGTTCCCGCAGGCTCCACTGTTTACGCACCACTCGACGGCACGATCCACACGGTCGCGAACAACCCGGGCGCGCTCGACTACGGGCCTGTGGTAATCCTGAAGCACGAGATGTCCGACTCTGAAGAGTTTTTCACTCTGTACGGACACCTTTCGCGCGAGACCCTCAGCAACGTTTCCGGAGGACAGCGCGTTGTAAAAGGCCAGATTCTTGGCAGGATCGGGGCCGTGCACGAGAATGGCGGATGGCCGCCACATCTACACTTCCAGATCATCGCCGATCTGCTGGAACGCGATGAGAATTTTCCTGGTGTTGCGGCCGCTTCAGAGCGTCAAATCTGGAAAAGCCTCAGTCCCGATCCCAACTTGCTGCTCGGAATTCCGCTCGATCGGTTCCCCAAGGAGATGAGCGCAGGCGAAACCCTCTCCCAGAGGCGCGCGCTCCTCGGCCCCAATCTCAGCATTTCCTACAAGGATCCCCTGAAGATCGTGCGGGGTTGGCGCCAGTATCTCTATGACGACACGGGCCGGGCATATCTCGATGCCTATAACAACGTGGCGCTGGTGGGTCACAGCCACCCTAAGGTTGTGCGCGCGGTGCAGGAGCAATCCAGTCTTCTGAACACGAACACCCGATACCTG
>DATFXF010000032.1:0-4813 GCA_035258565.1 Candidatus Acidiferrales bacterium
CTCTTCAGTAACCGCCGCACCGCCGAGCACGTGCCGCCGCTCGAGGACGAGAACTCTCTTTCCCGCGCGGGCCAGATATGCGGCGTTGACTAGGCCGTTGTGCCCGCCACCGATGACAATGATGTCGTATCGGGAACTCACCCGAGACCTCGGATGCGGGTTGAGCACGCTCGGAGAGTGAAGGCACATTCTACCGGGCCTTCCCATCTCTCACAAGGCGAGGAGGCAAACCAAGGCGCGATTGCGGCCTCGAGTGGGCGATGACTATAAAGCCGCGCTCGACGATCAAGGGAACCTGTGACAGGTGGTTGTGTCGATCGGAACCTCAGGGCACGAGCGAACCTACTATGCCTTCAGCGTTTATGAGACACACGACGACCATGAATACAACGCCATCCGGAATTCCGCCGGGCCGATTGATGTGACACCGCTCTCCCGCACCCGGAACATCACGAGGAATTCTGTGTTAAGCTGGCGCACCCCGCGGGTGGGGACCTGCAAACATGGCTCCATCGCTTCGAAAGAGAACGCATCTGGTCACCGCGGTGGTGGCGGCGTTCCTTCTCGGCGGCGCTTCGCTCCAGGCCAAGGATTCTGCCCCGGCCATTCGCATCGCCGTGGACCTGCGCGAAGCGCCGCGGCGCATCTTTCATGCCCTCCTCGTGATTCCGGCCACGCCGGGCCCGCTGACACTGGTTTACCCGCAATGGATTCCTGGCGAGCACGCGCCCGGCGGCCCCCTTGCCGACCTCGCTGGCCTCAAGTTCTCGGCTGCGGGCAAGCCGCGCGCCTGGCGCCGCGACAACGTGGACATCTATGCCTTCCACCTCGAAGTGCCGGCGGGCGCAGACTCCGTTAAGGTGACTCTTGATTTCCTTTCCCCCACTCACACTGGCGCTTTCTCAGCCAGCCCGGCAGCGACGGCGCAGTTGGCCGTGCTCAATTGGAATCTCGTACTGCTCTACCCCCAAGGCCGGAAGAGCGACGACGTGACCTTTCAGGCGAGCCTGCGCTTGCCGGCAGGGTGGAAGTTCGGCACCGCGCTGCCCGTCGCGCGGCAATCGGCTGAAGGGATCGAATTCGAACCGGTTTCCCTGACCACGCTGGTGGATTCGCCGGTCATCAGCGGAGCACATTTTCGTGCGATTCCACTGAGCCCCGGCGAAGCGCCGGCACATACGCTCGACTTGGCGGGCGACAGCGAATCGGCCGTGGCCATCAGCCCGGAGCTCGTGGCGCGCTATAGGCAGCTCGTGGCCGAGGCCGGGGCGCTCTTTGGGGCGCGCCACTACCGGCATTACGATTTTCTGCTCTCTCTCAGCGATCACCTCCGCCCCTTCGGTCTCGAGCACCACGAATCGAGCGATAATCGGGCCACCGAGCGCGCGTTGCACGATCCGGACACTTACAACCTGTTTGCGGGCCTGCTGCCGCACGAGTTCGTGCACTCCTGGAACGGCAAGTACCGCCGCCCGGCGGGCCTGGCGACACCGGACTACCAGCAGCCTATGCGCGATGAGCTGCTGTGGGTGTACGAAGGGCTGACCCAGTATCTCGGCGACGTGCTCACGGCCCGCAGCGGCCTGCGCAATCCCGAAGCCCACCGCGAGCATCTCGCCTGGGTGGCTGCGTACCTCGACCACTGGCCGGGTCGTACGTGGCGGCCGCTCGAGGATACGGCCGTGGCTGCGCCAGTCCTCTACGGCTCGCGGAGGGCCTGGTCTTCCTGGCGCCGAAGTGTCGATTTTTACGATGAGAGCCTCCTGATCTGGCTTGAGGCCGACACCATCATCCGGCGAGAGAGCCGCGGCCAGCGCTCGCTCGACGATTTCTGCCATCGCTTCCATGGAGGATCGAGCGGCGCACCGACTGTCGTGACCTACACGTTCGACGACGTGGTGGCCGCGATGAACCAGGTGCAGCCATACGACTGGCAAAGCTTCTTCCGCAAGCGCCTGGATTCCACCGGCCCGCGGGCGCCGCTCGGCGGGATCGAGAACAGCGGTTGGCGGCTTGTCTACACCGACGTAATGAACCACTATCTGCGCAGCACCGAAGGCGCTTCGAATCTCATGGACGTAAGGTTTTCCCTGGGCCTGATTCTTCAGAATGAGGAGACCGATAAGAACGACGGCACGGTGCTCGATGTCATCCCGGACTCCCCCGCCGGCGAAGCCGGCATGGGGCCGGGGATGAAGATTATTGCGGTCAACGGCCGCGCGTGGTCTCCGGCTATCCTCCGCGAGGCGATCCGCGCAGCGAAGGGCACGACGGAGCCCATCGCACTGCTCGTCGAGAACGCAGAGGAGATGAGCACCTACCGAATCGGCTACCACGACGGCGAACGCTATCCCCATCTAGAGCGCGATACCTCACGCCCCGACCTGCTCGAGCAAATCGTCCGGTCACGCGCGGCCGCGAGCGCCTCTCATGCCGCGGGGACGCCCGAGTGATCCAAAGAGGAGGAAAAGTCATGGCTCGAAGCGAACTTGCTACCCCTCGCTTCTTCGACGAAGCGCTCGGAAGAGCCTTGTTGCTGGCGACGCTCGCGGTGGTAGGGGTCACCGCGCTGGCTTCGGGCCACCACTTCTGTGCCGTCGCACAAACGACGGACGCTCCACCAAAGGCACCACCGCCCACACGCACCGACAACGCCACCGACGTCTACCACGGCGTCGAGGTGGTGGACTCCTATCGGTGGCTCGAAGATCAGAATACGACGGAGACGCGCGCCTGGATTGAGGCGCAGAATGCCTACACTGATTCCCTGCTCGCCGCCACTCCAGGACGGGAGCAACTGAAGCAACGGCTGACGGCGCTGCTCAAGGTCGACTCCATCAACCTACCTCGGGAGCGCAATGGCCGCTACTTCTTTACCAAGCGCCTAGCAAACCAGGACCAACCAGTGCTCTACATGCGCAAGGGCCTCCACGGAACAGACGAAGTGCTGATCGATCCCCACCCGCTGAGCCCGGACTACACGATCACCGTGCAATTGCGAAGCATCTCGCGCGACGGCACGGCCGTTGTTTACGGCTTGCGCCAAGGGGGCGAAGACGAGACGAAGCTGCGCCTCTTCGATGTGGATGCGCGCAAGGACTTGCCCGATCGTCTGCCCAAAGCGCGCTACTTTTCGACCTCCTTGGCCCCTGACAAGAGCGCCATCTACTACTGCCGGATGACGCCCGCGGGCGCGAGGGTCTTCTGGCACAAGGTGGGTGACGACGTTGCCCAGGATGTCGAGGTATTCGGCAAGGGTTACGGCCCGGAAAAGATCATCGTCAGCGAACTCTCTGAAGACGGTCGCTACCTGCTGGTGCATGTGCTCTACGGCTCCGCGGCCGACCGCACCGAGGTCCATGTCCAGAACTTGGCCCAGCATGGGCCCATGGTGGCCATTGTCAACGACCTCCCGGCGCGCTTTTTCGGCACCATCGCCGGCGATCGACTGTTCCTGCACACGAATTGGAAAGCGCCGAAGGGCCGCATCCTAGGCGTGGATCTCAAGGCTCCATCCCGCGACCACTGGCGCGAAGTTGTGCCGGAGAGCGGCGCGGTCATCGAAAGTGTTGAGGCCCTAGGAGGCCGACTCGGCGTGGTCTTCACCGAGAACGCGAGCTCGCGGGTGAAGCTGCTGGAGCCCCGCGGCAAGCTTGTGCGCGAGATCTCGCTTCCGACCATCGGCTCCGTCACCGGACTGACCGGTCGCTGGAGCAGCCACGAAGCCTTCTACCAATTTGAGTCATTTCACATTCCACAGCGGATCTACCGGTACGATGTCGTCAAGGGGACGCAGGAGATGTGGGCGCAAGTGCAGGCGCCGATCGAGAGCGACAAATACGAAGTGAAGCAGGTCTGGTACACCTCGAAGGATGGCACGAAAGTGCCGATGTTCCTTGTCTACGCCCGCGGCATCAAGCTCGACGGCTCGAACCCAACCCTGCTGACCGGCTATGGAGGGTTCAACGTCAGCGAGACGCCCTCCTACACCACCCGTGCGGCCGCCTGGATCTCGAGCGGCGGCATCTATGCCCTCCCGAACTTGCGCGGCGGGGGTGAATTCGGCGAGGAGTGGCATCGCGCGGGCATGCTTGGGAACAAGCAGAATGTGTTCGATGATTTCATCGCCGCAGCCGAGTGGCTGGTTCGGAACAACTACACGCGGCCGGCGCACCTCGCCATCCGCGGCTCGAGCAATGGAGGGCTGTTGGTCGGCGCAGCTCTTACGCAGCGGCCTGACCTGTTCGGCGCGGTCGTCTGCGGCTATCCGCTGCTCGACATGCTGCGCTACCACAAGTTTCTTGTGGCCCGGTGGTGGGTGCCCGAGTACGGTTCCTCGGACGACCCCGAGCAGTTCAAGTACATCTATGCCTATTCGCCCTACCAGCAAGTGAAGCCTGGCGGGAAATATCCGGCCGTGCTGTTGATCAGCGGCGACTCTGACACGCGCGTGGACCCTCTCCATGCGCGCAAAATGACCGCACGACTTCAGGCCGCGACCGCCTCCAGCCAGCCCGTCTTGCTCCACTACGACACGAAGGCCGGCCATTCCGGTGGGACTCCGATCAGCAAGCAGGTGGACGACCTGACCGACGAGCTGAGCTTCCTATTCTGGCGGCTGGGCCTTCTGCCGGCGCCCGCGAGTCATTGAGCAGAAGCCAGCAAGCCCTGGGGATGCGCTCGTGAACGAAGAGAAGCAACCGGTGCTCGTGCGCGCCATCGGCCGCTGGAGTCTGGCAGCTCTTCTCGTGAATTCAATCGTTGGCAGCGGCATCTTTGGCCTGCCCTCGATTGTGGCGGGGCTGGTGGGCCG
>DATFXF010000033.1:0-8613 GCA_035258565.1 Candidatus Acidiferrales bacterium
GGCTTTCACATAGGAGTCGTTGAGCTCCCCAATAATCTTCGGGCTCCAGTGCTGCTTCACGAGGTTGAATTTCTCGGCCAGGTTCATCTTTTCCAATGCTTACCTCCCGTGTTTGGGATTGGACCTAGAGTGCTCGCACCAACTTGCTGACCTCGTCGAGGATGCGTCGCGTGGTCTGGGGTCGATTCGTTTCGCAATAAATGCGCAGCATTGGTTCCGTGCCCGAAGCGCGCACCATCACCCAGCCCACGTCACCCAGATAAGCCTTGATGCCGTCCAGGTCTTCGCGCCGGATCACCGGCCAATCAAGCAGGCGCTTCAGCTTCGAGTCGGCGAAATGGGCGATGGCGCGCTCCTTTTGGCCGGGTGGCAGCTCGAGGTCCACGCGGCCGTAATGGTGCTCGCCGAACTCAGCGTGCAGCATGGAGACCAGGTCGCCGAGCCGCCGGCCGTGCCAGGCCATCAGCTCGGCCAGCAGCAGAGCCATGACCGTGGCGTCGCGCTCAGGAAGGTAGAGTCGCGTGCCGATGCCCCCCGATTCCTCGCCGCCCAGCAGGATCTCGCGCTCGAGCATGAGCTCGCAGATGTATTTGAAGCCGATGGGGGTCTCGTACACCTGGCGGCCGAATTTCTGCGCGATCTTATCCACCATTTTCGTGGCGGAGAACGTCTTGGCCACGTCCCCAGTGAGCTGGCGCGTGCCGGCCAAATGCCAGAACAGCAGGGAGAAAATCTGATGGGGGGTGATGAAGGTGGCGTCGCGGTCCATCGCGCCGATGCGGTCGCCGTCGCCGTCGGCACACAGGCCGGCATCGTAGCCTCCGGAGAGCACGGCGCGGCGGAGCGGTTCGACGTGCGGCTCGATGGGCTCCGGATTCGCGCCGCCAAAGAGTGGGTCGCGCGTACCGCGGATCTCGTCGCAGACGATGCCGTGGCGCGTCAGCAGTTCGCGCAGCAGGCCGCGCGCAGCGCCGTGCATTGGGTCAGAGACGAATCGAAACCCAGCCGACCGCAGGCGCTCCCAGTCCACCAGCTTTTCAATCGCCTCGAGGTACGGCGCGCGGACGTCGAGCGAATGAATCAGGTCCACGCGCGGCGGAAGTGCGGGCAAGCCGTCCTCGAGGGCCGCCTGAAGCTCCTGTTCGATCTGCGCGACGATCGAGGGCAGCGCGGAGCTGCCATAGCTGGCCTTGAACTTCATGCCGTTCCAGCGATAGGGGTTGTGGCTGGCGGTGATCATGATGCCGCCGGCGGCGCCGCGTTGCCGTACGAGCAGCGAAAGCGCGGGCGAGGGGCAGGGTTGGTCGGAGAGCCACACGGGAGTGCCGGTCATGGCCACAGCTTCCGCCGCGACCCGTGCGAAACGCTCCGAGGCGTAGCGCGTGTCGTAGCCGATCAGCACGCCGCGTGCGGGCTGCTCGGCGCGCACGACGTAACGCGCGATCGCATAGGCGACCTTGCGCACGTTGGCGTAAGTAAACTCTTCGGCGATCACGCCGCGCCAGCCGTCCGTGCCGAAGCGAATCTGGTTCACAGCCAGCCAGTATACGGGAATCGAGCCTGCGGAAGGAAATGGGGCGGACCTTGGAGTTCTCCGAACATTCCTTCAGGGAGTGTCCTTAGGACACTCCCCAGTCCTTAGAGCAGCTCGGGGACTCCCTCCAGACGCTCGACGATTTTGCCGACCTGCTGGGCGCGGTCGCGCGGGCAGATGAGTAGGGCGTCGGGGGTCTCGACCACGACCAGATCTTGGACGCCGAGCGCCGCCACGAGCTTTTTGGGAGACCAGAAGAAATTCCCTTGGGCGTCGTGCGCCACAAAGCGCCCCGCCGAAACATTCTCGCCTGGCTTATGCGCCAGAAGCTGGTACACCGCAGCCCAGGAGCCGATGTCGCTCCAACCAACCTTGGCGGGAAGCACAAAGACCGGCGACTTGGCTCGACCCCCAGCGCGCTGCTGCCGCGTGGCCGGCTCCAGGATGGCGTAGTCCACAGAGATGTTCTCGAGCCGCGGGTAGATTTGGCGCTCGGTCCTCTTGTAACGCGGGGTGCCAATCGTGTCGGCAAGAGTCATCAGAGCGCGATGCGTGCGCGGCAAAAACTGTCCCAAGTTGGCGAGGAACGTCGAGACACGCCAGAAGAACATCCCTGCATTCCAGTAAAAGCGGCCGGAGGCGACGTAGCGCCGCGCAAGAGCCAGCGCAGGTTTTTCCGTGAAGCGGCGCACGGGGAAAACCGGCACGCCGCCCACGCGTATGGCCATTCGGGCGCGCTCAATGTAGCCGTAGCCGGTTTCCGGGCCGGCCGGAGGGATGCCCAGCACGACGAGGGCATTTTCTCGCGCCGCCGCCTGCAGGGCGGCGTGGACCAGGTGCAGATACGCCGCTGGCTGCGCAATGTAGTGGTCTGCAGGCAGCACGGCCATCAGCGCGTCGTCCTCTCCCGGGGAGAACTGCCGCACCAGATGCACAGCGGCAAGGCCGATGGCCGCTGCCGTATTGCGCCCGACAGGCTCGGAGAGAATGCGTGCCGCGGCGATCCGAGGCGCTTGACGGCGCACGGCGGCGGCTTGTTCGTCGTTGGTGACCACCCAGACGCGCGAGGTGGGGAAGGCGGGCGCGAGGCGCGCAAGCGTCTGCTGAAGCATGGTGCGCTGGCCCACGATGTTCAGCAGTTGTTTGGGAGTGCGCCTGCGGCTGCGCGGCCAGAACCGAGTGCCGCGACCGCCCGCCAGAATGATGGCGTGCGCGGGAGGCAGGGGTTCGCTCATGGGTACACCAGGCGCGACCACGCTGCTTCTTCCACGCGCTGGTCGGCGAGCCGCCGAACGAAGTCGTTCACGTCGGGAACATAGGTGCGCAGAAGGGTCGTCGGAGCCTGGGGTACCAGCTGGTAGGGGCCGAGTGCGGCCGGGAGCAGCCAGACCTGAGCCGCCGCGTACTCGGCCAGCGCTTCGGAAGACACCAGGCTCCCGCGGCCGGCTAGGACGATGAGCAGTTCGAATTGTTCCGGCTGGGTCACGGCGGCAATGCGCTCAGCAAACTCCCATTTCTCGGTGGCGAAATAGCGGCAGGCGATGTAATAGGTCTCCTGCACCGGCCCGCGCGTGATGCGCACCGGCTCTAGCCTGCCGCTGCTCTGCTCGCCAAAATTGATCACCGCCAGCGCCTGCTCGATGTGCAGCGGCCGCGGCTTTCCTTCCGGGCTCACGCGGTTGTAGTCGAAGACGCGGTAGGTGATGTCCGAGTGCTCCTGGATTTCGCAGAGCACCATGCCCGGGCCGATGGTGTGCGCCGTGCCGGCCGGAACGAAGATCACGTCTCCGGCGCTGACCGGGATGCGCTCGAGACACTCTTCAACGGCCGCGTTCACGATCGCACGGCGGAAAGAGTCCCGCGTGACGTTCGGCTTAAGCCCCACCATCACTTCGGCGTTCGGCCGTGCCGCGACGACGTACCACATCTCCGTCTTGCCTTGGCCGCCGGCGGCGGATTCGTGCCGCCGCGCATACTCATCGTCGGGGTGCACCTGAACCGAGAGCTTGTCCTCGGGAAAGATGAACTTCACGAGCAGCGGGAAGATGGAATCATGCGACAGGCGTGTGCCGGTCCATTCGGGCGGCATCTCCCGCCAGGCTTGGCCGAGCTTCTGGCCGGCGAAGGGTCCGCTCGCGAAACTGCATTGGTTTCCGGTCAGCCAGACCTCACCGATGGGGGGGTCGAGGGCCGTCTTTTCAGGGAAGAGCGGTCCGAGCGAACGCGTGCCCCAGATGCGCGGCTGGAAGAGGGGATCGAGGCGAGCGGGCGAAAGCTTCACGAGCTCGATTCCACGGGATGGAAGAATCTCGCGAGCCGCCGCAGGCCCTCTTCGATGCGCTCGAGAGACGTGGCGTAGGAGATGCGCAGAAAGCCGGGCGCGCCGAAGGCTTCGCCCGGCACGACCACGAGGTGCTCGCGTTCGAGCAACTGTCGAGCGAGCGCAGTGGTGTCCGGCAAGGCGCTCGTGGGAGCCGTGCGCGGCGAGCCATTCCCTGCGCACGCCCTCACGTTGGGGAAAACGTAGAATGCGCCTTCGGGTGGGTTGCAGGTGAGGCCGGGGATGACACCGAGACCCTCCAGGATGCGCGCGCGGCGGCGCGCGTATTCGGCGAGCATAGTGCCAACCGAGTCCATCGGCCCGCGGAGGGCTTCGAGAGCCGCGTACTGCGCAATCGAGGTCGGGTTGGACGTGGACTGGCTCTGGAGCTTCAGCATGGCGTCCACGAGGGGTTCGGGCGCGAGCGCGTAGCCAATGCGCCAGCCGGTCATCGAGAAGGTTTTCGAGAGCGAGCCGATGACAACCAGATGGGGCTTGGAGCCGGGAATGCTCGCGACGGAATAGGGCCTGTTGCCGTAGAGGAAGTGGGAATAGCACTCGTCAGAGAGCAGCCAGACCCCGTGCTTCCGACACACCTCGAAGATCCGTGCAAACTCATCGGGAGGAATGACCGCCCCCGTCGGGTTGTTGGGTGAATTAGCGATGACCAAGCGTGTGCGCGGCGTGATCGCCGCTTCCACCTGCGCGGCACGCAGGCGGAATCCGTCGTTGGCCTCGGTGACCACAAACACGGGGCGTCCGCCGGCGTACTTGACAATGTCGGGGAAGCTCACCCAGTAGGGTGCGGGGATCAGCACTTCGTTACCGGGCTCGATCAGGGCGTTGATTGCGTTGAAGATGGCGTGCTTGCCGCCCACGCTAACAATGCACTCTCCCGGCTTGTATGCGGAACCAAACTGCGCGGCGTGCCAGGCGCAGACGGCTTCGCGCAGCGGCGCAATCCCGCCCGCCGGGGTGTACTTCGTGAAATTCTGTTCGATGGCCCGGATGGCAGCGCGCTTGATGTGCTCAGGCGTCGGGAAGTCGGGCTCGCCGGGACCAAAGTCCACTACGTCCACGCCGCGGGCTTTGTATCGTTCGGCCTCCGAAAGGACGGCCAGCGTGGGAGAAACAGAAATGCGATTGACGCGCTCGGCAAGTTGGAACACGTGGCTCTCCGTTTAAGGGACTTTGGTGCGCAGCCGCTGCTCGACCACGGGCGGTACCAGCCCCTCGAGCGAGCCCCCCAGCCGCGCGATTTCTCGCACCAGCCGCGAGCTCAGATAGCTATACGCTTCGGCCGGCATCATGAAGACAGTTTCAATTTGCGATTCGAGTTTGCGGTTCATCAGCGCCATCTGCAACTCGTACTCGTAGTCGGAAACAGCGCGGATGCCGCGCAGGATGACGCGCGCATTGCGCTGGCGCGCGTAGTCCACCAGCAAGCCGTCGAAGACATCCACCTCGACGCTGGGCCAGGCCCGCGTGGTTTCCCGCAGCATCTCGAGGCGCTCCGCGAGCGGGAACAGCGGATCCTTTTCGAGATTGCGCAGCACGCCCACGATCAGGCGGTCGAAAATCTTGGTGCCGCGCTCGATGAGGTCCAGATGACCGTTCGTGACCGGGTCGAACGAACCCGGATAGATGGCGGTGATCGGCTGCATGCGAAATGGGCGCTTCGTGAGGGCCATTCTAACCCAGCGCGCAAACCGGAGACGGGAAAATATTGGTCCGGGCGCGGCCGCTAGAGCGAACGACCATCCTAGCGGCTCGGAGTCCATGTGGCCGCAAGGCAGCCGCTACTCGCAAGTGAGGCACCGCCCTTCCGAAGACAAGGCGGCCACGACCATTTGGCTCGGGAACGCTGCCGTTGGCTCCCCGATTCGGCCGGTTCGCTGGGTGGTCTTTGAAATTCGGACTAGATTGGTCCTCATTTAACCGTAACGTGACATTAGGTTTCGAGGATTAACGGAGGATTCCTAGGCCCTTGACACCTAGCGGCGTCGAAGGTAAGATGCAAATGCGACTGAATTGGTCGCATATCCATGTTGAAGCTGTCGAAGAAAGCGGATTACGGGTTAATTGCCGTCAAGCACCTGGCCATGCGCGATGCGCAGGGCGCCTGCAGCGCCGCCGACATCGCTGAGGTTTACGGGATTCCGATGCCGCTCATGGCCAAGGTGCTGCAGAAGCTTGCCAAGCATGGGCTGGTGACGGCGCGGCACGGTTCGAGCGGTGGTTATAAGTTGGCGCGTCATCCCTCGACGATTACCGCGCTCGAGGTCATCAACGCGATTGACGGGCCGCTGTTCATCACCTCCTGCGTTACAAGCCGCGGGGAGTGCTACCAAACCCCAACGTGCACGGTGCGCGAACCGCTCCGACGCGTGAACGAGAGCATCCTGCAAGTGCTGGGCACCGTGACGATTTCGCAGATGAGCGAGCAGCCACCGGAGACTTCGCTCATCGAGCTCGAGACTTAGGAGACCTGGAATGGCGATCAAGCTGCCGATTTATATGGACAACCACGCGACCACGCCCGTAGACCCGCGGGTTCTGGAAGCGATGAGGCCCTACTTCAACGAACGGTTCGGCAATGCGGCGAGCCGGAACCACTCGTTCGGCTGGACGGCGGAAGAGGCGGTCGAGAACGCCCGCGGCCAGATCGCGCGGCTGATCAACGCCTCCCCGAAGGAGATCATCTTCACCAGCGGTGCGACCGAGTCGGACAACCTGGCGATCAAGGGTGTTGCCGAGATGTACCGCGACAAGGGCAACCACATCATCACGCAGGTGACCGAGCACAAGGCCGTGCTCGATACCTCCAAGCGCCTGGAGAAGTACGGCTTTGAAGTCACCTATCTACCCGTCGAAAAGGACGGGCGGATCAACCTCGACGACCTACGCCGCGCCATCACCCCCAAGACGATCCTGATCACGATCATGTATGCCAACAACGAAATCGGCGTGATCCAACCCATTCAAGAGATCGGCAAGCTGGCCAAGGAGAAGGGCGTTTTCTTCCATGTCGATGGCGTGCAGGCGGTCGGCAAGATTCCCGTGGACGTGCAGAAGGACAATATCGATCTCCTCTCTATCAGCGCGCACAAATTCTACGGGCCCAAGGGCGTGGGCGCGCTCTACGTGCGCCGGCGGAATCCGCGCGTGCAACTGAGCGCGATCATTGATGGCGGCGGGCATGAGCGCGGCATGCGTTCGGGTACGCTGAACGTCCCGGGCATCGTCGGATTTGGCCAGGCCTCGGAACTTGCGCAGAACGAGATGGCCCAGGAAGGCGAGCAGCTGCGCCGCCTGCGCGACCGCCTGAAGGACAGCATCTTCGCGCAGCTCGACGAGGTGTACATCAACGGCTCGATGACGCACCGGCTGCCGCACAACCTGAACGTGAGCTTTGCCTATGTGGAAGGCGAGTCCCTGCTGATGGGCATCAATGACGTCGCGGTCTCGAGCGGGTCGGCGTGCACCTCGGCGACGCTGGAGCCCAGCTACGTGCTCAAGGCGCTAGGGGTGGGAGAGGACTTGGCGCACACCTCGATCCGCTTTGGGCTTGGCCGGTTCAACACCGAGGAGGAAGTGGACTATGTGGTGAACCGCGTGGTCGACACGGTGAATCGCCTGCGCGAGCTCTCGCCGCTCTATGAGATGGCCAAGGAAGGTGTGGACCTGAGCAAGATGAGTTGGAAGCCTGCGTAAGGAGAAGGAGTTTCGTCCGTCAGTCTAAAGGAGAGGTGAAATCAGATGGCTTATTCGGACAAGGTGATTGACCACTACAACCATCCCCGCAACGTGGGTAGCTTGCCGAAGGAGGACCCCAACGTGGGCACCGGCCTGGTGGGCGCACCCGAGTGCGGCGACGTGATGAAGTTGCAGATGAAGATCAATCCCCAGACGCGCGTGATCGAAGAGGCGAAGTTCAAGACCTTCGGCTGTGGCTCGGCAATCGCCAGCTCCTCACTCGCCACCGAGTGGGTTCGGGGCAAGACGGTTGAGGAAGCGCTGGCCATCAAGAATACGGACATCGTCCGCGAGCTCAGCCTTCCCCCGGTGAAGATTCACTGTTCGGTGCTTGCGGAAGACGCGATCAAGGCCGCGATCGGCGACTGGAAGAAGAAGCACGGTGCCGAGACCGGGTCCGCGGCAGTGGAGAAGGCGGCAGCGCAGGGTTAGCCAGCCAGCGTTTCCGCGTCGCCGGAGGAGTTGCGGAACACAGCGATGATCCATTTGACCGAAAAGGCGGCGGGCAAGATCCGCCAACTGATGGTTCAGGAAGGCGTGCCGGAATCGGGCGGTTTGCGCGTCGGCGTACAAGGGGGCGGGTGCTCTGGGCTGACCTACGCGATGCGCCTGGAAACGCAGGCGCGCAACCGCGACAAAATCTTCGAGGAGTATGGCGCGCGTCTGTTCGTGGACCTCAAGAGCTATCTGTACTTGAACAACACCACCCTGGACTACCAAGAGACTCTGATGCGGCAGGGATTTGTCTTCGAGAACCCGCAGGCGACGCGCAGTTGCGGTTGTGGGAGCTCGTTCACGGCCTAAACAGCCGTCGGGGAGGAGTTCGCGGGCGCGTCTGGTTTCCATCGGAGCGCAAGGCGTGGTTGGCAGACGGGCTCGCCAACCATTTTTTTTGCCCGGCCGCAGAAGCCCGCAAAGCAGCGGGAGTATCTCTAGTGCGCAGATGAGTGCCCCTTCGACCAGCACCCGAGCGAGTTCGACCTGCTGGAGCTGCCAGGCCGCC
>DATFXF010000034.1:0-6696 GCA_035258565.1 Candidatus Acidiferrales bacterium
GGTGCGATACGTTTCTGGATTCGAAATCGTACACCGGTACGTCTACGTTTTGTTCCCCCTGGAGGCGGCCCCCACGCTGGTCTTCCCAAGCGAAGCACGCTGGATTGGAGACAAGAGCAAACCCTGGGTAAGGGAGCACGTCTGGGCCGACGTGCCCGGCAAATGGATTCGGGACTACGCCGAAAAGCGCCGCTGGAAACGGCTCGCCGTCTATGGGCTGGACTCCATCCTGGCGGTTCGTGACTACCGCGAGCTGGCGCGGGGATCCTTTGAGCTTGTCCCCTTCGACTTCCAGTTCGACATGGCCCGCGCCGTAAAAAGCGAGGAGGAGCTCCAGCATATCCGCGAAGGCATGGACATCATCCTGGAGGGATTCTGGGCGCTGCTGGACGCCTACGAGCCGGGCAAGACCGAGGCCGAGATCATGGCTCCGGCGGTGGCGCGCTTCTTCGCCCGCGGCGCTGGTCCGCGCATGATGAACATCATCCTGTCGGGAAGCAAGGGCGAGGCCGAGGCCCACTTCAAGGTTCCGGGCGACCGGGTGGTGAACCCGGATGACCTGCTGCTTTATTCACTGGAGATTGCCGGAATGGAGGGCTATTGGGTGGAATTCTCCCGACCTCTCATCCGGGGGCAGCTCAGCCCTCTCACTCGAACGATGAAGGAAGTTTATCCTGAGGCGCTCGAAGCCGCCCGGCTACGCATGAGGGAAGGAGAACTGGCCCGCGACGTTCATCAAGCCGCTCAGGAAATCTTTGCGCGGCACGGCTTTGCCCTGGGCCACTTGTCAGGTCACTCGATCGGTACCACCATGATTGAGCATCCAGCCATCGGCTCTAATAACCACGTCGAGCTCCGGGAAAACATGGTCTTCTCCTTTCATCCTCAGGTTGTGGACAAAGACGGCACGGTCTGCCTGTACACGCAGGACACTTACCGCGTGGGGAAAAAAGAAGGGGAGTGCTTGGCCGACGTCCCTTGGCGCTTTTTCACCGGCGAGGAACGCAAGGCAGAGTTCGAACGGCCGTGAAGGGCAGCCGGCGCGGCGCTTCGGCAACTGGTCATCGGCCCGCGGTGGGTGAGAGCACCACTCGAGAGTTGCGTGGCATTCCGATCCGCGGCATCGGTGAAGTTAGCCCGGGGGATTCGCTGGCTGAGACTATTCTCGAGGCGCTCCGGCGGCAAAAGCGACGATTGGCGCGAGGGGATATCTTAGTCGTGACGCACAAGATCGTCTCCAAGGCCGAAGGGGCGATCGTTCCCCTGGCTAGGGTCACGCCGTCAGCCAAGGCGCGACGTTGGGCGCACCGGCACGAGCTCGATCCTCGCGCGGTCGAGCTCGCCTTGTCCGAGGGCCGGCGCATCCTGCGCATGGAGCGTGGAGTGATTATCACCGAGACCCGGCAGGGCCTCGTCTGCGCCAATAGCGGTGTGGACCTTTCCAACGTGGACGGCGGCACCAGTGCGGTGCTGCTGCCTCGGGATCCTGACCGGTCGGCCCGTGCCTTGCATCGTGCGCTAAAAAGGAAGCTCGGCCTCTCCATCCCGGTCATCATTGCCGATAGTTTTGGCCGGCCCTGGCGAGAGGGGTTGTGCGAGGTGGCTATCGGGGCCGCAGGATTACGGGTTCTGCGCGACTTTCGCGGGCGGCGCGACCCTTACGGCTACGCCCTGCGAGTCACGGTCGAGGCCGTTGCCGACGAGCTTGCCTCCCTGGCGGGTTTGGTGTGCAGCAAGCTTGCTCGCACGCCGGCCTGCATCATTCGGGGCTTCCCTTACCAGCCGGGGCGGGGAGGCGCAGGCGATCTGATTCGCCCGGCGGCGCGAGATCTTTTTCGCTGAAGAGGCGCTCATGGCCCGAGCGTTCGATCCATCTGAGGGGAAGAAGTCGCGCGAGTTCCGGTGCGCCGGTCTCGAAGAGAGCGCATGAGCCGCACTATCGCCATTGTCGGCGGAACCGGCCCCGAGGGTTCCGGGCTGGCCCTGCGGTGGGCGCGTGCGCGGGAAACGGTGATCATCGGCTCGCGCGATCTCGGGCGAGCGCAGCAGGCAGCAGCCAGGATCGCGGAAACAGCCGGCAGCCAGGGCCAAGTCGAGGGCCTCGAGAACCTGGCCGCAGTGGCTGCTGCCGAAGTGGTGGTGCTCACCGTTCCCTTCACCGGCCAGGCGACTCTGCTGAAACAGCTCAAGCCCGCTTTCCGGCCGGGAGCCATGTTGATCGATACCACTGTGCCGCTCGCGGCCAGCGTCGGCGGGCGACCTACGCGCAGCCTGGGTGTCTGGCAGGGATCCGCCGCGCAGCAGGCCGCTGAACTGGTGCCCAAAGGCGTGGCCGTGGCCGCCGCTTTTCAAAATCTTTCGGCCGAGCTGCTGCACGGCGAGGAGCCGGTGGATTGTGACGTGATTGTGTGCACCGACGATGATCGGGCCCGACAGGTGGCCTCGGAACTGGCCGAGAAGATCCCCGGCGTGAGGGCTCTCAACGGTGGAAGCTTGGAGAACGCACGCATCGTTGAGCAACTGACCGCCCTGCTGATTACGCTCAACCTCCGATACCGTGTGCACAAGGCCGGACTACGCATCACCGGCCTGCCGATCGAGGGGCGGCCGAGCGAGTAGCCACGCTTTCTTCTGCACAAGGCCTCGCCGCTTCGTTTCCCTCAGAAGATGTACTTCAGCGCAAACTGGATGACGCTCAGATCTTGCGCCGAAAAGATGCGTCCGAAGATCAAAGAGGACAATGTGCCATCGGGGAAGTTGGGATGTTAAGCTGGCGAGCTGGCGGGGTAAGAAACTTCGGATCGAGAACTGCATCTCATATTCTATCGTGTGTTTACCCATTCTCAGCTGGGCGCCATCCGCATGGCCGGGAGGTCGGGCAAGCCGACACGCCCCATCTTCAAGAATTTATCGCATCGGGCCGCGGCTCTTGGCCACGAGGTAGCTATGGGGAAACCGGCAATTCTTGCTGTCGACGATGATGCCGAGGTGCTAGGTGCTGTCGAGCGTGACCTCCGGCGTCAGTATGCCCAGCGTTATCGCGTGTTGCATTCCGCTTCCGGCGCGACTGCGCTCGATGCGTTGCGTGCGCTAAAGAGACGAAATGATTCGGTGGGGCTGCTCCTGGTTGACCAGCGAATGCCGGAAATGAGCGGTGTGGAGTTCCTCGGCCAATCCATGGAAATTTATCCGAACGCAAAACGAGTCCTGCTCACGGCCTACGCCGATACTGACGCAGCGATTCGCGCCATCAACGAGGCCAAAATCCACCATTACCTCTTGAAGCCTTGGGACCCGCCGGAGGACCACCTCTACCCGGTGCTCGACGACCTGCTAGAGGATTGGCACGCGTCGTTCCGTCCGCCCTTCGAGGGCCTCCGGGTACTCGGCCATCGGTGGTCGCCTGGCTCTTACGCGGTTCGAGATTTCCTGGCGCGCAACCAGGTGCCTTACCGATGGTTTGACGTTGAGACCGCAGACAAAGACGAGGAGGTGCGCCACCTCGCCAAGGCCGTTGGAGCCGAACCGTCCCACCTGCCGATCGTGTTATTCCCCGATGGATTATCACTGGCTGCTCCGGGCGCAACCCAGTTAGCCGAAAGACTTGGGTTGCGCGTAAGAGCCGACCTGGCGTTTTATGATTTGCTGATCGTTGGTGGCGGGCCCGCCGGCCTGGCGGCAGCCGTATACGGCGCCTCGGAGGGATTGAAGACGGTGATGGTTGAACGCGAAGCGCCGGGAGGACAGGCGGGCATGAGTTCCCGCATCGAAAACTATCTGGGCTTTCCCTCCGGCTTGAGCGGCGGCGACCTGGCGCGACGGGCGGTAGCGCAGGCCAAGCGCTTTGGGGTCGAAATCCTCGCCCCCCAGGAGGCTCAGGCCGTTCGCGTAGAAGGCCCCTCGCGAATGGTGAAGCTGGCCGACGGAGGTGAGCTTGGTTGCAAGGCACTGCTGCTTGCGATGGGCGTGTCCTACCGAAAGCTCGACGTGCCCGGAGCGGAACGCCTGCAAGGCCGCGGAGTTTATTACGGCTCGGCAATGACCGAAGCGATGGCCTGTCAAGGCGAAGACGTTTACATCATCGGCGGTGCAAATTCCGCCGGGCAGGCGGCGATGCACTTCTCCAAGTACGCCCGGCGGGTGGTGATGCTGGTTCGTGGAGGGTCCCTTTCCGCAACGATGTCGCAGTACTTGATTGACCAAATCAAGCAAACACAAAACATCCACGTGGAAACGCGCGCCCGGGCTGTGGAGGTCCACGGAGAGGCGCACCTGGAAGCCATCTCCATTCACTGCGGGGACAGCGGCCAGAGCGAAAACGTACCCGCGAACTCGCTTTTTGTCTTCATCGGCGCAGAGCCCAACACGGATTGGCTGGCTGGCGTTGTGGAGCGCGATGAGCGTGGTTTTATCCTTACCGGAAATGATCTGATGCGCAACGGGAAGCGCCCACGAGGGTGGCCGCTGGACCGCGATCCCTACTTGCCGGAGACTAGCGTCCCAGGGATTTTCGCTGTTGGGGACGTCCGCCACGGCTCGGTGAAGCGCGTCGCTTCCGGAGTGGGCGAAGGCTCAATCGCGGTGCAGTTCATTCATCAATACCTCAGCGCTTTGTAAACATGGCAAAAGACGCCACCAGCGAGCGAATCGAAGCGTTGGCAAACGATCTGCGCAAAATCCCTGTCTTTTCCGATCTCACCGCAGATCAACTTGGCTGGCTGGCAAGTAAGTCTGAAGAGATTCGATTGGCGCCGGGTGAAATCTTTGTTCGACCAGGTGACCCGGCGGTGTGGCTTGCGGTAATCCTGGAGGGTGAGGTCCAATTGCAGCGCGCCGGCGATCCGGGCGGGCCCCTTTTCACCGCCGCCACCGGCCAAGTCACCGGCTACCTCCCCTACTCTCGACTGACACAGTTTGCTGGCACTGGCCGCGCCGTGCTTCCCACGCGGTTGGTGCGCTTACATAGAGACAATTTTCCCGAGATGCTGCAACGCATTCCTGAAATCGGCCAACGCCTGGTGGCCATCATGGCGGACCGCATTCGCGAAACCGCTAAGATCGAAACCCAGCGCGATAAGCTGATGGCCCTGGGCAAGCTGTCCGCCGGTCTGGCTCATGAGCTGAACAATCCGGCCGCCGCCGCCCAGCGAGCAGCCGGGAGCCTGCGCGAGGCGCTGGAGACCGTTCGCGATGCCAGCATCAGGTTGGCCCGCCACGCTCTTTCCCCCGAACAGCGCGAAACCATTCTGCGCTTCGAGCGCGAGGCCCAACAGGATACCGCCTCGACCCCGGTTGATCCTCTGGCCCAAAGTGATCGCGAGGAGCGCATTACGACTTGGTTGGAAGCTCGCCAGATACCGGACTCTTGGAAGATTGCGCCCGTCCTTGCCGACGTGGGGGCAGAAGTGCCGACCTTAGAAGACTTGGCAGCCAAGGTGGGAGAGAAGGTAGTGAGCGACGCGCTCATCCGCATCGTTTCGCTGCTCACCATTAGCAGACTGATTGGCGAGATCGAGAACAGCGCCAAGCGCATTTCAGACCTGGTCCGGGCCATAAAGGAATATTCGTACATGGACCAGGCGCCGCTTCAGGAAGTCGATATACATCACGGAATCGAGAACACGCTCACCATTCTCGGACATCGGTTGAAGCAAGGCGTGACGGTCATCAGGGACTACGATCCTAACCTGCCGCGTGTTTGTGCGTACGGAGGCGAGTTAAACCAGATCTGGACGAACTTGATCGACAACGCCATTGACGCCATGAATGGAAAGGGTGAACTACGGATTCGCTCCAAACTGAGTTTGGACCGCGTCCTGGTCGAGATCGGCGACAATGGCCCGGGCATTCCGCCGGAAATGCAGGCGCGAATTTTCGACCCTTTTTTCACCACCAAAGGCGTCGGCCAAGGAACCGGCCTCGGACTCGATACCGCATGCCGCATTGCACGTAAGCACCACGGCGACATTCGGGTAGTATCGAAGCCCGGTGATACGCGCTTCCAAGTGGACTTGCCGATCACTCAGCCAAAGATCCCGTCATCGCCGGAGTAGAGGGAGGGCGTGATCGAGGCCTCTCGCTCACACCTGAACCAAATACAAGATGTGTCGCCCAACGCCGCCGGGTGTGGTCCATGCTCGAGCTGCAACGTACGGATCTGCCAACGAGAGCAGACCTCTGTCGTTCAGGAGATGCCTATGAACAACAGTGCAAGATTCCGCTTTGGTATCACTCTGTTTGCGTTTTTCCTGCCGTTTCCGGCGATGGCACAAGCGCCGGTCGGCGTGAACGTCATCGTGTCGCGCACCGCAGAGGTGGAAGGAGTCAGGCTTCACTATCTGACCGCCGGACACGGCCCGGCGGTGATCCTGCTGCACGGCTACACGCAAACGTCACGCATGTGGAGACCGCTCATTCCACGACTCGCTGAGAAATTCAAGGTCCTGGCCCCTGACCTGCGGGGAATCGGTGATTCGGATATTCCGGCCGGCGGTTTGGATATGAAGATTGCGGCCATCCGCGTACACGCGCTCGCCAAGTCACTGAGCATCGAAAAAGCGAGGGTCGTTGGACACGACATCGGGTTGATGGTCGCCTATGCGTATGCCGCGCAGTTCCCTTCGGAAACGGAAAAGCTCGTGGTCATGGATGCCTTTCTTCCAGGTGTGGCCGGATGGGAGAACGTCTATAACAACC
>DATFXF010000035.1:0-9200 GCA_035258565.1 Candidatus Acidiferrales bacterium
AGCGCTACGGCAAGGGCGCGCAAGGCGCAGGCTGGCACAGCTTCGATTACCAGGGCGTGCATTTCATCGGCTTGGTCAACGTGCTGAATCTCAAGGCGGGAGGGCTCGGCACGCTGGGCCCCGAGCAACTGGAGTGGCTCGAGAAGGATGTGCGCGGGCTGAAGAGCAGCACGCCCATAGTCGTGTTCGCCCATATCCCGCTTTGGGCCGTGTATCCCGAGTGGGGCTGGGGCACCGACGATAGCCAGCAAGCGCTTTCCTATCTGAAGCGGTTTGGCTCGGTCACGGTGCTAAACGGCCACATCCACCAGACCATGCAGAAAGTGGAAGGGAATGTCACCTTCCACACCGCTATGTCCACCGCCTTTCCCCAGCCGCAGCCCGGCACGGCGCCCTCTCCGGGGCCATTGAAGGTGCCGGCGGAGAAGCTCCGCAGCTTGCTGGGCATAACCGACGTCAACTTCGTCCGGGGCCACCACTCCCTGGCCATCATCGATTCGCCACTCGAAAGCCAAGAGCAGAAGAGAATTCCCTCGCAGGAGGAACAACGATGAGAACCCTGTTGATCTTTTCCACAGTCGCCGTCGCCGTCTCCGCCATGTTGGTGCTGATCTTCGGTCTGTCTGCGGCGGTCGCCGGAGGAAAGTCACTCGCTGGCTCCTCGGAAGATCAGAAGGATGCCTACCGGGTCAAGATCGACAACTTCAGCTTCACACCGGCCACCCTGACCGTTCCGGCGGGCACGAAAGTGACCTGGACCAACCGCGACGACGTGCCTCACAACGTCATCAGCGTGGACAGGAAGTTTGCCTCGCCGGTCCTGGATACAGACGAGGAGTTCTCCTACCTCTTCACCGACCCCGGCGCCTATGAGTATTACTGCTCGATCCATCCGAAAATGACCGGGAAAGTGCTGGTGCAGTAACTGTTCTGGATGGATAGCGATCGCAAGTGAACCAGGAAACTAAAACGAACTCGAGGATCAAGAGAGAAAATCATGAAAACGACCCATAAAGTAAGTGTTCAAAAGCTCGCCAGCGCCGCCCTTGCGCTACTCACGCTTTTCGTCGCCCGAGCGCCCGGCGCTATGGCAAGACCTCGGACCGCCAAGCAGCCGGCGACCGTGATTGGGCACTTGCTCCTGCCGGGAGCTGCTGTGCGCCAAATGTTCGTCGAGGAACGCGGCAGCAAGCAGTACCTCTATATCGAGCAGGCCTCCCAGGAAGGCTTTGTGATCATTGACGTCACAAAGCCCAGTCAGCCCAAGTTCATCCAGCAGGTAGCTTGGCCGAACCAGGCTTCCGCCGGGAAATTGCAGATGATCGGGGCCGGGTTGGCCCTGGCGATAGCGGCGGACGGGGACACGGGGAGAATAGGCAGGGACTATGCGACCCAATCCGTAAAAGTGCTCGATCTCACTGATCCGGCAAACCCACAGACGCTTCAAAGTTTTCCCGGGGTCACCAGCATGGTTGCGGATGAGGGACGCGACTTGATCTACATCACGAACAGCGAAGGACTGTGGATATTGAAGCAAAAGCAGCAGCCAGAGCCTAGGCAGTGGGACAACTGAAGTTGAGGCATGACTAGATCGCCAAAACAAAGCAAGGAGCGAAAAGGATGAAAAACTGGAGATGGCGGGTTCTTTTCTCGTTCCTCATTGCGATGAGTGCGTTCACGACGCGGTTCCGCACAGCCGGGGCGGAAACCCCGCGCATGGTGACGATCTCGGCCAAGCGGTTCGAGTTCAGCCCCAACCAAATCACGTTGAAGAAGGGCGAACCGGTGACGTTGCAACTGACCGCCGAGGACGTGAAACACGGCTTTCTGCAGAAGACTTTGAAGATTGATGCGGACATCGTTCCAGGAAAAACCACCGAAGTCACCTTTACCCCGCAGATGACGGGTACATTCACCACCATCTGCGACAACTTTTGCGGCTCCGGGCACGGCAACATGAAGATGACCATCTTGGTCGAGTAGGGAAAGGAGCTTTGGAGCAACCTGTGACTCGCTACTTGAGAATCGCTTCGCTCGGCCTGGCGCTCTCCCTCACCGGCTGCAAGGTAAGCCCGCCCAGCGGCTTCGAGCAGAGGATAACCGTCGGCGGGAAGGGCGATGTGAACCCCACTGCCCGCCACACGAGAGAACATTCAAACAGGCCAGCAAGCCTTCTCGCACTACTGCCTGGTCTGTCATGGCCTGGCCGGCCAGAACACGGGAGTGCCGTTTGCCGACCGCATGTCCCCGCCCGTTCCCCGGCTGTCCTTGCCCGACGTGCAGGCATACACCGACGGGCAGTTCCAATGGATCATCAGCAACGGCATCTACCCATCGGGGTGCCCGCCTCAAAAGGCATCCTCAACGATGACGAAATCTGGGCCATCGTGCAGTACATCCGCCACCTGCCACCCATGGGGAGTTTGGGCGAGCCGACCGTCTACGCGGCGGAACCGCAAGGGCCTGCGGCCGACGACGGGGACGATCGCCACCTACTGAGGCTGGCGAGCGGCGCAGCTGGGACCTGAAGATGAGAGGATTTCTCGGCACGGGAGCCACGTTCGGAGCGGACCTGAACTTGGTCGCGCAGGCGACCATGGGCGCAGCGTTGACTACAGGCGCATTTCTGGCGCGGCGGAAGCGCTATGGCGCGCACGCTGTTTGCCAGACCACCGTGCTGTTGTTGAACCTGGTCATGATCGCGCTAGTGATGTGGCCGGCGTTTCAGCGGCAAGTGATACCGCCGCTGCCCGAGCATCTGGGCGATCGCTACTATGCCGTGGCCGTTGGCCACGCCGCTCTTGGGACGGCGGCCGAACTGCTCGGGCTGTATATCGTGCTGGCCTGCGGCACCAGCCTGCTTCCCCGGCGGCTGCGCTTCCGAAATTGGAAGCGTTGGATGCGCATTGAGTTGGTGCTCTGGTGGGTCGTCGTGCTCACCGGTGTGGGAACGTACTGGGCGTGGTACTTAGCGGCCCCGTGGCCATGAAACAGACCAAGCCGATGACTGGCCCCGGCGTCGTGCCAGGAAATCGAAGGTTCATTCTGTATCGCCACAAGGAGCGTTAAATGTTTGAAGGGCTCTTTCAGCCTCTGCACCTGCTCGTCATCTTCGCGATCGCGCTGTTCGTCTTCGGTCCCAAGAAGCTTCCTGAGCTCGGCAAGGGTATTGGCGAAGGCATTCGGGCTCTGAAAGCTGGGCTACATGAAGTTCAGGAGCGATCGTCGGGGGACCAAAGCACTGAAGCGAGAAACAAGTGAGTTGTCCGGCCTGGCGGTACTAAAACCGCGGTACTGAGGAAATTGGTCTTTCGGCCCATTGGGTGGGCCCCTTGCGCCGCCTAACATCCACAGGACGGGTTGGGTGGTAAGCTGCGGGGACGACGATTCCGGCTTGCCGGGATCGTAGGCGAGCTACCCGACCCGCTCATTCTGCACGCCGCAATAGCTGCCTCCGCAACACGCTGGCCCGAAGCGCACCTGGCGTTCGCACGCTCGGCAGCGCTCGAGGCAATGCCGGAGCCGAGCGTGGCAGGCGCCGTGCTCTCCGCTCTTAGCGAGAATGGACGCGACAGCATCTAAGGCCATGAATCTTCTTGGTTCCAAGGGGATCTAGTGAGATCGCGGGCCAGCAAATCGTCAGCCAGAGGAGACACCTGATGGCCGGGGCATGCAGCAGAGCGCGCCGGCTCGCGAAGCTTCTGGCTGCGGCGCCGCTGCTCGCGGCCGCGCTGGCGGCGCCAGTAGCGGCTAAGCCAGTCGAGCTCAGCCAGCAGGCGCTCGATGCCTTCGAGCGCCAGGTGCGCCTGACCGAAGCGCGCGTGGACCAGGAGTTGGGCCGGGGCACAGGGTTCCTCTGGATGGACACGCAGTCTGAAACCAAGCGCCGGGCCGCTTACGCTGAGCTCCGCCAGGGGCAGGTGGTCATCGAGCGCCTCGAAACGCTTGTCGACGGCGAGTCGATAAAATGCCCGCACGGGCTGATCCACCATTGGGTCGGCGTCATCTTTGTCCCCGGCGCCACGCTCGAGCAAACGCTGCGTCTCGTCGAGGACTACGACCACCACGCGGACTATTACAAGCCCGACGTGACGCGCTCGAAAATCCTGGAGCACCACGGTAACGACTACAAAGTCTATCTGCGCTTCTATCGAAGGAAGATCCTCACCGTTGTGCTCGATACCGAGCACGAGGTTCACTACTTCCCCATGGACGCCACTCATGCGTACAGCCGCAGCTACTCGACGCGCGTTACCGAGGTCGAAAACCCCGGCAAGCCCGACGAAAGCCAAAAGCCCGTCGGCAAGGATGGCGGCTTTCTGTGGCGCATCAATACCTACTGGCGATTCCTCGAGCGCGATGGCGGGACCTACGTGCAGTGCGAATCGGTTTCGTTGACGCGCGATATCCCACCGGGTCTCGGCTGGCTGCTCAATGGGCTCGTCTCAAGCATCCCGCGCGAGTCGCTCACCCAAACGCTCACGGCCACCCGCAACGCGCTTGCGCGCAAGTCCACCGCCTTCGCCGCGCGGTAAGCCTCAGGCGCTACCTGAGTGCGCGCTCGGCAGGCTCGGACACCCCGAGGAGTTGAAGCTTTTCTCCCGCCCCGAATCGCAGTATATTCCCTCCATGTCGCACATCGAAAAGCATCCCCCAGGCGCCTTCTGTTGGATCGAACTGGCCACAACAGATCAGAACGCCGCCAAGAATTTCTACGGGAAGCTCTTCGGATGGGCAGTGAACGACTTTCCGATGGGCCCCAACGATTTCTATTCCATGTTTCAACTCGAGGGGCGAGACACCGCGGCCGCGTATACCATACGGCCGGAGCAGCGCTCGCAGGGCGTGCCTCCGCACTGGATGATTTACGTCGCGGTGGAGGACGCAGACGCAGCCACGAGGCGCGCGGCGGAGCTTGGCGGCAAGGTGTTGGCCGCGGCGTTCGATGTGTACACTGTCGGGCGCATGGCCGTCCTCGAAGACCCGACCGGCGCCGTCTTTTCCGTCTGGCAGGCGAAACAGCACAAGGGTACGGGGATCGCCGACGTCGATGGCACGCTGTGCTGGGCCGAGTTGAGCACGACTGACCAGGAGCGGGCCAGCCGGTTCTATGCGGATCTGTTCGGCTGGAAAATCACCAAGGGGGATGAGGACCAGTCCCACAATTACTTTCATATTCAGAACGGCGAGGCGTATATCGGCGGGATTCTCCCCGCGACCCATCGCAACCCGAAGATTCCACCGCACTGGCTTGCGTACTTTGCCGTCTCTGACTGCGACGCCGTGGCCGCAAAGGCCAAGCAACTCGGCGCAACGTTCCATCTGCCGCCCATGACCCTGGAGAACGTAGGACACCTGGCCGTTCTAGCCGACCCACAAGGTGCCGCGTTCGCCATCTTCCAGGCGGTTCGCCACTAGCGCCGAACACGCAAAAACCATGTCGCCGGTCGAGCCTGAGCATCTAAGTAACTAGAAGTCAGTATGCTTGGACAGCTTTCGATGCCGCGATTCCTGCTTGCCTGGGTTCTCGTGGCGCTGGCCTGCGCGGCCGTGCCGGCAGGCGCCGCGGAACGCCCGGAAATTGACGCCGGCTTCCACCTGCTCTACGAGCTGAAGTTCCGAGAAGCGCGCACACAGTTCGCTGCCTGGGAGAAGGCCCATCCGGATGATCCCCTAGGCGCCGCTTCAGAGGCAGCCAGCTACCTCTTCGAGGAGTTTTACCGGCAGGGTATCCTGACCTCGGAGTTTTTCCTGGACGACAAGCGGCTGCTCGGCGGCATCAAAGGCAAAGCGAATCCAGAGCGCAGTGCCGCATTTGACCGGGCCAACCGCCGCGCCCAAGAGCTGGCGCGCCGCCGGCTGCAGTCGAATCCCAAGGACGCCGATGCCTGGCTCGCGCTGACGATCTCGACGGGGATGCAGGCCGACTACACCAGCCTGATCGAGAAACGCCAGCTCGCCAGTGTCCGCCTGATCAAGGAAGCGGAGGGCTACGCCAAGAAGCTGCTGGAGGTGGCGCCCGACTCCGCTGACGCCTACCTGGCGCTCGGCGCGGCAAACTACATCATCGGCAGCCTGCCCGCGCACAAGCGGTTCTTCCTGTCCTTCGGCGGCATCCACGGCGACAAGAAGGGCGGCATCGAGCAGCTTTCCATCGCGGCCAAACGCGGCCACTACCTTCGGCCGTTCGCCAAGCTGCTGCTGGGGCTCGCGGCGCTGCGCGAAAAGCAGCTGGTGATGGCCCGCACCCAACTTAGACAACTTGTGGAGGAGTTCCCCGACAACCCGCTCTTCGCGCAAGAACTCGCTAAGCTCAATAAAACCGTCGCCGCAGCCAACCCACGCCCCTAACCACGGCTTGCCAAGTTCAGCCTACCTTTGCGTTCCTCGCTTGACACGGTCGCAGTGGCAGTTTATTGGAGACAGATGCGATGGATCTGGCTTTGCGCGGCCGGGGCGACGGGCCTGATGCTGTGCGGGTCTGCCGCGTTCGTCTGCGCGCAGGACCCGCCCCCGTCGTCGGAGGCGCCGCCGACAACCGTCCTCCCGCATTCGGAATCAAGCCGCTTTTGGGTCTCCGGCCAGGCGAATATCATCCTGCAGTGGCATCCGGGGTTCCCAGCAAAATACGCGGGCATGAACAGCCTACAGCCTGCCGGCGAGAACGCCACCTCGCAGGTCTTGACGCTCTTCACCGGCCTGAAACTCACGCCTACGACCGAGGTACTTGCTGACGTCGAGATGGCTGCCGGCCGAGGCCTCAGCAGTGTGCAGGGTGTGGCCGGCTTTCCCAACCTGGACGTGGTGCGCAATCCACAGTTGAGCAAGGCGCCTTACCTGGCGCGGTTTATGCTGCACCAGGTCCTTCCCCTGAGCAGCGAAACGGTGGCCGCGGAACGCGGTCCGCTTGGCCTCGCCACTGCGCTTCCACGGAGACGGCTCGAGTTCCGCATCGGCAAATTCAGCCTGGTGGATTTTTTCGACCTGAACTCCGGGGGCAGCGACAGCCATCTGCAGTTCACGAACTGGGCCGTGGACAACAACGGCGCCTACGATTACGCCGCCAACACCCGCGGCTACACCTGGGGTGCCATGGTTGAATACAACGACCAGCATTGGGCGCTGCGCTTCGCCGAGGCCCTCATGCCCAAGGTTGCCAACGGCATCCATCTCGATGCAGACCTCAGCCGCGCCCACTCGGAAAATATCGAAGCTGAGCTCCGCGGGAATTTTCTGCGGGGCCGCGCCGGGGCAGTGCGACTGCTCAGCTACGTCAATCATGCCAACATGGGCAGCTATCGCCAGGCCGTGAACGCCTTCCTGGCCGGTCAGACGGCTGTCCCGGACATCACCGCGCATCCGCTCCAGACGACCATCAAGTACGGCTTTGGCGTTAATCTCGAGCAGGGGCTGACGAGCTGGCTTACCGGCTTCTGCCGCTGGGGTTGGAACGAGGGGAGGCACGAATCGTTTGCCTACACTGAGGTTGACCAGACGGTCTTATTCGGGGCCGGGGCCAACGGGAAACCCTGGCGCCGCAAACTGGACCGCGCGGGTGTCGCCTTCGTGTCTAATGGCATCGCCGGCGATCACCAGCGCTATCTGGCGCTCGGCGGGTTGGGCTTTCTACTGGGCGACGGCACGATCACCTACCGGCGCGAAGAGATCGTCGAGCTCTATTACACGGTGCATCTCTGGCGCGGCGTGTTCGCGGCGTTCGATCTCCAGCGTATCACCAATCCCGGCTACAACCGCGACCGCGGCCCGGTGCTGGTCCCCGGTGTGCGCCTGCATCTGGAATTCTGACGCTGGCCGCCCGAGGCGGCGCAGCCTGCGCGGTCGAACCTCGGAAGAGGAGCCTCACGATGTTTGAGAGGGGTTTGCTGGCGGGCCGCGTGGTCCTCATCACCGGCGGCGGGACGGGCCTGGGCCGCTCGATGGCGCTGCGACTTGCAGAACTGGGCGCAAAAACGTTCCTTGTGGCGCGCCGCGAAGAGCCGCTGCGGCGCACGTGCGAAGAAATCCGTGCGACCGGCGGGGTGTGTGGCTTTGCCCTGTGCGACGTGCGCGATCCGGCCCTCGTCGAGGCGGCGGTGGCCGCCGCGGAGAAGCAGTTTGGCCGCGTGGATACGCTGATCAACAACGCCGCCGGCAACTTCATCGCTCGCACAGAGAAGCTCTCGCCCAACGCCTTTGCCGCGGTCGTGGGCATCGTGCTACACGGCACCTTTCACTGCACGATGGCGCTCGGGCGCCGCTGGATCCGCTCGCGGCAGCCCGGTACGGTCCTAAATATCGTCGCAACGTACGCAGCAAGCGGCTCCGGTTCAGCGTTCGTTGTGCCCTCGGCCTGCGCCAAGGCCGGTGTTCTGGCGATGACGCGCTCGCTTGCAGTCGAGTGGGCGCCCCACAATATCCGCCTGAACGCGATTGCCCCCGGACCGTTCCCCACCGAAGGAGCATGGTCGCGGCTGATGCCCTCCCCCGAGGTCGAGGAGCGGATGCGGAATCGCCATCCGATGAAACGCTTCGGGCGGCACGAAGAACTCGCGAACCTCGCCGCTTACCTGGTGAGCGATGCCTCCGCCTACATCCATGGCGAGTGTGTGGTGATTGACGGTGGCCAGTGGCTGCGTGGCGCGGGCGAGTTCAACGACCTGCTCGAACTCCCCGAGCAAAGCTGGGAAGCCCTGGAACAGGCGCGCAAGCCCCGCCCGGAGTAGCACGATCAACGCCAACCCCATCAGCCCCGGACAAACCGGTCAAAAGTATTTCTACGCCGACCAGACCAACGTGATCCGGTGGAAGCGGGGGGCCCACGGATTCCACCTCCACACCGGTCCCTCAACAAACGCCCAACACTAGCTCACCCATCGCCGGATCGCGAGCGACGATGGAGTAGGCCCCGTTTACACGTCGAGATAGACCCGCGCGCGCCAGCCCTCCGGCCTCTCCTCAACGCGGAACTGATGGTAGGTGACGGCCTTAATGTAGGTGCCAGCGCGGTGGCGCGCCTTATCGAATTTTTCGCCGTAAGCGACGCCGCGTACGCTGCCGGGCACGAGCGCGGTTACTTCCGCACGGCGAAAGAAGAGCTGCTCGGCATCGGCGACGGCGAGCAGCTCGGCCAGCCACGCGTAAAGCAACGCTTCAGTGTCGGCTCCAGTGGCCTCGATTTCGCGACGCAGACGCTCCTCGAT
>DATFXF010000036.1:0-3051 GCA_035258565.1 Candidatus Acidiferrales bacterium
TCGTAAGGTGCTTCACCCGATCATCAACACTATGTTCGTGGCCCATTCGGCCGTGTCGGCCCTCAGGATGGCCGACCTGCCCTCCACCGCCATATTGCGCAAGTGAAGGCAAGGCCAAGGCAGCCGCAGTTACAACAATGCTGAGATATACGATCGCACGCTTGTTCATCCTCGTCCCTCCATGAACTGGGCGCATCCGTCACCAACCCGAGGGCTTGCGGTGAGCCGAAGCATACCCGCGGTTTCGGATCCGCTTCTATACCTATTAGACCCAGGCTCCGGAAAATTGGTTTCGCTCGGCATCCGGCTTCCCACTTTTTGGTCCGCGCGGCTCAAAGGTCCCGTCTTCACGGCTTGCTTCCGATCTGTCGTCGGGATAACGGGGCACGGACGGATTCGCCGTGTGCTTGTCCCGCTGCCGATGACGCTCGCCTGCGTTTAGGGTAACGCAGCCAGTCACTCGTTGCTTCTTAACGTCTTCCCAATCGCACTTCCCGAGGCGCTGACTTCACCTCAATCACTGCGCGCCACGTACCGTCCTTTGCCGAGGCGCATATGTCAGCCTTTTTCTGGGCTGTTGAATTCCATAGGTTCTGGTGGACTTCAATGTCATCGCCGAAGCGCTCCCTCGTATTCCTTGCGGGCCTTATCGTTAAGTTCTCTCTGGATCCGCTGGCAGATAAGGTCATCAGGGCCCCGATCACGCCACCCTTTCTCATCTCGTAGCCTTCTTTGGGAAACTGTCGCTCGCAGCGAACGAGCGTCCACTCTTGGTTGGCATCGCTCTCCACGTAATAGGCTGTTGCGACCTCAATGCCAAGAATGGCGCTATCTCGCTCGTAGAGCATATCCGGCTCGTTTTGATCATTGCCCTCCTGGCGCCGAGCCATCACGGCGGTTCTGGCAGCGCGGCAAGCGAGCGTAAGTGATTTAACCGCAAAGGCTGCCTGAAGCAATTCGCCGCGGGGGGAGAAGTTGATTCCTAATGTTATAGAGAGCTGCGTTTCAGAAGCCACGTTTTAGCCTGTTGATTTCAGAGCGGGACAGAGTTTTTGGCAAAGGACAGGGATCTTGATATGATGCCTCGCAATAGCCCACTAAATTAGATAGGAGAGCAGGATGCGACACCAAGCGCTAACCCGATATCTCACGGCGGCGGTGCTGCTCGCTCTGTGTGGCTGCGGCCAACGAGGCTCCACACCTTCCAGCCCTTCCGGCGCGGAGCCGAAAAAGACTACTGCACCGGCTGCGGCGCCACAGCCGATCGTAGTGGAAGCCGGAACGGTCATCGTTGCGACGATCGACCAGTCGATCAGTTCCAAAACCAACAGCTCGGGCGACCATTTCGAAGCTTCGGTCGCGGAGCCGGTGATGGTTGGCGGCAAGCAGGTGATTCCCTTGGGGGCAAAGGCCTCGGGAACTGTGACCATCGCCAAATCGGCAGGTAGGTTTAAAGGAAACGCCGAACTTGGGGTGACCCTCAATTCCATCTCCGTGAACGGCCAGACGTATCAGATTCAGGCGACCCCCGTCATCGAGGCTAGCAAGGGCCGTGGTAAGAGAACCGGCATCGGGGCCGGAGGCGGTGCGGCAGCGGGAGCAATCATCGGAGCCATCGCGGGAGGGGGCAAGGGCGCGGCCATCGGCGCCGCTGCGGGTGCCGGCGCGGGCACGGCGGGCGCTGCCTTTACGGGCAAACGGGATATCACGCTCCCAGCCGAGACAAAGCTCAAATTTAAGCTGGTTCAGCCTCTTGAGATCAGGTAAAAGCGTGAGCAGTCGCCCACTCTGGCTCGGCGCGTGTACCCATGACATCGGCTTTGGACGTGACCAGTGCAATGGTGGAGTCGCGCGCGGTGCGGAGACTGAAGCCTGCGATCAAACTCTGAACGCCTTGCTAGAGAGAGCTCGCTCCCGCAGATTCTGCCTTATAAATGTTATTGGCAGGTCCGCAAGTTCTCCATCGTGACCTGAGCTGACCGAACGCACGGGCGCGGTCACTGAGCGCGTCCGAGGGCCGCGCACGGGCATACTGTGTGCCCCACATCTTGGGTATCTTTCAACTGAGAAGTGGGCTTTTTGTAGCCACTAAAGGCCCTGATCGACGAGGTCTGGACCGGGGGCCGGCACTTGGGTTGCACGCTCTTGCCAGCCAGCGGGAGCAGGTCCCGATGACGGTCATCCAGGGGACTACGGTGTTCGATGCCGCGATCCCCCGCACTCCTGCGGATACTCCTGCTCAGAAGGCTGCAATCCCTGTTTTGCGCCTGTTAATTCCCTGTTCCAAACAGTGTCGGAAACTAATCAATTGCCCGGAAGTCGGCCTTGAAGTGGGGCTTGCGCCGACCACGGGTCTCCCAAAGCCAGCAAATTCCCCCTGATTTTTCCCTGTTGTGCCCTCCGCCATCCAGTCTGCTGAGTTGCCTTCTCCACTGCGACGAATGCAAGAATGGGCCAATTCCGGCCTAAAATTCGCGGTGTGCCACGCGAAACCGGACTGCAGAGAATGAGCTTTTTCGCCGTACTGCTCAATTGGGCCGAGTTTTCTCCGGAAGGCGTTCCCGCAGTCCGGTTTCGAAACCGGACCGCCAGTTCGAATGTCTGTTCCCCGCCATCCAGTCTGCCGAATGGGCTTCTCCGCCGCATCGACCGCGAAAATGCACGAAATCCTCGCGGAGATCCGCGTTGTACGACAGACAGCGGAACTGCCAAACGAGCCGCGCTTGTCACCCAACCGTGGCCAAAGCGATCTGCAGTGTTGAACCTCGATGATAATGTCCCCTCTTGTCCTCAATAGAAATGTCCCCTTAATAGGACCTTCGAAAGGAGGTCAGATTGGGGCGGACGGCGATGAGCAAGAGGGAGTTGGGAAGGGTGGAGGTGCTGGCACGGGTGCGGAGCAAACAGCTACGGTTGGTGGATGCAGGCCGGCTGATGCGCGTGAGCTACCGGCAGGCGAAGCGGCTGTGGAAGCGGTATCGGGAGGAAGGGGCCGCGGGTCTGCAGCACCGCAGTGCAGGACGGCCATCGAATCGTGCGCACGAGCAGAAG
>DATFXF010000037.1:0-11757 GCA_035258565.1 Candidatus Acidiferrales bacterium
CATGCGCACTGGGATCGGCTCAAGGCGCAGTACGGCGAGCGGTTCTACCGGATGTGGAGATACTATTTGCTCTCGAGCGCAGGAGCATTCCGTGCGCGCAAGACCCAGGTTTGGCAGATTCTGCTGTTCCCGCTGCGCGCGGAGGTTAGTTCCCGGTTCACGAGGCGAGCGGCCACAAACATCTAATGCCGCTCGACTGTCGGTCCGAGAGCGACCCCGCCTGTTTACGAGATCACAGCCAGACGCAAAGTAAGAATGCCGGTAGGAGCCCCTGGTGCTAAGCTCCGGGGGATGGCCGGAATTCCCCGGCTGAGGTTGCCCCGCTTACTTGAACCAGATGAAGAAGGAGAGACGGAGATGAAATGCGCTAGGCTGCTTGTCATGTTAGTCAGCGTGGGGAGCGTGTTGGCGCAGACCCCGCCGACCGAACAAAAAGAGCCCACGCCGCTCTACCGTTTCACCGTGGTGGCGCGCAGCACCAAGGCGATCAACTACCGCCACCGCAGCGGAGCCACCAAGGTGGATTTCCGCGGCACTGCGCTGCTCCCCGAGGCCCGCGGAGAAGCCCGGGTCGAGAGCCAGCGCGGCGCGATCGGGGTGGAGGCCCAGTTCGACCATCTCGAACCCGCCAGCCAGTTCGGCCCCGAGTATTTAACCTATGTGTTGTGGGCCATCACGCCGGAGGGCCGCTCCACGAATCTCGGTGAGGTGCTGCTCAGTGGCTCGAAGAGCAAGCTCAGCGCCACCACCGAATTGCAAGCCTTTGCCATGATTGTCACGGCGGAGCCCTATTTCGCCGTGACCCAGCCGAGTGACGCTGTTGTCCTGGAAAATGTGGTGCGGAAAGATACGCTCGGGCAAGTCGAGGAGATCGACGCGAAGTATGAGCTCCTCAAGCGCGGCCAGTACACGCTGAACGTAAATCCGGCCTCCATCCCGCGGGCGGCCATGGACCCCAAGATTCCGCTGGAGCTCTACGAGGCGCGGAACGCCGTGGAGATTGCCCGCGGCGCCGGCGCCGATCGCTACGCGCCAGAGAGTTTCGACAAAGCCAAGCAACTCCTCGGGCAGGCGGAGTCAGCCCAGGCGCGCAAAGCAAACAAGAAGTCGGTGGCCATGACCGCGCGTGAGGCGGCACAGACGGCCGAGGACGCGCGCATGATTGCCCTAAAGCGCCAGGAGCAGGAGCGGCTGGCGAAGGAGCGCCAGGCAGCGGCGGAACGCGAGGCCCGCGCCAAGGCGGAGGCCGAGGCCGAGGTGCAACGCCGGACACAGGCGGAGGCCGAGCAACGCGCCGAAGCTGACCTCCGCGCCCGCGCCGAGGCCGAGCAACATGCCGAAGCGGAGCGCCGCGCCCGCGCCGAGGCCGAGCAACGTGCCGAAGCGGAGCGCCGCGCCCGTGCCGAGGCCGAACGGGCGGCTGCCCAGGCCCAGCAGCAGAACGCCCAGGCGGAAGCGGAGAAGGCGCGCCGCGAGGCGGAAGCGGCAGAAGGTGCGCGGCTGAAAGCGGAGCAAGAGAAGGCCGCGCTTCGCGCCCAGATCCTTCAGCAATTGAACATGATTCTTGAGACGCGCGAGACCCCTCGCGGCCTGGTGGTGAACATAGCCGACGTTCTGTTTGACACGGGCAAATACACCTTGAAGCCACTGGCCCGAGAACGGCTGGCCAAGGTGTCTGGCATCGTTCTGTCGCATCCGGGATTGAAGCTAGAGGTTGAGGGCCACACCGATAGTGTGGGGAGCGACGAGTTCAACCAACTGCTCTCGGAAAGGCGGGCCGCGACGGTGCGCGATTACCTTGTCTCGCAAGGGATTCCGATGAATTCAGTCGTCGCCCGAGGGTTCGGCAAGACTCAGCCGGTGGCCGAGAACGACACTGCCGCCGGCCGGGCGCGCAACCGCCGCGTGGAGCTGATCGTCTCCGGCGAGGTGATTGGAATCCAGATGAGGGGCCCGGGCAGCTCCCCACAATAAAGTCCGCAGCACATTTTCAGTTCTCTTGGTCGCCTGCCGAGGTGGTAGAGTACGCCCCCATCGCAGCCGGAATCGCCCGCGACCATGCCCGTCTCTCAAAACCACCGCGCCCCGCTGCCGCATGTGGCGCCCGGCCTGGCGCGGAAGCTCGGGTTGTTCGACGCGACGATGGTGGTAATGGGCGGGATTGTTGGCGCGGGCATCTTCATGAATCCTTCCGTGGTCGCCCGTCAGGTGCACACGCCCCTGTTGATCCTCGGGGTATGGGTGCTGGGTGGGCTGATCGCGTTGGCCGGCGCCTTCATTTACGCTGAACTCGCCGCGCGCCTGCCGCTGGTAGGTGGCCAATACGCCTACCTCCGGGAGGCATACCATCCGGCGGTGGCGTTCCTCTATGGCTGGGCCCTGCTGCTCGTGATCGAGACCGGGGGGATGGCTGCCGTGGCCTTGACCTTCGCGCGCTATTTCGTGGAACTTACCGGCGCATCCCTCTCCGATCGAACCATCGCCACCGCGGCACTGGTCGTGCTCACGCTCATTAATTGCCTAGGAGTGCGGGCCGGAAGTGCGCTCCAGAGCGTATTGATGATCATGAAGATCATGGCTCTCGCCGCGCTGGTAGCCTGTGGCTGGCTGCTTTTGGGGACTTCGAGCGCGACGTTCGGCCCGGTGCTCGATCGGCCGGTGTCGCTTGATTTCGTGGCCTCGCTGGGCTCAGCAATGGTGCCGGTGCTGTTCGCCTACGGCGGCTGGCAGACGGCCAACTTCATCGCTGGCGAGGTGCGCGAGCCACGCAAGAACCTTCCGCGCGGGCTGCTACTGGGAGTCGGGGGTGTAATCGTGCTGTATCTAGCCGTCAACCTCGTTTGCGCCCGCGCGCTGGGCGCGCAGGGGCTGGCCGCGACGTCCGCGCCCGCCTCCGAGATCATGCGGCTCGCGCTCGGCAAGAAGGGAGCAACCTTCATCGCCGCCGGCATTGCGCTCTCGACTCTGGGCTTTCTGAGCCAGTCCATCCTCACCGCGCCGCGCGTCTACTTTGCGATGGCCGAAGACGGCCTGTTGTTCTCGAGCCTGGCCTGGGTCAGCCCACGCACGCGCGTGCCGGTAGTGGCGATTCTTCTCGAAGGTGGCTGGACCATTGTGATTGCGCTTTGGGGCCGCTACGAGCAGATTCTCAGTTATACCGAGTCCATTGATTGGCTGTTTTTTGGCCTGACGGCGACGTGCCTCTTTGTGTTTCGCCGCCGAGAAGCGCACCGTGTGGGATCGGCAGGCGGCACGACCGGGCAGCCGGTGCGGGGCGCCGAGCATCGGGTAGCGTATCGGGTGCCCGGCCATCCCGTCACAACGCTCTTGTTCGTCGGCGTGTCGTGGCTGTTTGTGGTCAACACCCTGTTCAAGTATCCGCGGCACGCCGCACCGGCGCTGGCCTTGGTTCTGACCGGTGTTCCCGTCTACTTCCTGTGGAGGTGGCGGCATTCGCGAAGGATGAATACAGGATGAAACCTCCGCGGAGCAAGATGAGCTCAGCGTATATGGAGTGGGCCAAGCTTTGCGCCCCTGCGCGCTACAACCTAGCCGTGAGCGGCGTGGCTAATTACCCGCTGCGGGAGCTTCCGGTGCGGCTCGAAGACTTAGAACTGACCGGCGCGAGCGCCTACGGTTACGAGCCGCTCGAACGTCGTCTGGCCATGAAATGCGGCCTGCCGGTCGAGTGCGTGGTCGCTGCCGCAGGCACCTCGATGGCGAATCATCTGGCCATGGCCGCGGCGTTCGACCCCGGCGATGAGGTGCTGGTGGAGCATCCGACCTACGAACTACTGGTGAGCACGGCGCGGTACCTGGGCGCGGAGATTCGACGATTCTCACGGCCCTTCGAGAAGGGGTTCTGCGTGGAGCCGCGCGAGGTCGAGCGCCAAGTCACCCCGCGGACGCGACTCATCGTGCTTACGAACCTGCACAATCCGAGCGGCGCGCTGACCGAGGAGAGCATCTTGCGGCAGGTCGGCGAAATCGCCGGGAGCGTGGGCGCGCGGGTGCTCGTCGATGAGGTTTACCTGGATACGGCGTTCGAGCAAGCGCCGCGCTCCGCCTTCCATCTCGGCGGTCACTTCATCTCGACGAGTAGCCTCACGAAAGCCTATGGGCTGAGCGGCCTGCGCTGCGGCTGGGTGCTGGCCGAGCCGGAGCTGGCCCGACGCGTGTGGCGACTGAACGACCTCTACGGTGTCATCCCGGCGCACGCCGCCGAGCGGTTGAGCGTCATTGCGCTCGATCATCTCGGCCGCATTGCCGCTCGCGCCCGGGCGCTGCTCGAAGCGAATCGCGGGCTGCTCGATCGTTTCCTGGACTCACGCCCGGACCTCCACGCGGTGCGCACCCAAGCGGGAACGACGGTCTTCCCGCGCCTGCTGTGCGGCAGCGTCGAAACCTTCTCGAAGTTGCTGCGGGAGAAGTACGAAACTTCCGTTGTGCCGGGGAAGTTCTTCGAGATGCCAGAACACTTCCGTGTGGGTGTCAGCGGCGAAACGCAGACCGTCGCCGGGGGCCTCGAACGGTTGTCCGCCGCGCTTGACGAGCTCGGGGAGGGTCCACCGGCGAGCGCTGCCGGGTAGCGCGGAGCGGTCCAGTCGTTGCGGCGGGTGGGGTGCTGCGGTAGTATCGCTCGAATGGGAGGGTCTTTCATCGCTTCCACGGAGACGATCACCCAGGCACTGCCGCGGAAGGTTTCGGCGACGGCAGTCGCAGCTGCGCGCCTGGTGTCGCTCGACGTCTTCCGCGGCATGACCATCGCCGGGATGATCCTGGTGAACAACCCGGGGAGCTGGAGCCACATCTACTGGCCGCTCGAGCACGCGGCATGGAACGGCTGGACACCCACGGACACGATCTTTCCGTTTTTTCTCTTTATCGTGGGTGTCTCGATGATGTTTTCGTTTGCGGCGCGCATCGAGCGTGGGGCGACGCGCGCGCAGCTCGCGCTGCACGTCCTGCGGCGCAGCGCGATCATCTTCGCCATCGGGCTGTTCCTGAACGGCTTCCCGTACTTTCACCTTTCGAGGATTCGCATCCCCGGCGTGCTCCAACGAATTGCCGTCTGCTATTTCGTTGGGGGACTCATCGCGCTGGCAACGCGGCGCCCCGCAGGCTCCGCGCACGGCAGCCAACGGATCGCGCCCGCTGTCTCCGTACTCTTTGTGCTGCTGGTGGGCTACTGGACGCTCCTGACGTTTGTGCCCGTGCCGGGCTACGGTGTCGGCCGGCTCGACCCGGAGGGCAATCTCGGCGCGTACATTGATCGCCAGGTGATGGCGGGCCACCTGTGGTCCCAGAGCAAGACTTGGGACCCGGAAGGCATTCTGAGCACGCTGCCGGCAATCGGAACCGTGCTCGTTGGCGTGCTGGCGGGCTGCTGGATGCGCTCCGGGCTTGCGCCGCAACGCAAGGCTGCGGGCCTGCTGGTGATGGGCTCCGCGGGAATGGTGCTCGGGGAGCTGCTTGCTCGGTTCTTCCCCATCAACAAGAACCTGTGGACCAGCACCTATGTAATTTTCATGGGCGGGTTCGCGATGGTCTTACTGGGCATGTGCTACTGGCTGGTGGACATCAAAGGCTACCGCCGGTGGGCCGTGCCATTTCTGATCTACGGCACCAACTCGATTTTCGTATTTTCACTTTCGAGCTTGCTTGCCAAGGCCAGCGTGATTTTCAAGGTGAGAGATGCCACTGGCAACGCGGTCACCTGGCATTCCTACGTCTACGACAGGTTCTTTGAGTCCCTGGCCAGCCCGATCAATGCCTCGCTTCTGTTCGCGATCTTCTATGTGCTGCTCTGGCTCTTCCTGACCTGGCTGCTCTATCGCAGGCACGCCTTCCTCAAGATCTGAGGATCGGGCTTCCTCCCGCAGAACCCTGGGACTGCTGCGCGTCGGAGTTAGGCGGACTCGAGAATCGCTTCGGCATCGATCCGGAGGAGGACGTCGCCGCCCACCACCACGCCGCCGTCTTTCATGTCCGAATTCCAATTGACGTTCCAGTCGTGCCGGTTGATCCTTCCCTCGGCGACAAACCCAGCGCGCGTATCGTCGAATGGTGATCGGCTCTTCCCCATGTAGCGCACGTCGAGGGTTACCGGGCGGCTCACGCCGCGGATGGTGAGGTCCCCGGTGACCTTGTATTCATTGCGCGCCGTGGGTTCGACGCGCGTGCTCTTGAAGTTGATCCTCTTATGGCGTTCGACGTCCAGAAAATCCGCGCTGCGCAAGTGTGCATCCCGTTCGGGCTCACCCGACCACAGCCCTGCGGCATCGATCGTGACTCCCACCGCGCCATTCTCCGGGTGCTCCGGATCGAATTCGAGAGTGCCATGGATGTTTTTGAAATGGCCGCGCACGTACGTCCCCATCATGTGCCGAACGCTGAATTCAGCGGCGGTGTGGCCCGGCTCGAATCTCCATTTCGCCATGGCGTGTTCCTCCTCCGCGGACACCAAGGATGCTTGTTTTATCCATCAGATGCACGATCTCGAGAAGGGTAACGGCACGAGCGGCGTCCTCCAGGGAGGAGACCGCCCGACCAGCATTTTCCTACCTCGACGAGATCGAGTATCTCCTTGCAGGTTCTTGAAAAATCAGCCACCTCTGATAAGCTTCTGCTGCCTGAAGGGTCCCGAACCTAGCGGCCACTGCATGGGTGTCCCAGGGGGAAACCAATCATGTACCCTCGAGCATTCCACTACCATCGCGCAAGATCGTTGGGGCAGGCTTCCTCCCTGCTGGTGGAGTTGGGCGAGGAAGCGAAAGTACTGGCTGGGGGCCAGAGCCTGATCCCGCTCATGAAACTTCGGCTGGCCAGCCCCGGCCACCTGGTGGATCTGAATTTTGTGCCCGGACTTTCTTATGTCAAGCAAGAGGGCAGCGAGATTCGATGTGGTGCGCTGACGCGGCATGCAGAGATCGAATCCTCCCCCGTGGCCCAGCAGATTCCGATTCTCCACGACTGCGCTTCGGGCATTGCCGACGTGCAAGTCCGCAACCGGGGAACCCTGGTCGGCTCGCTGGCTGAGGCCGACCCGAGTGGCGACTGGGCACCGGTCCTGCTTACTCTTTCCGCCGCGGTTCGCTGCGTAGGGCCGAAGGGCGAACGCACCATCCCGCTTTCCAAGTTTATTGAGGACGCCTACACGACGGCGCTCGGTCCGGCGGAGCTGGTGAGCGAGGTCGTGTTCCCGACCCCTCCGAAGAATAGCGGCGGGGCCTACCTGGCGTTCAAGCGCTGCGCCCCGGTGTATGCCACGGCCAGCGTGGCTGTGCACTTGACCGTGGAGGACAAGGACATCTGCACGGATGCGCAGATTGTGCTGGGAGCCGTGGGACTCACCGCGATTCGCGCCACCGAGGCTGAAGCAGGCCTGCGGGGACGCGCATGCACAAAGAAATCCATCGAGGCAGCTCGAGAGGCAGCGCGCGCGGCTGCCGAGCCGCAATCGGACCGGCGAGGCTCCCAAGAGTACAAGCGTGCGCTGGTGGGCGTATTGGTGGAGCGGGCGATCGGGATAGCCCTCGAGCGCAGCCGCGGGAAGCGCGTGGAGGCGAGTCACCTCTATGTCTGAAACAATCGAACGCGTGCCCATTCGCGTGACCGTGAACGGGAAGAGCTACCCGCGCGAAGTGGAACCTCGGCTGCTGCTGGTGGACTTTCTCCGGGAAGAGCTCGACCTGACCGGCACGCACATCGGCTGCGATACGTCCTACTGCGGTGCATGTACGGTCCTGCTGAACGGAGCGAGTGTAAAATCCTGCACTGTCTTTGCCGTGCAGGCTGATCAGGGTGAGGTACTGACGGTCGAGGGCCTCGAGCAGGACGGCCACTTGCATCCGCTCCAGCAGGCCTTCGCCGATCACTACGGGCTGCAATGTGGCTACTGCACCCCAGGCCTGCTGCTCTCGGCCTATCATCTCCTGGCCAGGAACCCGCACCCGACCGAGCCACAGATCCGCAAAGCGATTGCCGGGAACACCTGCCGCTGCACGGGCTACCAGAATATCCTGAAAGCGATTCAAGCCGCCGCTCAAAGCATGGGGAAATAAACAAGAATGAGCATCACCTTTGGAGGTGAATTCCGAGTCCACCGAAAGCGGGACGAGGTCTACCATTTTCTGATCGACCCGGATCGCTTTGCACCTTTGCTGCCCGATTTCGAGCGTTTGACGGTCGCGGACGAGGGCCACTCGACCGTGCATGTAAAGGTGGGGATTGCACATATCCGGGGCACGGCGAGGGTCCATCTCCAGTTGGTCGAAGCGGAGGCCCCCCGGCGTGCGCTCTATCAAGGGAAAGGAAGTGTTCCCGGGGGCTCGGTGAATTTCACCGCCGCGTTCGACCTCGAAGACGATGGCGCGGGAACGCTCGTGACCTGGAAAGGCGAAGCGCAACTGTTCGGAGGGATCATTTCAGTTGCCGGGGGGCTGCTTGAGCCGCTGGCCAAGAAGAACGTTCAGAAGTTGATCGCGGGATTGCAAGAGGCACTCGCGTAATCCGCCCAAAGGCACCTATGGGGAAAAGGAGATCGGGCGTGAGGAGAAGGGGCCAGGAAGGCAACCGTGCCTCCGAACACTGGGTCGGCCAGTCTGTGCCCCCGAGGGAAGCGGCTCGACTGATCCGCGGGCAGGGCAAATTCACCGACGACTTCAAGATGCAGGGGATCTTGTACCTATGGCTGGCACGCAGCCCCTATGCCCACGCAAGAATCGAGGCCATTGACGTAACGGCGGCGAAGGAAGCACCGGGTGTGGTGGCGGTACTCACCGGTCGCGAGGTGGCCCAGCAGGTGAAGCCCTTCATCGAACTTGGGCCGGGTGCTGGCTCCAAGATTGTGGACTACCCCATGGCGGTAGAGAAGGTGCGCTTCCAAGGTGAGCCGGTCGCCGGGGTCGTGGCCGAGTCCCGGATGGCAGCTGAAGACGCGGCCGAACTGGTTAAGGTCGACTACCAGATGCTTGAGCCGGTTCTCGACGCCGACACCGCTCTGGCCAACCGCAGCCTGCTTCACGAGGCCGCGGGCACGAATTGCATCTGGCAAGATGTTTTCGAGTACGGCAACGTCGAGAAGGCGTTTGACAAGGCTGCCTACATCGTCGAGATCGACCGGCTGCATTTCCATCGTTTCTCGAGCACGCCGCTCGAGAACAACGTGGTGATCGGCCGCTGGGACCTAAAGGACAACCGCATCAATTTCTGGTGCAACAACTCATTTCCCGCCTTCGCCATCCTGTTTCTCGCGCCCTCACTCGGCGTTCGCATCGACCAGATCCGAGTCCAGACGCACGACATCGGGGGAAGTTTCGGGATCAAGATTACGAACTATCCCTATATGGCCCTATGCGCGCTGGCCTCCCGCAAGGTGGGCGGCCGTCCGGTCAAGTGGACGGAGACACGTTCCGAGCACATGACCGCCAGCGCCCACGGCAACGAAAGGACGTTTTTGGACACGCGCGTGGCGCTCGACAAGAACGGTTCGATTACCGCCATCACCTCGCGCCACATCGATGACTGCGGCGCCTATCCTCGCTATGAGCCGCTCGGTTGCGTGATCTGGTCCCAAGTCCTGCCCGGCCCCTATCGCTTCAAAAACGCGCGATTCCATTTCAGCCAAGTGGTCACCAACAAATGCCCGGTGGGGCCGAACCGCGGCTATTCGCGGATGCAGCACCTGTGGTTCCTCGAGCGCGTGCTGGACATCTCGGGGCACGAGCTTGGTCTTGCCGCTGACGAGATGCGGAGGCGAAACTACATCCGCGCCGAGGAGTTCCCCTACACGACCCCGAACGGCTGCATTTACGATTCCGGCGATTACGCCAAGATGCTGGACATGGCCCAGAAGTGCATCGGCTGGGAGAAGTGGCAGAAGAGAAAGCGCCAGATGCGCCAGGAAGGACGTCTGGTGGGTATCGGGGTCGGGACTACGCTCGACTCTGGTACGAATAACTTCGGGCAATCGCGCATTATCAACCCGGAGGCGCCATTTTCGGGCCAGTCGGAGGTGGCCACCGTCAAGCTGGACATTGATGGCAACCTCGTGGTCAGCATCGGCTCGGTGCCGCAAGGGCAAGGCCACGAGACGACCGCCGCACAAGTCGTCGCCGATGTCTTCCAAGTGCCTCCGGACCTGGTCACCGTTCGGCCGGGGTTTGACACCGAGCGCAACTGCCATACCGGCCATTCGGGAACCTATGCCAGCCAGTTTGCGGTTACCGGGCTCTCCGCAGTTCACGGTGCCGCGCAGAAGCTCCGAGCGGAGATGAAACAGCTGGCCGCCTTCGCACTCGACGCGCGTGAGGACCGGCTCGAGTTCGGCATGGGGGAGCAGGGGCCGGAGGTGCGCGTCAAAGGAATGAAAAAAGCGGTTCCTTACTGGCGCCTCGCCAATCTCGTGAATGTCAACAATGCGGAACTCCCCAAAGACCTGGAGGTCACCCTCAACTGCCGCTACATCTACCGGCCGCCGTTCGAGGTGCCGGACATCAAGCGGAAGTACGGGAATCTGACGCTCACCTATGCCGCCCAGTTGCATATTGCTGTCGTCGAGGTTGACCGGCAGACAAACCAGCCCAAGATCCTGGCCTATGCGGCGGTGGACGACTGCGGGCGAGTGATCAACCCCACCATTGTCGAGGGCCAAGTGCACGGGGCCACGGCCCACGGAATCGGAGCGGCTCTGATGGAGAGCTGCGTGTATGACCCGGCCGGCAACATGCTCACCGCCACCTTCAGCGACTATACTCCCATCACCGCCCTGAACATGCCCGCCATCCTCTACGGCCACCTGGAGAGCCCTTCCCCGTTCACCTACAACGGTGCCAAAGGCATGGGCGAGGGTGGAGCAGCTCCGCTGCACACCATCAGCGCGGCACTTCAGGATGCTCTCTATTCGAGCGGAATTATCATCACCGACTCGCACAACGACGCGGACAGCATCTTCCAGGCCATGGAACGCGCGTCGACAGGTCCGCGAGATGAGACCGTGAAGGTCCTGCGGCGGCTCCCGGCGCGAGTGGCGGCCCGGTGACGGGGACCGGCCAGCCTATGGCCAAGCGCGTCTGCATCATCGGTTGCGGGGCCATCGGGAGCCTCTATGCCGCCCACCTCGCGCGCGTGGCCGACGTGTACGCCTTTGTGCGCCGACCCGAGCATGCCCAGGCCCTGAACGAGCAAGGGTTGAGGGTTTCGGGCAAGCGCGAGTTCACTGCCCGAGTCCGGGGTGCAACCGACGCCGGCAAGCTGCCCAAGTTTGATCTCGGCATTGTCTCGACCAAAGCCACGCAGACCGCGGCCGCCATCCGTCCGGTTGCGCACCTGTTTCAGGAGGGGGCGGTGCTCTCGGCCCAAAACGGTTTGGGCTGCGAGGAGGTGATTGCCGAGGAGACCGGCGGCTACGTCATTCGAGGGACCACGTTCATGAGCGGCTCGCGCCACAGCGACACCCACGTGCAGCTCGAACTGGACACGGCCACCTGGCTCGGGCCCTTCGAGCCCACGCACACGCCTTTTCGACTCGTCCAGGAGGCAGCCGAGTTGATCGTGGCCGGTGGCCTGAAGGCAGAAGCGCTCGAGGACGCACGGCCGGCGCAGTGGTCGAAGTTGATCTTCAATGCCGCGGTCAACTCCGTGGCCGCGCTGACCGAGCTGCCGCACTGCTCGCTGTTTGCGGACGAGGACGAGTTTGCCGACCTGGGCCGGTTGCTCCACGACCTGATCGATGAGGGCAAGAAGGTAGCGGCGGGG
>DATFXF010000038.1:0-17211 GCA_035258565.1 Candidatus Acidiferrales bacterium
CGGCCCAAGGGCGAGCTCGCTGAACGCGAGCGAGCTTGGGGCGTGGCCGCCACCGATCAACTCTTCACCGCGCGGGAATACCGTCCGCTCATCCTCACCTGGCATCAGGGCGCGGCGGTCCGTCTCGGCGACGTGGCCAATGTCCTGGATTCCGTCGAAGACATGCGCACTGCGGGTCTTTCGAACGGGCGGCCAGCCGTGGTCCTGGTTGTGTACCGCCAGCCCGGCGCGAACATCATTGAGACCGTGGATCGCGTCCGCGCCTTGCTCCCACAGTTGCAGGCTTCCATTTCTCCTTCCATCCACCTCGGCGTCATCCTCGACCGCACCACGACCATCCGTGCTTCGATCCGCGATGTAGAGCTCACGCTGCTGTTTTCGGTGACCTTGGTGGTGTTGGTCGTCTTTGCCTTTCTGCGCAATGTCTGGGCCACGGTGATTCCCAGTGTGGCCGTTCCGCTGTCCCTGGTGGGCACGTTCGGCGTGATGTATCTCCTGGGCTACAGCTTGGACAACCTGTCGTTGATGGCGCTTACCGTTTCCACAGGCTTTGTGGTGGACGACGCAATCGTGGTCATCGAAAACATTGCGCGCCACCTCGAATCGGGCATGCGGCCCTTCCAAGCAGCGATCGAAGGCGCACGCGAGATCGGATTCACCGTGCTCTCGATGAGCACGTCGCTGGTCGCGGTGTTCATCCCGATTCTGCTGATGGGTGGCATCATCGGCCGGCTCTTCCGAGAGTTTGCGGTGACGCTGAGCGCCGCCATCGGCGTTTCTCTCGTCGTCTCGCTGACGACTACGCCGATGATGTGTGCAAGGTTTCTGCGCCATGAGGGTCGCGACCATGGCGTGGCTTACCGCTTCGCCGAACGTGCCTTTAAGCGCTTGCTCCATAGCTATGACCTCTGCCTACGATGGGTCTTGCGGCATCAGCCCCTGGTTCTCGCGATCACCATCCTGACCGTTTGCGTCAACGTCTATCTCTACGTCGTGGTGCCCAAGGGATTCTTTCCGCAGCAAGACACGGGGCGCCTGACCGGACAGATCCAGGCGGATCAGGACGTCTCCTTCGCCGCAATGGTCGCGAAGATGCAGGAGTTTGTGAAGATCGTTCAGGAAGACCCGGCCGTGGATACGGTCACATCGTTCACCGGCGGAGGGCGTGGTGGCACGAACACCGCGACCATGTTTGTGCAGCTCAAGCCCATCGAGCAGCGCAAGCTCAGCGCCGACCGCGTGATTGCCCGGCTGCGCGGCAAGCTGGCGCACATTCCGGGCGCCACGCTCTACCTGCAGACCGTCCAGGATGTCCGTGTGGGCGGACGCCCAGGGGCGGCGCAGTTTCAATACACCATCCAGGCAGACCACCTCCGCGACCTGAACTATTGGGCACCCCTTTTGCTTCAGCGACTTAGCAAGATTCCGGAATTGCGGGACGTCAACAGCGACCAGCAAACCCACGGCCTGCAGACGACTCTCGTCGTGGACCGCGATACCGCCGCACGCCTGGGCCTTTCCTTTCAGGCCATTGACGATACGCTGAACGACGCCTTCGGCCAGCGGCAGGTCTCCAATATCTACAAGGGGCTCAACCAATATCATGTCGTATTGGAAGTTTTGCCTGAATTCCGACAGAATCCGGACGGACTCAAGGAGATTTACCTTCCGTCCAGTACCGGAAAACTCATCCCGCTTAGCGCCGTGGCACGCTATCAAGCGACCAACACTTCGCTGACCGTAAACCACCAGGGGCAGTTCCCGTCGATCACTCTCTCTTTCAATCTTGCGCCGGGAGCGTCGCTCGGCGATGCCGTGCGTGACATTCGCGCTGGCGAACGCGAGATCGGCCTGCCCGCCAATGTCCACGCCAAGTTCTCCGGCACGGCGCAGGCCTTCCAAGATTCGCTCGCTTCGGAGCCGATTCTGATCCTAACTGCGCTCGGGGCGGTCTACATCGTGCTCGGCGTGCTCTACGAAAGCTACATTCACCCCATCACGATTCTTTCCACGCTGCCTTCCGCGGGTGTCGGCGCCCTGTTTGCGCTCCTGCTGTTCAAAACTGACCTGAACGTCATGGGGCTGATTGGCATTATTCTTCTCATCGGCATTGTGAAGAAAAATGCCATTCTGATGATTGACTTCGCCGTGCAGGCGGAACGGTTGGAAGAAAGGTCTCCGGTCGAGGCTATCTATCAGGCCTGTTTACTGCGCTTCCGTCCGATCATGATGACCACGATGGCGGCTCTGTTCGGAGCTCTCCCGCTTGCCCTCGGCGGCGGCACGGGGTCGGAGCTCCGGCGGCCCCTCGGCATCACCATCGTCGGCGGTCTGATCTTGAGCCAGATGCTGACCCTCTTCACCACGCCGGTCATGTATCTCTATCTGGATCGCCTCCAGGCCCGCGTTCAGCGCACCACCCCGCACCGGGAGCGAGCCGTAGCACTCCCCAACTAGGTTCGGATCTCTTGTTTCGCCTGAACGTTCCCCCGCAAGCCCCGCGGCTTTGCCAACCCTGACCTGTCTTGTCAACATCTAAGCGAATGGATCAGCCCACCTAACAGAAGCCCTCAGAGTTTCCTTCAGCCCAGCGGGTTCGTGAGAACAGGGGGAGCTATATGTCGAGCAAGGGGCAATCCCGTGTTTCCGATAAGACTAAGACTCGCCTGGATCGAGAATTCGAGGATTTGCTGCGCCGGGCCGAGAGGAAATCTCAGGACCGGTCAAAGGTTTGGGCAGAGAAGGGGACACCACAGGGCCGGGGCAGTTCTGCCCGCGACCACTGACAGGTAGACATTCTATCGAACGTCAAGCAGGCGGGCCGCCCGGAGTCGCACCACAAGTTTTGCCTTCCCGCGGGTTCGATATCCGTGTATGAGAGGAAGCGCCGCGACCAAAATCGTGTGTGCTTCGATGACTGCCGCTTTTCCTTGGCTGCGATGGGCGGCCGTACTGTGGCTGGCCGTGTGGATCCCCGCCTATTGGACGGTCTGGGGGTGGCGCAACTTCTTCCATCTCTGCGACATCGCCATCCTCCTGACCGCCCTGGGCCTCTGGCGCGGCAGCGCCCTTCTCCTTTCGAGCCAGGCCATTGGTTCACTGCTCGCTGATCTGGCCTGGTGCCTCGACATCGGCTGGCGGCTGCTCTTTGGCCGGCACCTGTTCGGCGGCACCGAGTACATGTGGGACGCGCGCTTTCCCCTGTGGGTCCGGCTGCTTTCGCTCTTCCACGTCCTACTTCCCGTGCTGTTGCTCTGGGCGCTCAGCCGCGTTGGGTATGATCGTCGCGGGCTGCTGCTCGAGTCCGCGATCGCGGTGGTCCTGCTGGGAGTCTCCCGCCTGTTCAGCCCGGCACTGAACCTCAACTACGCCTACCGCGACCCGCTCTTCCACCGATCGTGGGGGCCAGCGCCGCTCCATGTGGGCATCATTTTCGCTGGATTCCTGGGGATCGTTTACTGGCCCACGCACCTTATGCTCGCGCGATTTCTTTCCCCCGCTCGGCGAAGTTGAATCGAATCTCTCCTGGCGCGCGCCCGGACACACCAGCAATGGGTGTCCTTCGACGAAGGAATCCACCCCCAGAACAAGAGGAGGTTAGGCTGGGCGATCGACGGTAGCCGCGTTTGAGAGTGCCGGCTGTCCGTCCTTAAGCCAGGTGGCGAGCAGCCAAACCTTTCCGTTCGACGGTGCGATGTGGATGTAAAAAACCTGCGTGCAGTTCGAGATCTCGTAGAAGTTTTCGCGATTTGGATCGGGCCGCACCGGTGCCCCGGAAGCGAGCAAGTGGCGCAGCCTCTCGACCGTTTCCACGGAGTGGTTCCGCAGGTCCTCAATCTCCAGCTGCTGGTTCATCCGCAAGACCATGGCTCCTCGCTTTCCTGCTTCAAAACCCTCACATCCATTGAAACGCAGGCCGGCTGAAAATGTTTCATCTGTTCTTGATCGGTGTTCCCCCCACACTCGGCATCGTCATCGCCAACCTGCTCGGGTGCTGCTTTCGAACATCTCTTCATTAGACGAGATGGCGGAGGAAACGTTGCATGGAGCCACCACGATTTTTCCCCAAGCTGGATCGCCGTTGCGCCCAAGCCACGGCCAATTTGGCCTCCTCGCCGAGCATCGAGCGCACCACCTGTTGGCCACCTGTACTAAATCGGTACCACCGTCCCATTGGCTTTCCCACGCGATCACTTAGGCTCGAAGAGGATGAGTAGCGGTGTAGCTGACGCAACGCGGAAGCCCTGGCGAGGAGGGTTGCTCGTGGCCACCTTGCTGTTGGCAGGGTGTTTGCCAGCGGCGGCACAGAACCTGCGTCTGCCGGCGCGCACCGCCCCGGTAACAGTGCCCTCATTTCGAGCGCGCTTCGGACTTCCGCCTCTAACGGCACCCCCAAGCGAATCCAGCATTCTGGCACCTGGCATTCCGGTGGACAAGCAGAGGCAGAGCCTTGCTTTGGCAGCGCAATCTTTGACGGAATCCCTCGAGACACCGTTCCTGGTCCAGACGCGAGTATCGTTCGCATCACTCGCAGGCGGGCACCTTAAACTGAGGTGTTTCGAAGCGCTTGAGCCCATGGAGAATGTCTTGCTGGGTCCTACACCCTTCGGCGGGTTAACGGCCGTGGGCCTGGCCACTCAGACACAGCACCCCGGTATGTGGGTTCCGCTATCGAGAGCAAGCTATGGGCTTACGCTCTCCTTCAACCTCAAGCGTGACCGAGGGAGCGATCACTCCCCGGGGCCCTGGGGCTGCCTCGGTCGGATCTTGGGCGGCCGCGCCTGCCCTTCAAACTGACCGGCGAGACCTCCTTCATCCCTCGCTCCCTTTCAGACTTTTGTATCGGGCGGTTAATTCCTATCTTGATACTTGCGCCCCGCGGCTTAAGTTGCCATAGTCCGTGCGCCCCGACCGTATGAAGAAGAAAAGAAAACGACCTAAGCCGGGAAAAGACAGGCGGCGCGAGCACCGGCATTGGCTCGTCACTGTCTATTACCACGATGGCGAAAAGTTCGCGCGAGTGTACATTGACCGTGCCAAGGCTGCCAAGTTCGCCGAGCGGCAGAAGAAGTCGCGGGTGGTGAAGGCTACGCGCGTCCTGCAGGTCGTCTAGGCGGCGACCATTTCTCCCGAACGTGAAGCTTCTGAGCAGGCAGGAAGCAGCCGCAGTCGTGTTTTTCTTACTGCGGCAGGGGGACGAGCTTGTCCGTGCTCCGGGCTCGTGCTATAAGGAAGTACGTTGAGCGGCCGTAGTATAGGGGTAGTACGACAGCTTGCCAAGCTGTAGGCGGGGGTTCGAGTCCCCTCGGCCGCTCCATTGAAGTCCCGCCGCGCGTCCCCAAAGTTCTCGGTCCTCGAGCTCGTTGTCTCGGGCTCTTTGCCCGGCAGAGAACTCCGTGCTAGAGTTTTGCCTCCCGAGAGGAAGAGGATGCCGGAGGTCTTTATCTCGCGGCACGCAGGAACTTCGATCTGTGGTCATCGGTGGTTCGAAGGAGTCTAATGCTGGCGTACCTTTGCGGGCCGATTGAATTCGCCTCCGATGGCGGCCGGCGCTGGCGCCGCAAGCTGGCGCCGTTCCTCGCTGAGGCGCTCGGCCACCGCGTGTACGACCCAGCCGAGGACGAAAGGAAGAACCTCACCGACGAGGAAGTGGCGAACTTCCGCGCCTGGAAGAAGACCGACGTGGAGCGCTTCCGCTCGGTCGTGCGCAAGATCATCCAGTTCGATCTGGATCTCATCGAGAACAAAGTCGACTACGTCATTTGCTACTGGGAAGATGCTGCGGCACAAAGTGGGGGCACGCCGGCCGAGGTGACCGCCGCATATCGAAAGGGCATCCCCGTGTATCTGGTTACGCAGCTTCCTGTTGAGCAGATCAGCGGGTGGATGCTGGCCTGTGCCGAGCAGGTGTTCGGTGCCATCGACGAGCTCGAGAAGTTCCTGCTCAAGCGCTACGGCCACGAAAAGAAGGTGCCCCGCCGGAAAAGAGTGCGGAGTGCCGATCGCGAAGGAGCACCGATGAACATCGCTTCGCCGGGATAGGAACCTTGGGTTCGGGCACGGATTCATCGCTCCTCTTCTTGGAGTGTTGATTTCTTCCTTTTTCTCTGTTTCATGCTGGTCCATCTCCGTCGATCGATGGTTTCCACAGGGCTCTTCTGATGAAAAAGATTCTGGTCGCGGTGGGGAGTACGCGCCGGCCGAAACTTAATGCCGTGTGGGAGGGCTTAACGGTTTTCGGCCCGCAGCTCGATCCCGACGCGCAGTTTGAAGTTGTGGGCGTACAGGTCGCGAGCGGTGTGGCCCACACGCCGGTGACGCGCGCCCAACTGATGGCCGGGGCCAGGAGGCGCTCTGAGGCGCTTCTACGTCTTAAGCACGAAGGCCGCCAAGACTGGCGGTATCTTGTCGGGCTCGAAGGGGGTCTCGACGTCATCGAGGAGGGCGGCCGGCGGCTCGTCTTTCTCGAGAATTGGGCCTATGTGTCGGACGATGCGGGGCGTGACGCCTTTGGCCAGTCGGGCAGCATCCTGATCCCGGCGCCCCTGGCCCGAGAGGTGCTTGAGGGCGGCGTGGAGCTGGCCACGGCCATCGATGCCTACGCAGGCGGCCATGGCATCCGCGACGCCCAGGGCGCCTGGGGGGTCCTGACGCGCAACTTCATCACGCGACAGGACGCCTTCCGCGTCGCCGTCATCAACGCCTTCGCGCCCTTCTTCAACGCCGCCATCTACACCTGACTCCCGTTACTCAAAGAGACTGAAATTTCACCGTCGATTGTGTTAGCGTAAGGAGCGAAAGCGAGAACGAACGGTGGACATCGTTAAGGGCAACCGGGGCTGGATCGAGGTGATCGTCGGCCCGATGTTCTCTGGCAAGAGCGAGGAGCTGATCCGGCGGCTGCGGCGCGCCGAGATTGCGCGGCAGCGCGTGCAGATTTTCAAGCCCGTCATCGACCAGCGCTACGCAAATAACGAGATCGTTTCCCACTCGGGTCTGGGCATCGGTTCCGACAACGTGCGCACGGCCGCGGAGGTGCTCGAGAAAGTCGAGGCCCGCACGGAGGTGGTCGGCATCGATGAAGCGCAGTTTCTTGGCGAGGGTCTCGTTGAGGTTTCGACCAAACTCGCCGACATGGGCAAGCGCGTGATCGTGAGCGGCCTGGACACCGATTTTCTTGGCCGGCCGTTTGAGCCTATGCCGCGCCTGCTGGCCGTTGCTGAGGAGATCAGCAAGCTGCTGGCCATCTGCGTGCGCTGCGGTAACCCGGCGGTGCACACGCAGCGCCTGGTGGCATCTGAAGATCTAATCGTGGTCGGTGCCGCGGGAATGTACGAGGCGCGCTGCCGGCGCTGCTTCGAGCCACAACTCGCCCACGAAAAGGTGGAAGCCGAAAAGAAGTCCGCTGAGAAAGCCCGCGCCGCTTCGAGTTAATCAAAGCTTATCTCCGCAAGGCCTCGACTCTCTTGCGAATCTCAACCGCAAGAGCTTGATGTTCTGCGCATCCCACGACGTCGAGGGAGGGTTGTTCCTGCGATCCGGGCCCGGCCTCGGGGAGGAGCTGCTTGATACGCTCCCGACTCGCTTGCCATTCGGCCGCGTTGAACCGCCCGCGGTGGAACGCTTCCTCGACGGTGTCGAGCGACGGGCGAACGGCGGCCCAGTTGTGGCAAAGCAGGGCCAGGTCGCTTTCGGCCAAGAATGTGTCTACCGCCGCCTCGCCCGGCCCCCATCGTCGCGCGATTGCGCCCATGCCCAAGTCATCGGCCAGGATGGCGCCGCGGAAGCCGAGTTGTTGTCGCAGCGTCCCGGCGAGCATTCGTCGCGACAGGGACGCGGGTCGCTCGGGATCAATCTGTGGTAACAGAATGTGGGCGGTCATGATGAGCGGCACACCGGCTGAAATCGCTCGAGTGAACGGCACAAGCTCAACTTGACTAAGCCGCTCCGCCGTGCCTTGGAAGACGGGCAGGTCCTTGTGCGGGTCCACTTGCGTGTCGCCGTGACCCGGAAAATGCTTCGCGCAGGCGAGCACGTGTTCAGCGGTGAGGCCTCGAATAAACGCCGCGCCGAGTTGTGCCACCTGATAGGGGTCGGCGCCGAAGCTTCGGTGCTCGGTGACCCAGCTCGTGGGATTCACGTGCAGGTCAAGCATGGGCGCAAAATTTAGGTTGCAGCCCGCAGCACGCAGTTCCCGCGCCATGCCTCCGGCCGTCTGCTCGACGAGGAGCGGGTCGCCCACCAAGCCGAGCTCGCTCGGCGAAGCCCATTGCGTGAAGGGCTCCGGTAACGAGAACCGTGTGCCGCCTTCTTGGTCGATGCCGATCAGCACCGGTCGCCGGGCAGCGCGCCGGATTTCCCGCGTGAGAGAATACAGGCCGTTTAGGCTCGTCCAGTTGCGTTTGAAAATGACCACACCTGTGAGCCCTTCCTCAAGAAGATCGGCGAGTTCCTCGCCGAGGCTCATGCCGTCAAATCCCAGAATGAACTTTTCGAGCACGCGGAGTTCCCCGTGCCTTCCGGATTGTCTCCGGGCGGTCATCTGTTATGATTCGCGGGCGGTTCCTTTTGGCTCGAGCGGGCTCGGCCAGCTGCGTCGCTTCACCCAGTTCGATCTCCTCCGAACACTTGGAGGGGTGCGGGGAGGCCGGCCTGGGCTCACGCGGCGGCGCCGGTGAGACTATCGGGAGAAGGGAAGCAAGTAAAGTTGAGAATCGAAGCGCGGGCGCCCACTCGCATTGATCTAGCCGGCGGCACACTGGACATCTGGCCGCTCTATCTTTTTCACGAAGGCGCGATGACGGTGAACTGCGCGATCACGCGCTACGCCTCCTGCGTGATCGAGACCTCGCGTAGCCCTCGCCAGAAGCGAATCACGCTGGTCTCGCGCGACACGCGCCGCCAGGAGTCGTTTCCCTCGCTCGACGCACTCGACCGCGGCGGCCGCTACCGCCTGCCGCTGCTGGCGCACCTGGTACGGTTCTTCCGGCCCAAAATGGGAATAACGCTCACGACGGATTCAGAAGCCCCGGCGGGCGCGGGCATTGGTGGCTCAAGCGCAATGGCCGTGGCCATTTGTGCCGCGCTCGACCGCCTGACCCATGGCGGGCTGAGCCTCGAGGACTGGATCCACATCAGCCGCGACGCCGAGGCCATCGTCATTCGCGTGCCCACGGGCACGCAAGACCACTATCCGCCGGCCTTTGGTGGTGCGAGCGCCATCCATCTCCGCCCGGGCAGCGAACGCCGCGAAGCCCTGCGTGTGGATCTCGACGAACTTGAGCGGCGGCTGGTGCTCTGCTATAGCGGCAAACCGCGGCAGTCGGGAATCAACAACTGGGAGGTCTTCAAGGCCCACATCAACGGCGACTGGCGCGTCTGGCGCAACCTGGCCGAGATCGCTCGGGTGGCGCGGGGCGTCCGCGCGGCGCTCGAACGCGGGGATTGGAGGGAAGTAGGGCGACTGGTGCGCGAGGAATGGGAGTTTCGCCGGCGCAACCTGCCCACCATCTCGACACCGACGATTGATCGCATCATCGGCCGAGCGCGGCGCAAGGGCGCGCTGGGCGGCAAGGCCTGCGGCGCGGGTGGGGGCGGCTGCGTAGCCCTACTGATTGACCCCGATGCCCGCAGCGAGGTGGAAGTCGCCGTGGCTTCGGCTGGCGGCAAGCTCCTCCCCATAAGGATTGATCGCCGGGGCGTCCGCGTGCGCGTCAGCAAATAAACGAGAGACAAGCTTGGCGAGATCAGCGCAGCCTCCAACTGGCAAGCCGTTGAACCCGGAAGAACAGCCCCCCGAGCTGCCGAGCTCCTTCGGTCGGCCTCTTGACCCGGGCAGCTTCCTGCCGCGCATTTCCCGCGCGCTGCTGTTTATGGTGCTCTGGTATCTGCTGTGGATTTACCTGCCCCGCATCCTCTCTCATGTGCTTCCCGGTGCCAGCTTTCTCACTCGGCTTGAGGTGACCTATGTGTTGTTCGATGCGGCCCTGCTCGTCGAGAGCTGGCTGTTCCTCCGGGCGTTTGACCGGCGCAGCTTCGGTACCCTAGGCCTGTGGTTTTATTCCGGCTGGGGCAGGGAGTTCGCGCTAGGCATGGGCATCGGCGGGGCGCTGATCGGTCTGGTCGTAGCCATCCTTGTTGGGCTAGGCGCGCTGCGTTACGCGGGCCCAAGCGGCGGTCTTGGAGAACTCCTCGGACCGCTCGGGGCGGAGGCGGGCTTGCTGCTCCTGGCGGCGATCTTCGAGGAGCTCGCCTTTCGCGGCTATGCGTTTCAGCGACTGCTCGAGGCCCTCGGGCCGTTCGCGGCCGTGCTTGTCTTCGCCGCATTGTTCGGCGTCGTTCATCTGACCAATCCCAGTGCCACATCGCTCTCGACCGCCAGCACGGCTCTCAGCGGCGTTCTGCTCGCCGTGGCGTACCTCAAGACGCGCGGGCTCTGGCTGCCCATCGGCTTGCACTGGATGTGGAACTTTCTCATGGGGCCGATTCTTGCGCTGCCCGTCAGCGGCATTGACTTCGGCACTACGCTCCTGCGCGCGCGGATGAGCGGCACGACCTGGCTGACCGGCGGCGAGTACGGCCCGGAAGGCGGCGTGGTCGTTGTCGGAGTGATTGTGCCGGCCATCTTCTGCCTGGCGCGCAGCCGGCGACTGGCTACTTCCCCAGCGATGGAGGAAGCCTTACAATAGGCAGGCAGATTCACCGTGGTTCGCCTGGCATACATTGCTGTCAGCCTGCTGCTCCTGATGGACGCTGATATCCCTCAGGTGTTCAGCTGGAAGGTGCAGCCTGCGCGAGAGGTCGAATTTCCCTCCGGACAGAGCCTTCCGGTCCTGCCCGAACTTTCGTCGCCGCAGAACCAGCAGGCTTCCGGCCAGAAAGCGGACCGCTTGCAGCCCGAGTCGCGCCTCGAGCTGGTTCGGTATGTCTCGGGTGAGTTTGCCCGCGCGCTGAAGGCGCTTCCGGCAGGGAAGAATCCCTTCCGGATCAAAGTGGGCCAGCCAGTTGATGAGCAGGCGCTGCGGCAGGCGCTCGCCAACCACGGTTCGGCTGTCAACCCGGGCGATACCGTGCAGGTTACTCGGCTGGAATTCCGCCCGAACGAAATTGTGTTCGACTTGAACGGCGGCCGACGCAAGACCCGCTTGCGCGACCGCATCCGCGTCGAGATGGGCGGCATACCCACGGTGACCTCGACGCCCGCGAACGCACCGCCGGGTCTCCAGGGCCAGGGCTGCGCGCTGGTTCTCGATTTCGGCAGGCCTTTGCCGGACCTCACGCCGGACGAGTTGAAGCGTTTGCTGTCTGGCGTGCTCGACTTCTCGAAGCAGCGCTCGGCCTCCGTCCAGTGGGTCGAAACACTGCCACCGGAGATCCAGAAAGCCATTCAAGAGAAGCGCGCGGTCGTAGGGATGGACCGCGAGATGGTCGTGGCGGCCATCGGTAGGCCGCAGCGTAAGGTCCGGGAGCGCGACCCGGAGGGAATAGAAACAGAAGACTGGATTTACGGAGAGCCGCCCGGGAAGACCGTATTCGTGCGCTTCGAAGGCGACAAGGTCGTCAACGTCAGGCAGTATCCGTAGCCGCGTTGACTTTTTCTGCCGTGCGCCCTAGCATCAGCGATTCCGCGACTGGTTCTTGATCATCTAAACGGAGCCTGGGGCTGAAGCCCCGCAGAGAGGGACATCGGTGCCGAGGCTCCCTCGACTCCGCTCCGGACAAGCGAAGCTCCGATCCGCTTGCGGATCCTAGCAGCTAGCGGGAGGATTCATGCCGATCAAAGTGGGCATCAATGGGTTCGGCCGCATCGGCCGCAATATCATGCGCGCCTCGCTCGGCGACCCGGCCATTGAGTTTGTTGCCGTCAACGACATTACCGACCCGCAGACGCTGGGGCATTTGCTGAAGTACGACTCCATCCTCGGCAACCTCCCCCATCGGGTGACGCACACGGATGAGTCCATCGCCGTGGACGGCAAGAGTTTCCGCGTCTTCAAAGTGAAAGAGCCGGCAGAGATCGACTGGGCGTCAGTGGGCGCGGAGATTGTGATCGAGTCCACGGGCCTGTTTACCAAGGGTTCCGACGCCCACAAGCACGTGCGCGGCCCGGTGAAGAAGGTGATCATCTCGGCTCCGGCCACCGACCCGGACCACACCCTGGTGCTGGGCGTGAACGAAAAAACGTACGATTCGGCGAAGCATCAGGTGGTCTCTAACGCTTCCTGCACGACAAATTGCCTGGCGCCAGTGGCTAAGGTGCTGCTCGACACGTTCGGCATCGTCCATGGCACAATGACCACGATTCACTCCTATACGAACGACCAGCGTCTCCTGGACCTGCCCCACAAGGATTTGCGCCGCGCCCGTGCGGCCGCGCTCTCGATGATTCCGACGACGACCGGCGCCGCCAAGGCTCTGCACTTGGTGATCCCCGAGCTCAAGGGAAAGCTCGACGGCTACTCCCTGCGCGTCCCCACTCCGAATGTCAGCGTGGTGGATCTGACCGTGACCACGGAAAAGCCGGCGTCGGTCGAAACCGTGAACGCGGCCCTGCGCCGCGCTGCTGAGGGCCCCATGAAGAGTATCCTCGACTACACCGAGGAGGAGCTTGTCTCGGCCGACTTCAGGGGCAACCCGCACTCCTCGATTGTTGATGCGGCCTTTACCCGTGTGGTGAGCACCTACTGCGTCAAGGTGCTAGCCTGGTACGACAATGAATGGGGCTATTCGTGCCGCTGCCGCGACCTGATCAAATTCATGGCCGCGCGGCTCTAGCCGCTCGGGTGGGGAATCAGCCAGAGAAGGATTCAGCACAGCATTCTCCATTCCACATACCTTCGAAATGCGCCTCAGCCAGTCCACTTCCGAGCGCCTGAAGACACAGCTCGATTCACTGCCGCTCCTGTTCAGTGACGCGAGTCCCGAGGCCATGCGGCGCCGGCCATCATCGGGCCAGTGGTCAGCGCACGAGAACCTCGCACACCTTGCGCGCTACCACGGAGTATCTCTCGAGCGATTGCGGCGCATGCTCACCGAAGATCGGCCCAACTTGGGGCGCTATCGTGCCGAGAAGGATCCCGAAGCCGGCCTCTGGATGGCCATGCCCACCGATGCGGTGTTGAAAGAGATGAAGCGTCTGCGGGGCGAACTCATCGACGCGGTCGAGCACCTCTCGCCCGGCGAGTTCGAACGTACGGGCATCCATCCGGTTCTCGGCGAAATGTCCATTCCGATGTGGATCGAATTCTTTCTGGTTCATGAGGCTCATCACCTGTACGTGGCCTGGATGCGATCCCGGGGAGGCGGTTAGCCGCGTCATCCGTGACCATGAGTAAACTCTCCATTCGCGATCTGGACCTTTTCGGCAGGCGTGTCTTTGTTCGCGTGGACTTCAACGTGCCGTTGGCGGACGGCAAGGTCACCGACAATACGCGCATTTCGGAAACGCTTCCAACGCTGCGCCTGGCCATCTCCCGAGGCGCCAGGCTTGTGTTGTGCTCTCACCTGGATCGGCCCAAGGGCAAGCCTGACCCGCGGTACAGCCTAAAGCCGGTGGCAGCAAGACTCGCCGAGCTGCTTGGGGCGCCCGTGGACTTCGCCGGCGATTGCGTTGGCCCGGACACCGAAGCGAAGAGCCGAGCGCTCGAAAACGGCGGGGTACTCCTGCTCGAAAACGTCCGGTACCACGCCGAAGAGGAAAGGAACGACGAGGTATTTTCAAGGCAGCTTGCCGCGCTGTGTGACGAGCTGTTCGTCTCGGACGCTTTCGGCGCGGCGCACCGCGCGCACTCCTCGGTGGTCGGCATCACCCGCTTCGTGCGCCAGGCTGCTGCCGGGCTTCTGATGGAAAAAGAGCTCACCTACCTCGGCAAGGCCCTTTCGGACCCCGAGCGGCCGTTTGTGGCTATACTCGGCGGCGCGAAGGTCTCCGACAAAATCGAGGTGATCCAGAACCTGATGAAGATCGCTGACGCGATGCTGATCGGCGGCGCCATGTCTTACACCTTTTTGAAGGCCGAGGGCATGCCCGTCGGCAAGTCGCTCGTCGAGGACGACAAGCTCGAGCTCGCGAGCAGTCTGCGCAGAGAAGCGCGCTCGCGCGGCTTCCCACTGTTGCTGCCCGTGGACCATGTGCTGGGCGAAGAGTCGAAGGCAGACACGCGCACGCAAGTGACTTCGGTTTCGGCCACGCCGGAGGGTTGGATGGGCCTGGACATCGGGCCGAAGACGATTGCCACCTACCGCCAGAAGCTATCTGCGGCAAAGACCATCGTTTGGAATGGCCCGATGGGCGTTTTTGAAATGCCGGCCTTTGCCAAAGGAACTGTTGAAATTGCCCAGGCCGTGGCCGCGGCAACAGGCGCCGGAGCCACTTCGATTGTCGGCGGCGGCGATTCGGTCGCGGCGGTGCGCCAGGTGGGCGTGGCTGACAAGATCTCGCATATCTCAACCGGGGGCGGCGCTTCGCTGGAGTTCCTAGCTGGGCGGAAGCTGCCCGGCGTCGAGGCGTTGACAAATCGATAGGGGCAGGCCCCGGTGCCTGCCCCGTGCGGGCCCTCACCCCTCGACAGGGCTCGAGGCACGCTGATGGTGGCCCGTGCGAAGGGATGCTCAGGATGAGGCGACCCGTCATTGCTGGCAATTGGAAAATGTACAAGACGCGGGCGGAAACCCGCGCGTTTATGGCGGCATTGAAGCCCCTGGTGGCTGGCTCGACGCACTGCGACATCGTGATTGCGCCGCCCTTTACTGCGCTTGGGGCGGCGGTGGAGGCTGCTGGTAGCTCGGGCATCAGTATCGCGGCGCAGGACGTCCACTGGGAGAAGGAAGGCGCCTTCACCGGAGAGGTCTCCACGAAGATGCTCGCCGAAGTCGGATGCCGCTACGTCATCATCGGACACTCCGAGCGGCGCCAATACTTCGGTGAGACCGACGAACGCGTGAATAAGAAGGCGAGGGCGGCGCTCGAGGCCGAGTTGGTGCCGATCGTCTGTCTCGGCGAAACCCTTGAGCAACGTGAAGCGGGCGAGACCGAGGTTGTGCTCCAGCAACAATTTCACGGAGGCTTCGCCGCGTTGACCGGGGCGGAGTTCTCGCGTATCCTGATTGCGTACGAGCCGGTGTGGGCCATCGGCACGGGTCGCACGGCAACGCCGGAGATGGCCGCTGAGGCTCACCGGTTCCTGCGCCAACTCGCCGCGTCGACTTTTACTCCGGAGCGCTCCGCTGGCCTGAGAATCCTCTACGGCGGCAGCGTCAAGCCCGATAACATCAAGGGGTTGATGGCGCAGGTGGAGATCGACGGCGCACTCGTTGGCGGAGCAAGCCTGGACGCGCAATCCTTTGCGTCCATTGTGAATTTCTGAGCCCGACTCGAGGGGGGAAACAGGAATGCCAGGTCAAGTCAAGTGGGCCATCTCGTTTCTGGTGGGTGTCGGACTCATCTTGCTGGGCTGGCGCGTGCCATACCTGCTGGCGACCCTGCATGTGCTGGTCTGCTTTCTGTTGGTCGTCGTCGTGCTGCTCCAAAGTGGCAAGGCCGCGGACCTGGCCGGCGCCTTCGGCGGTGCGGGCAGCCAGACGGCGTTTGGCCCGCGCGGCGCGGCCACGTTTCTCTCCAAAGCCACCACGTGGTGCGCGGTGATGTTCATGCTGACTTCGATGGCGCTCGTCCTACGGCAGGAGCGCATGATGCCGGCAGGGAGTTCTGTGCTCCAGCAGTTTTCGAAGCCCACGCCGAAACAGACGCCGCCGGTGACTCCTGCGCCGGTGAGCCCCGCGCCGCAAGGGCAGACGCCCCAGGCACCACCGGCCCAGCCGCCCGAGCAAACACCGGCGCCGCAGCCGCCCTCGAAGCCGTAGTTCCGGATAGCTCGGATAGCTTCGGCCGCTTGCCCTGGAAGTGACTCCCAGCTAGAATTCTTCCCTCACCCTCCCTTATGCGGAAGTGGCGGAACTGGCAGACGCACCATCTTGAGGGGGTGGCGCCGCAAGGCGTGTGGGTTCGAATCCCACCTTCCGCACCATCTAACTTACTGAATCACCTGGGTTGTCACTCCCAACTTGGCATCATCTGGCATCAACAAATCAGCCGCACGGTCAACTGCACGGCGTTGAGACTCTGGCAGAACGTGTGTATAGACATTGAGCGTTGTGCGTGAATCTGCGTGGCCGAGTTGAGATTGTGCTACTGGAACACTCGCGCCCTGTTCGATGAGCAAACTGGCGAGACCATGGCGGAAAGCGTGCAGCCCTCCGCGTTCGATGCCGAGCCTGTCCAGCAGCGGATAGAGTTTCCGGTACAGGATGTGCTCGCTGTCCATCGGCGTCCCATTCCTTGAGGCGAATAACAGGCGCAAGGGATTCGGTCGCCACGTTTCGAGATACCGCTTGAGTCGTCTGGCGAGCGGTTCTGGCATGTGCAGAGTGCGCTCGCTGGAACGGCTCTTGAGCGATTGCAGCTTGCCCTTCCACATCTGACGCCGTACATAGATCACTCGACGCTCAAAGTCGAGGTCACTGACCTTCAAGCCGAACAACTCACCGGCTCGCAACCCAGTCATAGCTGCCAGTAGGTAGATCGTGGCATAAGGCTCAGGAGCGGCTTCAACTATTCGCCTGACCTCTTCGGCCGTGAAGAAGCGGCGACTTGGACGCTCCTTCCGTGGTGGCAGTGCCAGCTTCTTGAGACTCATACCCTCGGTGACGTAGCGCCACGACTTCGCCGTGTTGAGGATCGCCGAAAGGGTGGTTGCCACGTTCACCAGCGACTTGCGACTGAGCTTCGTTGCGAGCTTGGCAACAAATGTTTGCTGAGCTTCGAGTGTCAGCTGGTCGAGCCGCTGACGGCCTAACTCCGGCAGGATGTGCCGCCGAAGATGAACCTCAGCCGCTTTCTGAGTTGACGGTTTGCGCTGTGCGAGAATCTTGATGCGCCAGTGCTCCACGAACTCCCCGAGCGTGCTCACCCGGCCTGGACGGTAACTCGGAGCATTGACGGTTGCGAGTACAAGATCGAAACGGCGCTGGGCCAGCTTCCGCGTGGACATCTCTCGCTTGGTGCCGAGAAACACCTTGCGCATCACGCGGCGGACTAAGCCCGAGCTGTCCACGACATCTTCGCGGTACTGCCCGAACCACTTCTTCTCGCGCTTGCCCCGCAAGAGTAGAGTTCCCTTCTGATACCTGCGTCTTGCCATCGAGGAGCCTCCT
>DATFXF010000039.1:0-24899 GCA_035258565.1 Candidatus Acidiferrales bacterium
CTGCTGCCGAAACCACAAGACCTCCCGCTCCGCAAGCTGCGGTCGAGACTCCTCCTCGACTGCCTGCGCCATCGCCAGCGAGGCAGGCCTCTTCCCCGGAGACAAGCACGGAGCGACCGGCCACGCCATCCGCTCCCAGGATTCTTGCCCTCGAGGAAGGACCACTCCGCCCGCCGGTCGTGCTAAAGAACACACCTGAGGCCACGCAAACCAGCATGCCGCCCACCATTCCACCGGCGGCCAGCCGAAATGTGGCCTCCGCGGCCGGGAAGCCCGCTTCGGCCGCCACCCTTACCGCTCAGCAGCCCACACCATCTCCTCCCAAGATTCTTGCCCTCGAGGAAGGACCTCTTCGTCCACCGATGGTGCTAAAGACCACACCCGAGGCCACGCAAACCAGCATGCCTCCCACCATTCCACCGGCGGCCAGCCGAAATGTGGCCTCTGCAGCCGGGGGGCCCTCTCCGACCGCTGCCCTTGCTGCCCAGCCGCCCACACCATCCCCTCCCAGGATTCTTGTTCTTGTGGAAGGAACTCTTCGTCCGCCCGTGGTGTCCAAGGCGAACCCTCGGAGCGCGCGAACCATGCCGCCCTTGATTCCAGCGTCTGCTAGCCGAAATGTGGCCTCCGCGAAAGGGAGGACTGCCCAGGCTGCCCTTGTTGCTCAGCCGCTCGAGCCGCCGGAGCCTCCTCCCATCCGCGAGGAAGTTCAGGGCAACCTCTACGTCAATCACACCTACAGCTTCCGCATGTACAAGCCGCCTAGCTGGCAGGTGATCGAAGGAGCGCAGACGGCGCTGCCATCGGCCATCGTGGCCATGGGAACCGATGACGAGACAACGCTACTTGTCGTGGCCCGGGACCCGCTCGAGGATTCGCTCGAGGCGCAACTGACAGCAACCGAGAGGCGGCTCCGAGGGATCTATGAAAACTACCGTCGCATCTCTGAACACCACACGCGGGTGGCCGGCGAGCCCGCGCTGGCCAGTCGCTATCGAGGGGCGCTCGACGGCCACGACTGGTCAGGCATACTCCTCTCGTTCGCACGCGGCAAGCACGTCTTCACCATTCTCGGCATGACCTACGCCGACTCCGACCTCATCCAGATCCAGGAGAACGTCATCGCCAAGACCATTGCCAGCCTCGAATTCATCGCGCAGTAGAGGACTGTCGGTTCTCCGGTTGTCTCTGGAACTTTAGGACACTTCGACGGTGAGGGTGTGGTAGCCGGTCGCGCCGGCGGGCCATTCGCGCGAGTGCTCGGCGGTCTGCACGCGCCCGCGACCGTCGGTGGCGCGCACTTGGATCGTGTACTTGCCCTTCGGCTGGTTCACCCAAACATATTTCCAGAAGGCCCACACCTGCGAGGGGATGGGATTGCTGAAGATGTCAGCTGGTCGCCAGGTTTGGCCCCCATCGGTCGAAACTTCGACTCGCGAAACGCCCGCAGCGTCGGCCAAGGCGTACCCCGTGATGACGAAGCTCGTGCCGGAGATGCGGGCGGCATCGCGTGGATCATCAATGACGGCGCGAGTCTGCCGATCGCTTGCATTCGACCATCCCTGATGCTCCCAATACCCGAGATACTCCTTGTCAACGAACTCGATCCGCGTGAGCCACTTGGGCATTTTCATGCCGTACTTACCGGGGATGAAAAGGCGCAGAGGAAACCCGTGCACGCGGTTGAGCCGCTCGCCGTTCATCTCGTAGGCGAGGAAATTGGCCTGGCCACGAATTTGTTCGACCGGATGGCCGGTGGTGTAGGCATCAGCACCATAAAGCACGGCATAGACCGCCTGGGGTCGGATGCGCGCGCGCTCGAGCAGCGGCCGAAGGCGCGTGCCACGCCAGTGTGCGTTGCCGATGGAGCTGCCGCCCACAGGGTTCGAGATGCACTCGAGCGTGAGGTAGGTCTCATAGGACTCTAGTTGACGAATCTCGTCGTAGCGGAAGCGCAGCGGCTGCTCGACGAGCCCGTCCACCACAAACGACCACTGGTCCACATCCACGGCCGGCTCGGAGCGCGAGGAGGTCACGTAAAAGTCGCTGGTCGGCGTGATGGCGCGGAGCGCAGCCTGCGGCCCGTCCTTGAGAAGCTCTTTGACCCCAATGTGGCCGACACTCCTGCCGCCCATGAGGTAACGATAGAAGGCGTAGGGCAGAAGGAGGCCCACGCCGGCGCCCCCCACAATGGAGATAAATCTGCGCCTGTCCATGTCCTGGATACGCCCAAGTTGAAGCTAGAGCCTCGGAGCAAAAAGGTCAAGCCTACGCCTCGGGCGTTCCTGGCACTAGAACTTCGTGACTTCGGTAAAGTGGAAGTTGCGGACCTTCATCGCCGGCACGACCATTTCGAAGGCCTCTTCCCCGCTTGCGCGCACCGCGGGACCTAGCAGCTCCACATCCGAGAGCATTTGGAGGATGCTCTGATTGAAGCGGAAGTTGCGCATCCCTGCCACCGCTTGGCCTCCTTCGACCAGGAAGGTACCGTCACGCGTCATCCCGGTGAGGACCTTCTCATAGGGATCCACCTCGCGGATGTACCAGCAGCGCGTCACGAGGATACCGTGGTCCGTCGAGGTGATCATCTCTTCGAGCGACGACTCCCCGCCCTCGAAGACCAGGTTGACCGGGACCTCACCCCATTCGTTCGGCAGCGGGATGCCGTGACCGGTGGGCTTCGCGTTCATCTTCTTGGCCGTCGCGCGTGCGTAGACGAGGTTGCGGGGAATGCCGCGTTCCACAAGCAGCACCTTTTGGCGCGGCAGGCCTTCGCCATCGAACGGGGCGCCGAGTTGCAGCGGGTGGCACACATCATCCCACAGGGTGATGTTCTGCCCCAAGACCTGCTTGCCGAGCCGCTCGGTCAGGCAGGACCGCTGATCGAGCACGGCGGTCGCGGAGAAGTCGTAAGCGAGTGAGCCAACCAAGTCGAGCACGGCCGCCGGTTCGAGGATCACGGTGAAGCGGCCTGGCGCGATCTCGCGCGGGGCGCGCGATGCTTCTGCTTTCTCGACGGCACGGGCCGCCAGGGTGCCGGGATCGATGACCGTGACGTCTGCCGCATTGGCCTTGGCCCAGCCCGAGGAATCGCTTTCCAGGATGGTCACAGAGAACTCGGCGCGGGTTTGCTCGTGGCAGGCGAAGAGCCCGCGTGAGTTGAGGATCGCCGACTGCGTTGCGCCGGTCGAAAAAATCCCCGCGGCCGTCTGGCCGTTCCGAGCGGCCATGGCCACAACCCCGGCAATCGCACGGGCGCGGTCTGCGGGGGTAGCCCCAGCGGTGGTCTCGAAATAGCGATGAAGTTTCGGATACTTCTGCGGGCCGGGCATCGGCAGCAGGTCCGGGTCCGAGGGCTTGCTGCGCGCGAGCGCCGAAGATGCGGCCACAACATGACGGAGTGACTCGTCGTCGGTCTTATTCGTGGTGGCGCGGGCCGTGCGCCCGTCGAACACGGTGCGCACGGAAATCGAAAGTGTCTGCTCGGCGACGTTCTGGTGAATCGTGTTGTTCGCGAAGCGCGTGAGCGCGTCCGAGGTGGTGTCGATCAGCACTTCGGTCTCGTCGGCTTCGCTGAACTTGAGGATTTTCTTTCGGATGTGGTGCAGCTCGGCTTCGGAGAGCAGGCCCTCGGCGGCCGAGCCCTTCCGGGCCCTGCGCGCCTGCGGGGAACGCGCACCCGAACCAGATCTCGAGCGCTTTTTCGCGGGGCTCATCTCTTGGCGAAGGCAATGCCGACTTTGACGTTGCGAAAGCGCGCGGGCGCGGCGCCGTGACCGGTGCCCATGGACTGCATCGGCTGGCCCTTCCCGCAGTTCGGTGTACCCCACAGTGTCCAGTGGTCGCGCGAGCAGATGGCATCGCAACTGTTCCAGAACTCGGTGGTGATGCCGCTATAGCTGGGGTTTTTCAACAGACGGACTTTCCTGCCGCCTTTGATCTCCCAGCCGATCTCGGTCGAAAACTGGAAGTGATATCGGCGGTCGTCAATCGACCAGGAGCGGTTCGTCTCCATCAAGATGCCATCCTCGGTGTCCGCGACGAGGTCGTCGAAGGACCATGTTCCCGGGAGCAGACTGATGTTCGTCATGCGGATGATGGGCAGGCGGTTCCAGCTTTCGGTGCGCATCGTTCCGTTGGAGCGCGATTCCCCGACCGCCGCCGCCGTCTCGCGGCTGCTCAGATAGCCGATGAACAGGCCCTCCTTGATCACCTCGGTGCACTGCGCCGGGACGCCCTCGTCGTCGTAGCCGAACGTGCCGAGTCCCGGGCCGTGATCGAGGCGCGCGTCGGCCACGACGTTGACGATTTCGGAGGCGTAGCGCAGCGTGCGCAGCTTCTCCAGGGTAAGAAAACTGAGGCCGGCGAAATTGGCCTCCATGCCTAGCACGCGATCGAGCTCGATCGGATGACCAATGGACTCGTGGATTTGCAGGCCGAGCTGTGAACTGTCGAGCAGGAGCGTGCGCATTCCTTCGGGGCACTGCGCGGCTTTGTGCAGAGCAACGGCTTCCTCCGCCACCCGGCGGGCATGGCCCACCAGGTCCAGCGACTCGATCAGCTCGTAGCCCTGGAGCGTGTGCTGCCCGCCGAAACTGCTGGGGTACGAGCGCTTCTGGATTTCATTCTCGGCGAAGCTGGTGGCCACGATGCCCGCGCCCGATTGCATCTTCAACTGATGGATACGCGAGCCTAAGCTCGAGGCAAACAGTTGCTCGATGCGCCGGAACTGCATCCCCGTTTCCGTGAGGGTGACGCCCGCGACCTTGCGCATCTCCTCGTCGGCGGCAAGCAGGAGGTCGATCTGCCGTTTGAGCGGAACGCGAAATGGGTCTTTGACGAAAGGACTCTGCCAGGTATCCGTGTAGGCCTGCTCGGGAGCGAGCACAACGTCGTGGCGTTTGGCAAGCGCGGAGGCCTTGGCGATGGCCACGGCCTGTGCTGCGCAGGCCGCGACGCCCTCGCGCGTCAGCCGGTCGGTGGAAGCAAAGCCCCAGGCCCCCTCGGCAATCACCCGGATACCGATGCCCAGCGATTCCGTCTCGCTCAACGTGGCCACGTGGCCATTCTTGGTCGAGAGGTCGCGCAGGCGAATATCCATCACACGCGCGTCGGCGTAGGTGGCGCCGCGCACGCGTGCGGTTTCCAATGCCCCGTCAGCCCATTCCTGCATCGGGAGAAGTCGAAAGTGAAATCCGAAGCCCGCCTTCCCAGCTTTGGACTTCGAGTTTTGCTCAGGTACCTTCCGACCAGGAAGCGAGGTATTGCTCCTGATCGGGCGTCAGCCGATCCACCAAGACGCCCATGGATTCCAGTTTCAAGCGCGCGATCTGGCGGTCAATGGGTTCCGGCACCGCATAGACCTGCTTTTGCAATTCGGACGCATGCTTGAGGAGGTATTCGACCGAGAGCGCCTGGTTGGCGAAGCTCATGTCCATCACCGCGGCTGGGTGCCCTTCCGCGGTGGCCAGGTTCACCAGACGACCTTCGCCGAGCAGGTAGAGCCTGCGCCCGTCGCGCATGACGTACTCATCCACGAGCGGACGCGCCGGGCGCTTGGCGCTCGCAAGCTTCTCGAGCGCGGGAATGTCAATCTCCACGTTGAAGTGGCCGGAGTTCGCCAGCACCGCACCGTCCTTCATTTTTTCGAAGTGGTCGGCGACCAGGACGCCCTTGTTGCCTGTCACGGTGATGAAAATATCACCGATCTTGGCCGCTTCTGACATGGGCAGCACGCGGAAACCATCCATCACCGCTTCGAGCGCGCGCACCGGGTTCACCTCGGTGACGATCACGTCCGCGCCCAGGCCCTTGGCGCGCATGGCCACGCCGCGACCGCACCAGCCGTATCCGGCGATGACCACTTTCAGCCCGGCGATCAGCAGATTGGTGGCGCGCAGGATGCCGTCAATGGTGGATTGCCCCGTGCCATAGCGATTGTCAAAGAGATGCTTCGTCAGTGCATCGTTGACGGCGATGATCGGATACTTCAACGTGCCGTCCTTGGCCATCGCCCGCAGGCGGATGACTCCGGTCGTGGTCTCTTCCGTGCCGCCGATCACTTGCTCCACCAGGTCGGTGCGCTTCGTCAGCAGTGTGGTGACCAGGTCGGCGCCGTCGTCCATGGTGATTTGCGGCTTGGAGTCGAGCGCAGCGTTGATGTGCGCGTAGTAGGTGGCATTGTCCTCGCCCTTGATGGCAAAGGTCGGAATGTTGTAATCCTTCAACAGGCAGGCGGCCACCTCATCCTGCGTCGAAAGCGGATTCGAGGCGCAGAGGACCACGTCGGCGCCCCCATCGCGGAGCGTGATGGCGAGGTTGGCGGTCTCGCTGGTCACGTGGAGACAGGCCGCCATGCGCACACCCCTGAACGGCTGGTCCTTGATGAACTGCTTGCGGATCAATTGCAGAACGGGCATCTGCTGGTTGGCCCATTCGATCTTGCGTTTGCCGCGTTCCGCGAGGCCAAGGTCCTTGACGTCGCCAGTCGATCTTTGCGCTGTCGTCACGCGAGAGCTCCGGAAAAGTCTGGTGGCCTTCCTCAGCGGCGGGCTGCCACCTCAGCACCGCTCAGGCCGGCTTCTTTGGCGATGGCTTCCGCCTTATCCGTGCGCTCCCAGGTGAACCCCGGCTCGGATCGGCCGAAATGTCCGTAGGTGGACGTTTGCCGGTAGATGGGCCGACGGAGGTTGAGCGTTTCGATGATTCCGCGCGGCGTGAGCGGGAAGAAGCTGCGAATCAGTGCAATGATCTGCTCGTTGGGGATGGCGCCGGTGCCGAACGTTTCGGCCATCACCGAGACGGGCTCCGCGACGCCAATGGCGTAGGCAATCTGCACTTCCACTTTGCGCGCCACGCCTGCGGCCACCAAGTTCTTGGCCACATAGCGCGCCATGTAGCAGGCCGAACGGTCCACCTTGGTCGGATCCTTGCCCGAGAGCGCCCCGCCGCCATGGCGGCTGTAGCCGCCGTAGGTGTCCACAATGATCTTCCGCCCCGTGAGCCCGGCGTCGCCCATCGGTCCTCCAATGACGAAACGTCCGGTGGGATTAATGTGGAACTTCGTGCGTTTATCCATCATCCCCTCGGGGACGACAGGCTGGATCACCTCGTGCAGAACCGCATCGTGAAGGTCATGGGTCGAAACGCTTTCGCTGTGCTGGGTGGAGACAACCACACAATCCACGCGCACCGGGCGGTCACCCTCATACTCCACGGTCACCTGCGTTTTGCCGTCGGGCCGCAGGAAACCCACCACGCCAGCCTTGCGCACCTCTGCCAGGCGACGCGTGAGCCGATGGGCAAGGAGAATGGGCAAGGGCATCAGCTCCTCGGTCTGATCGCAGGCGAAGCCGAACATCAGGCCCTGATCGCCAGCCCCACCGGTATCCACACCCATGGCAATGTCTGGAGACTGCCGTTTGACGACTGAGATGACCCCGCAGGTGTCCGCGTCGAAGCCGTACTTGGCGCGGACATAGCCAACGTCGCGGATCACCCTGCGCACGAGGTCAGCATAATCGAGGTGGGCCGTGGTGGTGATCTCACCGGCTACGACCGCCAGGCCCGTCGTCACCAGAGTCTCGCAGGCCACGCGTCCCCCGGCGTCCTCCTCCATGACCGCGTCAAGGACGGCGTCAGAAACTTGGTCAGCAATCTTGTCGGGATGGCCCTCGGTGACCGATTCCGAGGTAAATAGGAACTTCTGTTTGGTGGGCGTCAAAAGACTCTCCTCCGGGCGCATTTTGAGCAATTCAGGGGCCCAAACATTCGGGAAGCAAACGCCTGCGAATTGGACACCCTAGCATGGGCCCCGCCCGGTGTCAACGCGTTGAATTATAACGCATTACCGGCCAGCCGAACGGCCCTTTCGGGCCCCTAGAAGGGCCAGCCAAAAGGGGCAAGCGAGGGCCGGTTTGTGAAAAGAATTTCTACTCCCTTCTATCAGCAGCGGCCTTCTTCTCTCCCCGCCCGGCAGGTGCCGGACCGCGCGAGAGCAGGTACGCCCGCAGGAGCGGGTCCAGGTCGCCGTCGAGCACGCGGTTCACATCGCCCATCTCGAACTTCGTGCGGTGGTCCTTCACCATCTGGTAGGGCTGCAGCACGTAGGAGCGGATCTGACTGCCGAAGCTGATCTCCGGTTTCGCTTCGTCGAGTTTGCGAGCCTCCTCCCGGCGTTTCTCGAGCTCGTACTCGTAGAGGCGCGAGCGGAGGACCTTCATGGCCATCTCGCGGTTCTTGTATTGGCTGCGTTCGTTCTGGCATTGCACGACAATGCCGCTGGGCAAATGGACGATGCGCACGGCCGAGTCCGTAACGTTCACGTGCTGGCCGCCGTGGCCGCCGGCGCGGAAGGTATCAATGCGCAGTTCTTCGGGCTTGATCACGATTTCGATGCGATCGTCAATCTCCGGAATGACGAAGACGGAAGCAAAGGAGGTGTGTCGCCGCTTGGCCTGATCAAAGGGCGAAATGCGTACCAGCCGGTGCACACCGCTCTCTGTCGAGAGCAGTCCGTAGGCGTTCTCGCCTTCCACCCGCACCGTGGCTGATTTCAGCCCGGCCTCCTCGCCCGGGGTCGAATCGATGACCGTCGCGCGGAAGCCCTTGCGCTCGGCCCAGCGCAGATACATGCGCAGCAGCATCTCGGCCCAATCCTGCGATTCCGTGCCACCGGCGCCGGGTTTGATGGTCAGGATGGCGTTCAGCCGGTCATTCTCGCCCGAGAGCAGTGTTCGAGTCTCGAGCTCAGCGACGTAGGCGTCGGCGGCATCGAGCTCGCGGGCGATCTCGGCCAGGAGCCCCTCGCGTTGAGCGGCGTCCGTCTCCTCACGGACGAGATGGAAATAGGTCTCGAGATCGCTCGTCAGCTGGGCGAGCTTGCGATCCGCAGCCACTCGCTCTTCGGCGCGCTTGCGCTCTTCGAGGACTTTCTGTGCCTGCTCAGGGTTCTGCCAGAAGTCTGGTTGGGTCGTTTTTTCTTCTAAGGACGCCAGGCGGGCACGATTCTCGGCCGAGTCAAAGATAGCTCCGCACGAGTTCGATGCGCTTGAGGAGCTCGTCATAGCCATGTTCGAGATCTTCGAGAATCATGCCCTTGCCTTCCTCTTCGTCCTGGCGCGCGCTCGAGCCAGCAGGGCCGCAACCACGCCAGCGATGGAGAGCCAGGCCACCCAGTCGCCCCAACGTGCGTACAAGGTCCAATCACTGCGGAAATCATAGCGCGCATCGAGCACGGCGCGCGCGTCCGCACCTAGCCGCGCCGCGTATCGGCCGTAGGGATCTACCGCCACGGTAAATCCGTTGTTCGTGTCGCGCAGCAGCCAGCGGCGTTCCTCTACCGCGCGAACCCGCGCCATCGCCGCGTGCTGTTCGGGCGCCGCCGAGCGGCCGAACCAGCCGTCGTTCGAGAGGTTCACGAGCAACTCAGCCCCGTGGTCCACAAAGCGCCGCACTTCGGCCGGGAAAATCGCCTCGTAGCAGATCAGCACGCCGAAGCGCCCACCGCCGGCCCGCGCTGTGAAAGTACCAACCTTGGAATCGGACCCGGGTTGGAAATCCCCGACTTCGGCAGTCAACTTCTTCGCGAAAGTCAGCCAGCGACCGAGGGGCACATACTCACCGAAGGGTACCAGATGAATCTTATCATAGAGAAAAATGGGCCGCCCGGATGGGGCCAGCAGAGCGGCGCTGTTATAGAGCGCCAGCCCGCCGCCCGGCGCGGGCCGCCACTCGACGACGCCGACCAGGAAGTCGCTTCCGGAAGCCTGGGCGATCCGCTGGGCGCGCACCGCGAACGCCGGGTCTTGGAGCGAAAAAGGCGCAGGCACCTCCGGCCAGATGACCAGCCCAGGCCACCTCCGTCCGGCCTCGATGCTGAGGCGTTCGAGCTCGTCCAATTCCGTTCGGTGGCGCTCCATCCAGTCGGCCGGGTAACTGGGCGATTGCGGGAAGTTCGTCTGCACGAGATGTGCGACATAGCGCGCTTGAGCCGCGGGCACATATCTCGGACCCAGGCTCGCGACGAGCAACAAGGCCGCGGTGGTCAACAAGACGAGCAACCCCCACTGGCGGTCTCGGCCGCGGGTCACGAGCGCCCCGGCGAGAAGTGCGTTGTAGCCTGCCACGAGGAGCGAGAGACCGTAGATCCCGGTGATCGAGACCAATTGCAGTAGGGCAAGATTCCCCGCGGCCGCGTACCCCAGCAGGTTCCAAGGAAACCCAATGGCCGGCAGATGCGTGAGGCCGTATTCCAGCGCCACCCAGAGAAAGGGTGCCGCCACCAGGGCATGCGCTACATTGCCTGGTCCAAGCCAGGCCACCACCGCCGAGAAAGCAGCAGTAAATAGAGAGGCAGTCAAGACCAGCGCTGCTAACACACCGGCGGCCTCCATGGCGCCCAATCCCCCGTGCACACGCATGACCGTGTAGATCCACGGCAGGGAGACTGTGTAGAAAACCGCGCCGTGCAGGAGGCCCAGGAGCACCGCTGGACGCGGCCGCGCACCGAGCGAGGCCAGCAGCAGGCCGGCTACTGCAATCCAAGCAAGCAACGAAACGTTGTAGGAAGGAAACGCCAGCGCGTGGGCCAGCCCTGAGCCCAGAGCCAGCAGGAGTCGCGCGGGCCACCGGAGGCTCATTGTCTTAGAGCCAGCCGAGTCGCGCCATCAATGCTTCGTGATCGCTTTCAATCCCTCTCTCTCGAGCCGGCGCCGGGCGCGGGCGGCAGACCGGGCGTTGGAGTAGGGGCCTACCTGGATGCGGTAGTAGTGGTCGGGGCCAGGCGTCAACACGAAGGCGGGGAACTGCTTCTGCTGGAGCGTCTCGGCCAAGGCCAGCGCCTCATCCTCGCGCGTGAGCGCTGCCACCTGCAAGACGGTGGCTCCGCGAGGAATCGGCGGTGAATTCGTCAACACCTTCGTCTTCGCGCGAACCGGCCGAGAAGAGGGCTGGACCGGACTGGGCGCATTCTCCTTCGCCGTTGCCGCTTTCCCGCGCTTGGGCAGCGGCTCGGCACTCTTCGGCTCGGTCCCGCGGTATAGGTCCCAATCGGACGGGGTGGGGATCCCTGTCGGTGCCGGAGTCCCGGTTCGAGAGTTTACCGGCGGAGTGGAAGCGGGCTTTGTCGGTGCCGACTCGGGCGCGGCGGGCAACTTCGTTCCCGAGGCTGCCGTGCGAACCTGCGTGTAATACTGGCTGCGTCCCAAGACGTAGCCGAGTGTGAACACCACCCCGGAAATCACTACCATCAGAAGAAAGATACCAATCAAGTGGCGGCTCTCAAGCACCATGTCGCCGCCTCTTTTCTCCCCCCAGCCCATCGGTTATTTCCCTGCCGTCATCGCCTTGACCCAGGCGTTGATGATGTCCACCGGCAGCGGAAAAACGATCGTGGTGTTTTTTTCCACGCCGATTTCTGTCAACGTTTGCAAGTAGCGGAGCTGGATAGCCGCGGGCTGCGTTTCGAGGACCGCGGCAGCTTCGGCGAGCTTCGCGGAGGCCTGAAACTCGCCATCCGCATGGATGATCTTGGCGCGCCTCTCACGTTCGGCCTCGGCTTGGCGGGCGATGGCTCGCTGCATCGTCTCCGGAATATCCACCTGTTTGACTTCCACTTTGGTCACCTTAATACCCCATGGCTCGGTATCCTGGTCAAGGATTAGTTGGAGCTTAGCGTTTACCTTTTCGCGCTCCGAGAGGATCTCGTCCAGCTCGAATTGGCCAACCACGCTGCGCAGCGTGGTCTGCGCGAGCTGCGAGGTGGCATAGAGATAGTTCTGCACCTGGGACAGCGCGAGCGTAGCGTCCACCACCCGGAAGTAGCACACTGCATTGACCTTCACCGAGACGTTGTCGCGGGTGATGATGTCCTGTGGAGGCACGTCGAGCGTTTCGATGCGCAACGAAATGCGGTAGAGTGTCTCGATGGGCCAGAAAACCAGCCGCAGCCCCGCTCCCTTGGCCTCCGGCACCATTCGCCCCAGCCGCAGCACCACCCCTCGTTCCCACTCCTTGATGACGTAGAGCGAATTCCAGAGCCAGATCAGAAAAACAAAAAGCGCAATCAATGTGCCAGTGAACGGGAACCCCATCTTCCCTCCTTTTTCCTGGGCTGAACCCGGATTGCAGGGCCCGTTGCCCCCGAGACCGGTCAAGCTCCCGTCCCGGACCTTCGTTGGGTCGGTTCCACTTCGAGGGTGAGACCATCTACCTTGACGACACGCACCCGCGCGCCCTTGGGAATTTTTTCCTGAGCCATGGCCCGCCAGAGTTCGCCGTGCACCAGCACCATCCCTCGGCCAGTGCCGTCCGGGCCTCGCGCTTCGAGTGCATCGGTAACCTCGCCTTCCGCACCGATCATCTGCTCGGGCCCAGTCGATTGCTTCCAGCTCCGCGAACGCAGCACCAAGCGCATCAGGAAAACGGTGAGAATAGCAAACGGCACGGTCGCCCCCAGCGCAACACCCAGACTCACGCCTGCGCTAGTAAACGGCGAACGAATCAGCATCAGCGCGCCCAGCAGCATGGCCACGATTCCTCCAATCCCGAGGACACCATGGCTCGCCAACTTGGCCTCCAAGATGAATAGTGCCAGCGCCAGCACGATCAGCAGCAGACCGGTAAAGTTGATGGGCAGAATGTGCATGGCATACAGGGCCAGCAGGAGCGCGATCCCGCCGACCACGCCGGGCGCAACCAGCCCGGGATGGGTGAACTCCGCATACAGTCCAAGCACGCCCACGATCAAGAGAATGAAAAAGACGTCCGGCTGGACGATGCGCGCGAGAAACTTCTGCCGGGTGGTCATCGGGATGGCCGTCTGCACCGGCTCGCGCAGCTCGAGCTTCACGACGCTGCCATCGAAGCGCGTGATCGTGCGCCCGTCCAGCTGCCGAAGCAAATCCTCCGGCGTCCTGGCAAGCAGGTCAATAAGCTTACCGTCGAGCGCTTCCTTCTCGGTGAACGCTTTGCCTTCGGTCACCGCTGCCTCAGCCAGCGCGAGGTTGCGCCCGCGCCGGCTGGCAAAGCTGCGCAGGTAGGCGGTCGCGTCGTTGAGGATCTTGCGCCGCAGCGACTCGTCCACATTCAGGGGCATGCCACCGATGGCCAGCAGGGGCGAAGCGGCGCCGGTGTGCGTGCCCGGAGCCATGGCGGCCACGTCCGCGGAAAGCAAAATGAAGAAGCCGGCCGAAGCAGCCCGTGCGCCGGGTGGCGCCACGTGCACGGCCACCGGCACCGGTGAATCGATGATGTGCTGGACGATCTCGCGCATCGAGGTGCCCAACCCGCCCGGCGTGTTCACGATGATGAGAATTAGCTTGGCGCCGGATTGGACGGCCTGATCAATTCCACCGTCGACGTATTCGGCCATGACCGGTTCGATCTGGTCGTCGATGTGCAATTCGACCACGCGTGCCCCCGGCCCGTTCACCGGGCCCGCCGGGGCTCGAGAGGTTTGGCCAGGCGCCGGCCGCACCGAAACGAGCAGCAAGGCCGCTAGAACCGCAGAAAGCGTGCCGTCGATGCGCCAAGTGCGTTGCCGAGTGTTGCCCCTGGCCCGTAGGAGAGCTGGCCGGGTCATTGCGGGCCTCCAGTGCCGAAGGGCCCCTCGATTTTCGCGAGCAATTCGCGCGCCGCGGCATAGTCCGGATTGAGTCGCAAGGCCAAGCGCAGCTCCTCGCGCGCCTCCGACATGCGGTTTTGCTCGAGGTACAGGTGCGCCAATTCGGTCCGCGCGACGGCATCGTCGCGGCTTCCCAGCGCCGCGCGGATTTCGCGAATCGCGTCGTCAGGGCGCCCCTGCCGCCGGAAGACTTCGGCCAGTCCCAGGTGCGCTGCAGGGCTATTCAGTGGTGCCCGAGCGATGGCCTGATTGAATTCGAGCTGCGCGTCCTCTAGCTTGCCCGCGGCCAGGAATTGCCGGCCGCGGCTCAGGTGAAACTGCCGGCCTTGCCGACGGCGAGCGGGCCACGCGCTCGAATCTCGAAGGCCTGTCCCGGTAACTTCGGGAAACTGGTGCCAGGCAGTCAAGTCTAGATGGGTCTTGATGCGGTCGAGCCGCACGAGAGCGACCGGCGTAGCTGCTGACGAGGCAGCCTTCGGCCGGTTCGAGCGATTCAAGGCCTCGCGCTCCACGGCCGCTTCTGCCTGGTGGCCACTGCGCTCGAGCGCAGCAATCAACAACGCCCGCGCTTCCCCATTCTCCGGCTGCCGAGCGAGGACCTCGCGCAGCGGGGCCACGGCCCCCGCAGGGTCGTTCGCGCGCAGCTCGGCGAGTCCGAGATTGAACCAGTAGTCCGGTTCTGCAGGGTCCAAATGCGTGACCCGTCGAAATGCAAGGATTGCCTCGTGCATTTTTCCTAGGCGCGCGCGGGCGACGGCCAGATTGTTGAGCACCTCTGGCAGATCTCCCGCGTCGGCTTGTGAGGCAGAACTCGGCTCCGGGCCAGCGCGGAGGCGCTCAAGCAAGGCGGTAAAGGCGGCTTCCGCGCGCGCGGGATCATCACCTAAGAGGTGGCAAATACCTGCCTCAAAAGAGGCTTCTGGACCGCGCTCGTGCGCGGGTGGCACGCGGGAGAGCCACGGCAGCGCCGCTTCGCAATCACGCCGCACGAAGTAGGCGTGCCCGAGCGCGAAGGCGGGGTCGATCCAGGCCGGCTCGAGCTCGGCCGCCTCGCGCAAAAGTCGCAGCTTCGGTTCATCCCGATCGCGTTCGAGACTCGCTAGCCCGCGGACGTAGGATTCAAGAGCATCGAGCCGGCGGCGGGTCAGCTTCTCGAGGAATTCCGTTCGACGAAGTTTCCCACGCCCGCAGGTCGCCGCCTGGTTCGACCCAGGCTCGAGATCGCAAAGCAATCGCCAAACAAGCCTGCCATGCAACTCCATTAGCCCTTCGAGCGTGCCGGACTCCTCCAAAGCTGGGGTCAAGGCCGGCGGATCGACGCGCAAGACCCGCGCCGTGACCGTGAGTGAGTGGCTATCGGAATTGTAGGCGCCAAAAACCACGTAGTCCGCGTCCATCTCCTCGGCAATCTTAAGCATGGTGGCCCGGCTGAAGCGCGTCGAGGCCGGCAGGCCCAGTCGTTCGAGCGCCGCAAGCCGCTCGTCGCGGGAGAAGACCAGCGGACCCTGGTTGGCCAGGCGCTCCACACTGAGCTCGGCCAGACCTTCGCTGAGCCAATCGAGTTTCGCCCGCGAGCTGTAATTCTCAAACGGAAAGATCAACAGAGACTCGATGCGCCGCGCGGAACTCTCTGGCAGGGCGGCTGCAGGCGGCCCCGGCTTCTGTGGCCCAGAGGGAGGTACGCCCGAGAGCCTGGCGGCCACCGACACGAGAAATAAGATAAGGAGGGGCGCGGTCGTCATTCTGAAGCGTATTGTAACAGAAGGGATCGGGCGCGGCTGGCCGTGCGGGGCGATGCTCAACTAGCGGCCCGGCGGACTGGTCTCAATTTTCTTGTCTACCGCCGGAGTCATCCCCAGAATCTCCCCGACCGCGGGGTCGTCGAGCACGCTGGCGAATGCCGGATCGGTCTTGGCCGCGGCGAGCCTCTCGTAACCTTCGTCGCGCGCCTTGCGCAGATATTGGGCGCAGCGCTGGGCATTACCCATCTGGGCGAACGACTTGGCCAGGAAGAAATAAAACAGCCCGTGGTCTGACACCGAGCGGTCCTGCAACAAGGAGCCGGCGTTCTGACTCCGATCGAAAACGGCGGGGTCGATCGCGAGCGCGCGGCGGAAGGCGTCCATCGCTTCGTCATAGTGCTTCTCGCCGAAGTAGGCATAGCCCAGATTGCTGTGCACTGCGGCGATCCTGGAATCGAGCACGAGTGCCTGCTTATAGGCACGAATCGCCTTGCGGTAGTTCTTCCGCTGGTAGTAGATGGTGCCGAGGTTGTTATAGGCGTTGGCAAACGTCTTGTCGGCCTTGGCGGCGCGCTGGTAATACCGCTTGGCCTGCTCAAGCATCATCTGCTGATGGCAGGCGATGCCCAGCTTGTTGAGCAGGATGGCGTTGCGCGGCTCCTGTGCGACCAGCCTCTGATAGACGTCAGCCGCTTCGGGGTACTGCTTGCGGGCCATGAACAGGTCCGCGCGCAGCTCTTCGTCTTCGCGGGGTGTCCGGGGACGAGCCGTCTCGGAGGTTGGCGCGGAGGCGCTGGCCGGGGTTTGCGAGGAATTGGCCGGCGGGGGAGAAGTCAGTTGTTGTGCAGCACCGCTCCACCCCAAGAGCAGCGTGAAGGCAACCGCCGCACCTACTGGCTTCATGGCGATTCCCGTGGGCCAGGCTTGCCCTTCTCCTGGTCCTTCTTGCCTCCCCCAAAGATACCAAAGATTCGGTTGAGTACACCTTTTTTCTTATCGTTCTTGCCCGATTGTGCCTGACCGGGCTGGGTCTCGGCTTCCGGTAGAGAAGAGGCTGAAGCACCATTCTCCCGACCCGCATCGCCGGCCGCCTTCTGGCCCGCGGACGCCGGAGAAGCCGCAGATTTGTTTCCACCAAAAAGCCGCGAGAGCCAAGAAGCCGGCGGAACCCCGGTGAACATCCTGCCACCGTGCCGCTCGCAGAATTCAGTTGGCTCCGTGCCACGGACATACACCTCTTCCCTTGTCGTCGGGCAGTTGGGCGTTGCCAGTTGCAACGTCTCCGGATCGATGGTGACGCTGACTACGCCCTCGGGCGGAGAAAAATTGCGGAGGGAACGATAGGCGGGCAAGGTTACCGCGCGCTTCATAAACTCCGCCCAGATGGGTGCCGCGGAGGAGGACCCAGAGAGCCCCAGCTCACGGTTGTCGTCGAAGCCCACCCAGACCACACAGAGCAAGTTGCTGGTAAAGCCGGCGAACCAACCGTCATGCGATGTGCCGGTCTTGCCCGCCGCGGGCGCGGTGAAGCCGCGCGCACGAACGCCCGCCCCCGTACCGCGGTTGACCACGTCCTGAAGCACACTGGTCACCAGATAGGCCACCCGCGGGTCCAGCGCCGGACGTGTCCGGGGCTGCGAGCTCTCCAACACGGTTCCGTTGGCGCTCACGACCTTGCCAATGAACATCGGTTCGGCGCGCGTGCCGGCATTGGCAAAGACGGTGTAACCGGCAGCCACATCGAGGGGCGTCATCTCGTACGCCCCCAGTGCCACCGCCGGTGTCGCCTGGATGTTCGGGTCCAGGCCGAGTTGCCGGCTGATCTGGACGACGCGTCCGTAGCCGACCATCTCCGCCACCTTGACCGTGGCCACATTGAGTGAGCGGGTCAGCGCTTCGCGAAGCGTCACCGTACCGTAGAACTTCTCACCATAGTTGTTCGGCGTGTACTCCTTGCCATCGAAGTTAAATGTCGTGGGCTCGTCCACGACGGTGGTGGCCGGCGTCACCAGCGGGTTCGAGCCGTCCACCCCACTGTCAAAGGCCGCGGCGTACACGAAGGGCTTAAAGGCCGAGCCGGGCTGCCGACGCGCCAGCGCGCGGTTGAGCTGGCTCTGACCGTAGTCGCGGCCGCCGATCAACGCCTTGATCTCGCCCGTCTGGGGGTCGAGGGCCACCAGGGCGACTTGCGCCTGGACCGGAGGCTCACCCTTCTTTTTCCACCGGGCGTAGCGGCGGGTGAGTTGCGCATCCACATTCTTCATCCCCACATCCACTGCCGCCGCAGCAGCGCGCTCGAGGGACGGATCGAGCGTGGTATAGATGCGGAAATTCTGAGAAAGGAGTTCCGCCTCCGAGAAGTGGTCGAGGAGATGGTCCTTCACCATGTCCACAAAATACGGCGCCGCGCTGCTCTCGATGGCCCCGCTCACGAGGCTGAGTGGCCCCTTGCTGGCGGCCTGCGCCTGTTCGGGCGCAAGGGCCCGATTCTCCACCATCTGGGCCAGCACGCGATTGCGCGCCTCGGTGGCGCGCTCTGGCTTGCGGTCGGCGGAAGAGTACCGGTTAGGCGAGCGAATGATGCCGGCGAGGAAGGCGGCCTCGCCCACGTTCAGGTTGCGGACGTCCTTGCCGAAATAAGCCTGGGCAGCCTCGCCGAAGCCGTGGATCGCGAAACTGCTGCGGTTTCCCAGATAGATCTCATTCGCATAAAGCTCGAAGATCTGTTGTTTGGTGAAGCGCCGCTCGAGTTCGAGGGCCACCAGCGTCTCGGCCACCTTGCGCCGCCAGGTGCGCTGGGTGGAGAAGAAAAAGCTGCGCGCCACCTGCATGGTGATGGTGCTGGCGCCCTGCGCGATCTTTTCGTGACGGACGTCTGCCCAGGCCGCGCCCAGGATGCGCAGGGGGTCAAACCCGGGATGCTCGAAGAAGCGCTTGTCCTCAGCGGAGAGCACCGCATCCACCAGCACCTTGGGCAAGTCGTCAAAGCGCACCAAGCGGCGCTTCTCGCGTGCACTGTTGAAGAGGTTGGTGAGGAGCTCCGGCTCCAGCTCCGCGTAGGATCCCGAAGAGCCGTCCTTGAGGAAACGGATGCTCCTGATTTCTCGACTGCCGAAGTCCACCTCGAGAGCGTTCTGTTGGCCAAAATAAGAGTCCGCCGCAGGCCGGATCTCGACCTGGTTCCGACGGATGACAAACTGCCCCGGGGCGCCCTCGATCTTGGACTCCGAGTAGCCGGCGCGATGCAAGTAGCCCGCCAGGTCATTCGGAGTGAGCGGCTGGCCCACAAAGATCCGGCTCGGGGCGGCATAGATTTGCGCGGTATTCTGGAAGGCGTGGCCCGAGAGGCGCTGGTCGATCATGTGCCCGTAGGTGACCCAATCGTAGGTGAACACACCCACACACACGACCACAAAGAGAAGTCCACACCCCAGAAGCCCGAGTCCCAGGTGGGAAGTCCAGAACCCGCGGCTGATGCGAATCCTCAACCCAAGCCTCCCTCAGAACTCAGCACGGAGATGCGGCGTATGAACTCTCTGCGCCCGTGCCCATGAGCATTAGTAGACCGCGCGGTTCTCGGCCGCGGGATTGAAGTGCAGGTGAAGCCGGTGAATCTTCAGATCCACGTCCACCGAGTAATCGACACTTAGGCTGACCCGATGCGGCGAGTTCTCCAAGATTTTGATGTTCTCGCGCTTGGCCGGGATGTCTCGGTCCTGGATCTCGCGGAAGATGACCTCGCGCAATTCGTCGTCGGTCCGGTGATTCACGGTAGCGAAGCGCGCTTCGGCCTCCAATTTATCCTGAAGCTGGTAGTTGGCAAGATAGATGGGAAGCAGTTTGACGGCAGCGTATCCGCCGGCGGCTAGAAGCAGCAGCCAGAAGAGGGCCTTCAGCCGAGCGCCCCCGCGCTCCCCTTCTCTAAGGCCGGGTCCCCAACAAGTGCGCTTCATCCAATAATGTCCTTCCCTCCTCCGCCAGTTGGAAGGCGGCAGGCAGATGCGGCCCTGGGGGACCGAACCCCACGACGATGCTAGCATTGGGAGCGAAACGTGTCGAGCAGCTTGCCTTTGGGAGGTTCTTCGCCGCTACCTTCAGCTGATGTTCGAAACGCAGTCCAGATAGGAGACCCCTCCACTTCCTCCCTCCAGGGGGCAGTTTCACGCCGCCCGGCTGCGCTTTCGCCCGCTAATACGCGCGTCCGAAAACGGCCTTCTCCTGGGCGGGCTGGCCGCAGTAGATGCATGTGCCGTGTCCACCCGGTTGCGCGAGCGGGATGCAGCGCATGGTGGCCTTGGTGTCTTCCTTGATTCTCTCTTCACAAGTGCTGCTGCCGCACCAGTAGGTAAGGGCGAAACCCGTCTCCACTGCCGTTTTGAACTCCCCGTAGTCCTTGGGCTCGCGGGTATGGGCTTTCTGAAAGGCGAGCGCGCGCTCGTAGAGCGCGGTTTGAATCTCCGCAAGCATCCTGGCCGCCACGGCAGCCAGACCTGCCTGCGGCACGATCGCCTTGCCCCCCTTTCCCGGTTGGTCCCGCCGGGCGAGTACGGCCGTGCTCTTAGCCACGTCCTTCGGCCCCAGCTCGATACGCAGCGGGACGCCACGCATCTCCCAGTCATTGAATTTGAAGCCCGGCGTCAAGCCTTCGCGTTCATCCACCTTGACACGAATCTCCGCGGCCACCAGCTCCGCGCGCAGCTTGCGCACGGCTTCCAGCACCGCGCTTTTCTCCTCGTCATTCTTGAAAATGGGCACGATCACCACCTGGAAGGGCGCCAAGCGCGGTGGAAGGACCAGTCCCTGTTCATCGCCATGCGCCATGATGATGGCACCAACGAAGCGCGTGGAGAGGCCCCAGGAAGTCGTCCAGCAGTATTCGAGCACGCCGTTCTTGTCCAGGTAGCGGATCTCGAACGCCTTGGCGAAATTCTGGCCCAGATTGTGCGATGTCCCTGCCTGCAGGGCTTTCCCGTCACCCATCATCGCTTCAATCGAATAGGTCTTGTCGGCGCCCGCGAACCGCTCGGCCTCCGACTTGCGGCCGGGGATGACCGGAATAGCAGCTTCGGTCTCGGCGAAGTTCCGGTAGATCTCCAGCATCTGCCGGGTTTCCGCCTCCGCTTCCTCGTAGGTCGCGTGAGCGGTATGGCCCTCCTGCCAGTAAAACTCGAGTGTGCGCAGAAACAGCCGCGTGCGCAACTCCCAGCGGATCACGCTGTTCCACAAATTGATCAGCACCGGCAGGTCACGGTAGGACTGGATCCATTTGGCGTACGCGTGCCCGATGATTGTCTCCGAGGTCGGACGAATCACCAGCGGCTCTTCAAGCTTTTCACCGCCACCGATCGTGACCACGGCCAGCTCCGGCGAAAATCCGGCCACGTGAGATTTTTCCTTTTCGATGAAGCTTCGCGGAATCAACATGGGAAACGCCGCGTTCACGTGACCGGTGGCCTTGAAGCGCCGGTCGAGCGCCTGCTGGATGTTTTCCCAGAGCGCCCACCCGTACGGGCGCACGATCATGCAGCCGCGCACGGGCGCGTAATCCGCCAGCTCCGCGCGGAGCACCACCTGGTTGTACCACTCTGCAAAATCCTCGGCGCGCGACGGAAGTTTCAACTCAGACATCGTGTTGCTTCGGGTGTTCGCCTCTCTCGAAGTGAGCGAAGAGGATTAAAAGCGAAAAGGGTATCGGACGCTTCACCCCTTGTCAACAAACGGCAAAGATTGAAAACGAACGACGGAATCCGATAGAATCACGCTGGATCTTACAATGCCGGATGCTGAGCCCAAGCCCCGGATCGCGCTGGGGGCCGACCACGCCGGCTACCACGCCAAGGAAACGATCAGGCAATTCCTCATGCGCGCGGGCTACCAAGTCGACGACGTCGGCACCTGGTCGGAAGAGTCCGTCGACTACCCGGTCTATGCGCGCGCCGTGGCCGAGAAAGTCCGATCGGGCCAGGACCAACTCGGCATCCTGGCCTGCGGCACCGGCATCGGCATGGCCATCACCGCAAACAAGATTCCCGGGATCCGCGCCGGCGTGGCACACGACGCCATGACCGCCAGGCTGGCGCGCGAACATAACGACGCCAATGTGCTGGCGATCGGCGGCCGCGTGGTGGACGATCCCGGGGCGATCGAAATCGTGCGCGATTTTCTGAGCGCGCGCTTCGCCGGCGGGCGCCACCAACGGCGGATCGACGAGATTGCGGAACTCGACCAGGCCCGGGCGCAGAAGTGACCAGCCGAACGGCGGTGCGGAGATGACGAGGCCCACAAAAACCCTGGAGCGCATGAACCTGCCACTGGCCGAGGTGGACCCCGAAATTGCGGAGATTCTCCGCGAAGAGGCGCGCCGTCAAGCCACTGGCTTGGAGCTGATCCCTTCGGAGAATTTCGTCTCCGAGGCCGTGCTCGAGGCCATGGGTTCCGTCTTCACCAACAAGTACGCCGAGGGCTACCCCGGCAAGCGTTACTACGGTGGCTGCGAATTCGCAGACCGTGCTGAGCAGGCCGCCATTGATCGCGCGAAGCAGCTGTTCGGCGCCGAACACGCCAATGTCCAGGCGCATTCCGGCACGCAGGCCAATATCGCCGTCTATATGGCTGCGCTCCAGCCCGGCGACACCGTGCTGGGAATGAACCTCGCGCACGGCGGGCACCTCACGCACGGTCACCCGCTAAACTTTTCCGGCCGGATGTACAAGTTCGTGGCTTACGGTGTGCGCCAGGACACGGAAACGATTGACTACGATGAGGTCGAGCGGCTGACGCGCGAGCACAAACCCAAGATGATCGTGGCTGGCGCGAGCGCCTATCCGCGCCTGATTGATTTTGCGCGCCTGGAGCAGATTGCTAAATCGTTCGAGGCCCTTCTCTTTGTGGACATGGCCCACATCGCCGGATTGGTGGCCGCCAGCCTGCACCCCAGCCCCGTTCCCCACGCCGATTTTGTCTCCACCACTACGCACAAGACGCTGCGCGGCCCGCGCGCGGGAATGGTCCTCTGCCGCGAAAAATACGCGAAAGATCTCGACCGCATCACCTTCCCCGGCACGCAGGGTGGCCCACTGGTCCACATGATTGCCGCCAAGGCGGTTTGCCTGAAAGAGGCCATGCAGCCCGAATTCCGCGAGTATCAGAAGCAGGTGGTGGCGAATGCCCGGACGCTGGCAACGACGCTGGCCAAGCAAGGCTTCCGCATTGTTTCCGGTGGGACAGACACCCACCTCCTGCTGGCGGATATGCATTCGCGCGGCATCACTGGAAACGACGCGCAGAAGGCGCTCGATCGCGCCGCTATCACCGTAAACAAGAACGCCATTCCCTTCGATCCGCTGCCACCCATGAAAGCCGGCGGCATTCGGCTGGGCAGCCCGGCAGTGACCACGCGCGGCATGCGCGAGGCGGAGATGCAGCGCATTGCGGAATGGATTGGAGAGATCCTGACCCACCTGGGCGATACGGAGCGCGAACAGCGCGTCCGTGGGGAAGTCGCCGAGATGGCCGCACGCTTTCCACTCTATGAAAAGCGCTATCTGGCGGACGATGGCACGCCCTACCGCGTCGAGACGCGCCGCGCCAGTTCCTGACTCCCTCGTCGATGCGCGTGGCGATCGATATCCGCCGGGCTGGCGACTATGGCATCGGCACCTACATCCGCAACATCATTGGCCAGCTCGGCCGGTTCGACCTGGCCACCCGTTACGTGCTGATCGGGCAGCGCCGCCACCTTGAAGAATTCGATACCTTGCCAGAGAATTTCGAGCTCTTCGAGTACGGCGCAGAACCGGGATCGTTCCACACCCACCTGCACCTACCGCTCCTTCTTCGGCAACGCCGCATCGATCTGCTGCACATGCCGTGGTTCTACGCGCCGGCGATCGTGCCTTGCCATTTGGTCATCACCGTCCACGACCTCAGCGACGTGCTCACGCCCCAGGTCGGAGCCATACCGCTGGTACAGACCGGTCGGCTCTTTTTTGCGCGGCGCGCCCTGGCGCGGGCCGACCGCATCCTGGCCGTTTCACACTCCTCCAAGCGCGAGTTGGCTCACGTCTTCGGCATCCCCGAGAATAAGATCGCAGTGATCTACAACGCCGTGGATGAGCGCTTTCTCCGCGAGCCCGGGGCCGCGGACGCCCAGCGCATCCTCGAGCGCCACGCCGTAAACTACCCCTTTGTGCTCTACGCAGGCAAAGTCAAGCTCGAGAAAAACCTGCCCCGCCTGATCGAGGCCTTTGCCGTGGCCAAGGACGAGCTGCGTGATAACCGCGAACTCTCCCGGTTGAAGCTGCTGCTGATCGGCGACGAACTCGGCAAGCATCCCGACTTGCGCCGCGCGGTTGTCCGCACGCGCCTGCGCGAAGACGTGCGCTTTCTCGGCTTTGTGCCGCATGCGGTCCTGAGTGTTTTCTATGCGCGGGCCCGCGCCTTTCTCTTCCCTTCGCTCCACGAAGGCTTCGGCCTGCCGCCCCTTGAAGCCATGGCCCATGGCACGCCGGTGCTGACCTCGAATGTCTCTTCGCTGCCGGAGGTCTTCACCCAGGCAGCCTTGCTCGTAAATCCGGAAAATGTTTTTGATATCGCCCGCGGAATTCGCCAGATCCTCACCGAAGGCGTGCTGCGCGAGGCGCTCGTCCGTCGCGGGCATGAGCTGGTGAAGAAGTTTTCCTGGGAGCGCTCGGCACGGCAGGTCCGCGAGGTTTATGAGGCGATTGCGGCCGGCCGCCCCGCAGCCGCGTAGCTCTCCTGGCGGCTCCTGCAGTCGATCATATAGGCTCGATCGTCAATTCCGAAACGCTGCCGTCCGAGATGGAAAACGCGCGGATCGGCTTCGGCTCGCCCGGTTGAACCGAAACGATGAAAAATGCGGCTTCGGGGTAGTAGGAGCACTCGATGTCGCGCGCGGAAGGCTCGTTCTTGCCGGACGGATGGGAATGATAGATGCCCAGGAGCTCGAGGCCCGCAGCGCGGATCTCGCGGAATAGACGGAACAGGTCCGCGGGCGCGATTTCAAAAGCCCTCGCGCTCGCGAGCGCGTTCCGCGCCGGAAAGATAACGGAGATCAATCCGTCGTGCCCGCCGAGCAGCCCGCAGCACTCGATGTCCGGATGGCGCCGAGCCTCATCGGCCATGCGCTCGAGAATCTCCGCTCGTATGCGCACTACGCCGGCCATGGGCACAACCCTAGACCCCGCCCGAGCTCACTAACCCTTCGGAACACCCCGCTCCGCCCAAAGCGCGGCGCCTTCGTGGCCGTCCCCCACCGACCGCTTTCGTTCGGTCCGACTCAGGCTTTCTGCGCCTGCCGCCGCAGAAAGGTGGGCACATCGAGGTCGTCGGCGGGAACTTCGTGGACGACCTCGCCGACGTCCCGTGCCGCCTCATGGACCACAGCGCGCTGCTCCCGCGAGGCCCTCCAGGTCTTCGGCAGATAGGACGTCCGCTGGTGCGGCTGGCGACGCGCGGTTTCCCGGAAGCCCGCGGCGATGACGGTAATCTTCACCGACTCTTTCATGGCGTCG
>DATFXF010000040.1:0-12052 GCA_035258565.1 Candidatus Acidiferrales bacterium
GATGGCTCCGCGCGGGTGGAAGCGAGCTTCCGTTTTGGGTCGGCTCTTGTTTTTGTAAGCGGAGGCCACCTTACGGATAGCCACCAACGCCGCGGCGGCTGAGAGTTGAACTTCCCCCGCGCTCCCCATAGGTGAACTGCTCCGTATAGGCGAGCAGTCCAGCCCGGTCCTTCGGAAACAGCCGGATTGTCTCAACGTGCGTCAAGTGAATAATCTTCACAACCACTACCTTCGAATGCGAAAATTGAACGCAGGACGGCTACGCTACTGCTGGAAATAGTTGATCCTTAAGGACTACTTACGGGGCCGTAGCCTACTTTTTTTCCGGCGTAGCTGGCTTGTCCTCACCGTGCATGCCCTCCTTGAAGGCGCGCACGCCTTCCCCTAGGCCGCGCATCACATCGGAAATTCTTCGCCCGCCGAAAAAGACCACTACAATCGCGAGTATGACCAACAGATGGGCTGGACTTAGCGCTTCCATGGAGAACCTCCCGGGGCCGCTCGGGGTGCCCCCGGCGCAGCCTGATGGTGAGATGCCTTGGGGCCGGCCAAAGCTGCTTACCTGCCTCTCGCTATAGAATAACTCGTTCGTCACCCACTCGACGCGTGACGCGCTCGCGGTCCAAGTACTCGAGCAATGGGATGGCATACTTCCTCGTGACGCCCGTCATCTCCTTGAACGCCGGAATCGGCAGCCGCTCGCCGTTCTTCTTCTTGTAGTCCGCCACCAGCTCGCGCAGCCTTGCCACAGCGCTGCGATGAAAGATCAGCTCTTCGCTAACCTTCACCAGCGCATGTTCGCGCAGCAGAAGCTGCAGCAGCTTCTGCGCACGCGCCGTCTCCACGGGCAACTTGGCCAAGACCACTTTGACCGCGGGTACCGCCAGACCGGCCCGCACGAACTCCTGCTCGATCTGCTCCTTGGCCCGGGCCTCCTCGGGCTTCAGCGCGATCTCCCGCCCCGCCCGCTTGACGATGTCGCCCGAGACCACCGCTTGCCCCGCAGCCACAAGCCCCTCGAGCGCGGCGCGAAAGACCTCCGGCCGCCCCTGCGCCATGGCGCGGCTGCGCAAGTCTTCTCTGGCGATGCCTTCGATCAGTGGGTTGGCTCGGTGGAAGGCCTCAATCTCAGCGCGGATGCGCCCCACCGCTTCATCAAAACTCGCCATCGAAATTACCACGAACGGTGACTGGCTCACGATGCGAACGATGCCTGCCTGGGCCAACTTCGCGAGCGTCTCGCGCGCCTCCTTCTCCAGCCAGCCACTGCGGGCCACAACCCCGTTGAGCTCGACCCCGAGTGGCGCCGCCCGAACCCTGGCGGCGAGAGTTTCCTCCGGGCTGCCGCGCTCTAGCGTAGCCAGGTAAGGCAGCACGTGGGTATCGCGTTGGCGATGTCGCGGCGCCAGGGCGTCGAGTACCACACCGCCGCCAATCGTCTCCACCGGTGAGAACTGGCGCAGAATGAAGTGGTCACCGGGGAGCACGAGCACCCGATCATCCAGCCGAAGCTGCGCAAACGCCGATTGCCCAGGCCCAAGCTCGGCCTGCTCGAGCAACACTACCTCGGCCACCCTCTCCGCGGTTCCCTGATGAAAGTGGACCCTGCTGTGGTTCCTGATTCGCCGCGCTGAGGGTAGCAGAATCACCCGCGCATCCAGCCGCCGTGTGGCCTCAAATCGGCCTGGCGACGCCAGCACCATCCCCCGCTCAACGTTCGCAAGTTCCACGCCTGCCAGATTCAGCGCCGTGCGCTGCCCCGCCATCGCCCGCTCGACCGCACGCCCGCCCGATTGAACGCCGCGGACACGCACCCGCCGCCGCGCGGGAAAAAGCTCTTCCTCGTCCTCCGGCTGCACTTGGCCAGCGACCAGGGTGCCGGTCACGACCGTGCCAAAGCCCTTCATCTGAAACGCGCGATCAATGGGCAGGCGAAAGTACCGCAACGCGTCCTTCCCAGACACTTCGTTCGCGACACCCAGCAGTGCCTGCTTCAATTCTTCGACGCCTTGACCGGTCCGCGAACTCACCGCAACAATTGGTGCCCCCTCTAGGAACGAGCCGCGCAGGAACTCCTCGACTTCTAGACGCACGAGCCCCACCACGTCAGGGTCGACCAGGTCCACCTTCGTTAGCGCCACCACACCACGAGGAATCTCGAGCAGGCGGCAAATATCAAAGTGTTCGCGCGTCTGCGGCTTGATGGACTCGTCAGCGGCAATCACCAGCAGCACGAGATCAATGCCGCCTACCCCAGCGAGCATGTTCCGCACAAACCGCTCGTGGCCTGGAACGTCGACCAGACCCAGCCGCACCCCATCCACCTCAAGGAATGCAAAACCGAGGTCAATGGTGATACCCCGGCGCTTCTCCTCTTCAAGCCGGTCGGGGTTGGTGCCCGTCAGCGCCTCGACGAGCGCGGACTTGCCATGGTCGATATGTCCTGCAGTGCCTACGATTACGTTCTTCATTCGGGTAGCCCTGCCGCGAGGTGCGGAGTTTCTGGAGAGAACACTACCAAATTCTCGGGCGTCGCGCCCGGGCGATCTCTTCGAGGATGGCCCGGGCAGCGTCGACCGGGTCCCGGGCACCGGTGATGGGCCGCCCGACCACGACGTAATCAGCCCCCGCGCGTATCGCCTCGGCAGGTGTGGCCACGCGTTTCTGGTCATCCGTCGCTCGGGCCTGCCCAGGACGCACGCCGGGTACAACGATGAGGAATCTGCCACCGCAGGCAAGACGAATTGCGGTTGCCTCTCGTGCGGACGCAACCACGCCGTCTAAACCCGCCTTCTGGGCCAGCCGGGCAAGATCGCAGGCTCGACGGACCACTGGGCCACGGATGCTGACTTGGCGCAGGTCCGCCGCCTTCAGGCTGGTCAGGACCGTGATGCCCAAGAGTCTTACCCGGGAGTCTCTGCTCCTCACTGCTGCCACAGCTACCTGCATCATCTTGCGGCCACCCAAGGTGTGAAGTGTCAGCAAGCGCACCTTTGGCAGCCGAGCCGCCGCGGAAACCGCACACTCCACGATGTGTGGTATGTCGTGGAATTTGAGATCGAGGAAGATGTCTGGGCCCAGCCGGGCTAGTCTCTTGACAGCCTCAGGGCCTGCGGCACTAAATAGCTGGCTCCCTATCTTAAACATTCCACATAGGTTCTTGAGCTTTTGCCCCAGAGAGATAGCGGTACCCAAGCGGTCAAAATCGAGAGCGACGATGAGGGGGCGGGTATCTTGCTCGGTCAGCGGCGTTGAGGCACCTCGAGCAGCTCAATTCGAAGCCGGGCAATGCCCCGATCCTCTATGCCTAGCTGGCGAGCCACGGAGTAGGAAAGATCGATCTCGCGTCCGTCGACAAACGGCCCGCGATCATTAATTCTGACGACGCGGCCCTGGCCGTTTCTGGGATTGACCACCCGAACCAGAGACCCCAGAGGCAGCGTGAGGTGGGCAGCAGTTGCTGCGCTGGGGTTATAGGTCTCGCCGCTTGCTGTCAACCGACCCTGGAACTCTGGGCCATACCAGCTTGCCAGGCCACTCCAGGCTCGGATGGGCTTCATTGCTTCGCGGGGATGGGCCACAAGGGGTGCTTCAACGGCGGGGGGGAGCAGAAACATAAGGAGCAGCCAGCGAACAGCCGCCCTGATGAAGAATAATCTTGTGCGCATAGCGGAGAACCTAAGCTACACAAAATCAAATAATTATAGATCATTCTGGGCCCTTTTGTCAATGCCTTTCTGCTCTCAAGCTTCCCCGCAAGCTACTGACAGATAATATCTTATCAGTTAAGCAGACACGCTCGAGCCCCTTCACCAGCCAGAAGGACGCTCTGGGGTCAGAGAAGTGAGCTGTTCCGACCTGGACAGCGGAGGCCCCGACGACGATATATTCGAGAACATCCTCGGCCTTTTCGATCCCTCCCAACCCTATGACCGGGACCTTGACGGCCCGGCAGACCTCGTAAACCAGACGTAGGGTGATGGGTTTGATTGCCGGACCGGAGAGGCCCCCGGTTAAGTTGCCCAGGCGGGAGCGCTTTGTCCGATAATCCACACGCATAGCCGGGTAGGTATTGGCGACCGTTAGGGCATCGGCCCCTGATTCCTCAGCGGCGCACGCGATTAGACCAATGTCCGTCACGTTCGGGGAGAGCTTCACCCAGAGGGGCCGCCGCTCGGCAGCCTTTCGGGCCGCCGAAACCACCTCTGCGGTCATTTGCGGGTCGATGCCGAATTGCAATCCCCCGCAGGCCACGTTGGGGCAGGAGATATTCAGTTCGTAAGCCGCCAGCCCCTCGGCGTCCTCCAGTACGCGGATGACCTCGACATACTCGCGCACCGCGTAGCCGAAAACGTTAGCAATAACGGCCGTGTGGTAGGCGCGCAATGCGGGAAGTTTCTCCGCGACAAACACGCGCACGCCCACGTTTTGTAACCCGACGGCGTTGAGCATGCCGGCGGGGGTCTCCGAGAGCCGCGGCGCTGGCGCCCCATCCATTGGCTCGAGCGAGAGACCCTTGACGACGATACCGCCGAGGCGATTGAGGTCCACCAGGTGGGCGAACTCGACTCCGTAGCCAAACGTGCCGCTGGCCGCAAGGATGGGGTTCGAGAGGCGCAATGTACCGACCGTTACGCTCAGGTCGATTCCACCCGGCACGCTCACTGCTGTTAGTGTAGCATGAGGACGAATCGATGCGCAGACCCCGAGGGAACGCCCAGCGCTTGCGTGCGCCTTTGGACGTAGCACGCTCTGTGCTAGGATGTTCGCTCGATGCATGTCGTTGAAAAATCACAGTTGATGTCGGCCACGGAAATTGATCGGACGCTCCAACGGCTGGCGCATGAAGTCGTGGAGAAAAGTGGTGGCACGGCGAACCTGGCGCTAATTGGGATCCGCCGGCGCGGCGTGCCGCTGGCCGAGCGCATCGCCCAGGCCATGCGAGGGATTGACGGTGTAGAAGTGCCTGTGGGCACGCTCGACATCACGCTCTATCGCGACGACCTCTCGAGGGTGGCACCCCAGCCGGTACTCCAGTCGAGCAACATCTCGTTCCCGGTGGACGACCGCGATCTGATTCTGGTGGACGACGTGCTTTATACCGGCCGCACCATTCGCGCAGCGATGAACGGCCTGTTCGACTTGGGCCGCCCGAAGAGCATCCGGCTGTGCGTGCTCATCGACCGCGGGCACCGCGAATTGCCGATCGAGGCCAGCTTCGTCGGGCGGCACGTGCAGACCAGCGACACCGAGATCATCGAAGTGCGCCTGAATGAGGTGGACCGTGAGGAACGCGTGATGCTCGTCGAGCGCGTTTCCTGATCGCCCGACTTCCCCTTTCGCGTGGGGAGAGAGAACTTTGTCATCCGGAGCGCCGGCCCGGGCCGCCTTTCCAGGGACCCCTGTGCCACAACGCCTGCGTCACATGCTCGGCATCGAACCGCTCACCGCCGAGCAGATCACTTTCTTGCTGGACCAATCGATAGGATTTCAGGAGATCCAGCGGCATCCCTTCAAGAAGCTCGCCACGTTGCGCGGCAAGACCGCGGCGCTGGCGTTCTTCGAGCCCTCGACGCGCACGCGCGTCAGCTTCGCCACGGCCGCCGCGCGGCTCGGCGCGGACACCATGAACCTCCAAGCGGAGGCCTCCAGCCTGCGCAAGGGCGAATCGTTGCTCGATACCGTGCGCACGCTCGACGCGATGAAGCCCGACTGCATCGTGATGCGGCACAGCGCGTCGGGAGCAGCCGATTTTGTTGCCCGGCGCCTCGAAATCCCTGTGATCAACGCGGGCGACGGCATGCACGAACATCCCACGCAGGCGCTGCTCGATGCTTTAACGATTCGGGACCGGCGGGGAACGCTCGAAGGCCTCCAGGTGACCATCCTCGGCGACATCCTGCACAGTCGTGTGGCGCGGTCGAATCTTCACCTGCTCGGAAAGTTTGGTTGCCGCTTCACGCTGTGCGGCCCGGCCATGTGGGTGCCGCGGGAACTCGAGTGCCTGGGGCAGCCGGTGCGCCGCGTCGCGCGCATTGAAGAAGCCTTGGACGACGCTGAGGTGATCTTCGTCCTCCGCGTGCAGCAGGAGCGCTTCCATGAGCCTGCTCTGCCGCTCGAGGAGTACATTCTCCTCTACCAACTCACGCCCGAGCGGTTGCGGCGTGCGCGCCCGGAAGCGCTTGTGCTGCACCCAGGACCCATGATCCGCGGACTCGAAATCGACCCGGCAGTGGCCGACGGCCCGCAATCCTGCGTGCTCGAACAGGTCACCAACGGGCTGGCCGTGCGCATGGCCCTGCTCTTTCTCCTGATCGGGACCGCACCGGTCGACCCTGAGATTTCCGCCCATGCTGCTGATTAAGAACGGACGCCTGCTCGACCCTACGAGCTCGACCGACGCGGCGCTCGACATCCTGCTCGACGGCGAGCGGATTGCGCAGGTCGCGCCTGCCATGCGCGCCAATTCGGCGGAGATTCTCGACGCGTCCGGCTTGCTTGTGGCACCGGGCTTCATCGACCTGCACTGCCATCTGCGCGAGCCCGGCGAGGAGTCTTCGGAGACCATCGAGAGTGGAACACGCGCGGCCGCGCGCGGTGGTTTCACCGCGGTCTGCCCCATGCCCAACACGAAGCCGGTGAACGACAACGCCTCGGTCACGCGCGCGATCATCGAGCGGGCCCAGGCGGTCGGAAGCGTGCGCGTCTGGCCCATTGGTGCGACCTCCCGAGAGAGCAAGGGCGAAGCCTTGGCGGAAATTGCGGCCATGAAGCAGGCGGGCATCGTGGCCGTGAGCGACGATGGCCGGCCCATCGCCACCGCCAAGCTGCTCCGCCAGGCGATGGATTACTGCCGCGCGCTCGAGCTTCCGGTGATCGACCATTGCGAGGACGCGTCGCTCGCCGCCGGTGCGGTGATGCGCGAGGGGCGCCAGTCGGTGCGGCTCGGCCTGCGCGGCATGCCACCAGCGACAGAATCCATTAGCGTGGCGCGCGACATCCAGGTGTGCGAGTTGACCGGCTGCCCGCTGCACATCGCACATCTTTCAACGCGCGCGTCACTCGAGCTGGTCCGCTCGGCAAAGCAGCGAGGCCTACCCGTGACCTGTGAGGTCACGCCGCATCACTTCACGCTGATCGATGAAGACGTTGGCTACGACGCGCAGTTCAAGATGAATCCGCCGCTCGGTTCGCGCGACGACCGCGAGGCGCTGCTAGGCGGACTCGCCGAAGGCACCGTGGACGCCATCGCCACGGACCACGCGCCGCACGAGCCAGCGAGCAAAGACGTCGAGTTTGACCGCGCGCCGTTTGGCGTCATCGGGTTTGAAACGGCGCTGGCGCTCGGGCTCGAGCTCGTGCATGCGGGGCGCATCAGCCTGATGCGACTGGTCGAGCTTTTCAGTCGAGGCCCGGCGCGCGTGCTCGGCCTCACGCGACGCATCGCCGCCGGCGAACCGGCAGACCTCACCCTATTCTCACCCGACCACCCCTGGACGTTTCGCGCGGCCGAATCGGCCAGCCGCTCGCGGAACTCGCCGTTCGACGGTCGCCGCTTCCGCGGCGCGCCCATGGCGACGATTGTCGCCGGCCAGTTGGCCTTCCGCCGCTAACCAACACCCCGACCTACGCCGGCGGGACTAAGAAAAAAGAAGGTGACGAGTGCGTGTGGTCTAGCGCAGAGCTGGCTCGGCGGGGGGATGCAGGCCGTGCTGCGGCGCTTCGTGTACGCCCCGCACGGTGGGTTCGTGATGGAAACGGTAGAAATGATCGAGCGGGCCGGGACCCTTGCCGATGGCGAAGCCTCTCTCGATGGCTTTGGTGACGTAAGTCTTGGCCAACATGACCGCCTCGTGCAAGCCGCGGCCGCAGGCGAGCTGTGCGGCAATCGCGGAAGCCAAGGTGCAACCCGAACCGTGCGTGTTTTCGCTCTTGACGCGGTCGCCGTCGAGCGTCATGGCTTCGACGCCATCAAAGAGCACGTCCACAGCCTTTTCCATGTGGCCGCCCTTGACGACCACCGCGCGCGCCCCGCGCTCAAAGAGGAGCTTCGCAGCGGCTTCCATAGCGGCCGTGTCCTTGATGGCGACTCCGGTGAACAGCTCGGCTTCGGCGATGTTCGGTGTCAGCACGCTCACGCGCTTGATCAACTCCTCGCCCAAAAACTTCACGCCGCTCGCATCGAGCAGCTCCGGCCCGCCGGAGGAAGGTTGCACGACCGGGTCGAGCACAACATGCGCGAACTGGCCGCGGTCGAGGAATTCGGCAACCACGGCGGCGTTGGCCTTGCTGCCCAGCATGCCGATCTTCACCGCGGTGATCGGAATGTCCTCGAGCAGCGCTTCGAGCTGCGCGCGCAGCGTAGCGGCGGGCGTCAGATGAACGCTCTTCACACCCTGGGTGGACTGCACGGTTCCTGCCGTGATCGCGGCGAGACCATAGCAATTGTGCGCCGCAAAAGTCTTCAGGTCGGCGGCAATGCCCGCGCCGCCCGAAGGGTCAAATCCGGCAATGGTGAGGAGAATAGGAGGTGTGGGGTTGCTGTGGTTGCCCAATTTCGCGTGCCCTCCGCGCTAGGCACCGCTGCTCGTGGCTCAGCCGCATTGAACTCGCTGAACGCACTAATCATTCAGAATGTACGCGTGTTGTTCACCCGAAGGCAAGAAAATTCTTTCCGTGCGCGGTGGAATCCTTTGCGCCGCGCACGGCTCGGGCGCAGTTCTCTCCGGCAGCGCCGCTCTGTGCGACGTGAAAAGCGAGGCCCAGCTGAACTCGCGCTTGGCAAATTCAACCGGGCAGCAGGCGGAGAGGGATTGCGGAGCTTGCGGGTGGCCTCGGCGAATTAGGGGAACAGGCCGCGGACCAGGGTGGCCTCCGAGACGCGCCCCACGGCGAGGATGTAGGCGGCGGCGCGCGAATGCGTGTGATACCTGCGCATGGTTTCGTGGACGTCGTGGAAGGCGCGCTTCATCACCTTCTCGAGCCGCGCATTCACTTCGTTCTCCTCCCAGAAGTAGCCCTGGAGGTCCTGCGCCCATTCGAAGTAGCTTACGGTGACGCCGCCAGCATTGGCCAGGATGTCCGGCAGCACGAAGACTCCCTTGCGATGGAGAACTTCATCGGCGTGCGGCGTGGTGGGCCCGTTGGCGGCCTCGGCGACGATTTTGGCCTTGATCTGATCGGCATTGTGCAGCGTGATGACGTTTTCGAGCGCCGCGGGGATCAGGATGTCGCACTTGAGCGTGAGCAGATCGTCGTTCGAGAGGCGCGAGGCTCCCGGCATGCCCACGACCGTGCCGGACCGTTCCTTGTAGCGGATGGCCTTCATGGGGTCGATGCCGCGAGGGTTGTACACCCCCCCGCGCGAGTCGCTGATGGCGACAATCTTGGCTTTCTTCTCCGCAAAGAGCCGCGCTGCCACCGAGCCAGCGTTACCGAAGCCTTGAATGGCGACGCTCGCCCCGCGCAACGGAATCTTTTTGACTTTGCACGCTTCCTCTGTGACAAAAAGGCAGCCGCGCGCGGTCGCTTCGTTTCGCCCGAGCGAGCCGCCCAGGCAGACCGGCTTGCCCGTCACTACGCCCAGGTTCGAGAAGCCGACGGTCATCGAGTAGGTGTCCATGATCCACGCCATGGTCTGCGCGTCGGTATAGACATCGGGCGCGGGCACATCCTGCTCGGGTCCGATGATGGGCAGGATCTCGCTGGCATAGCGCCGCGTCATGCGTTCCAGCTCGCCCTTCGACATCCGCTTCGGATCGCAGATCACCCCGCCCTTGCCGCCACCATAGGGAATGTTCACCGTGGCCGTCTTCCACGTCATCCACGAAGCCAGCGCCTTTACTTCGTCCAGCGTGACATTGGGGTGGTAGCGGATGCCGCCTTTTGCCGGGCCGCGCGCGATGTTGTGTTGCACCCGGTAGCCAGTGAACACCTTCAACTGGCCGTTATCCATCTTCGTGGGGATGGAGACTTCTAGCACGCGCTTTGGCGACCGCAGCACTTGGCGGAGCCCGGGGTCAAGCTTCAGGTACTCCGCGGCAATATCAAACTGGATCTGCGAAATGCGGAACGGATTAAGGTCCTCACGCGGTGCCATGCGAGGGATCACCGGCTGGGGAGCGGCTTTAGCAACCGTGGCCATGAGTGTGTCTCCTTCGTTTATCCGCTGGCCGCGCGCCGCAGGGAGGCTCGATAACGGTCGCGACATTCGGCCGAGCAGAAGTGCAAGACCTGGCCCGCGTGCTCCAGGGGGTGCGAAATTTCATCGGAAACGTGCGTGCCGCACCAAGGATCGCGATAGAGCGGCTTAGGTGCGGGGGGCGGTGTAGGCACTCTGCGCACAGTGGGTCCGAGCAGCCCGTGAAAAATTTTGCGCAGAAGCCACGTGGCCCAGGAGATGACCAGCAGCCACAGGACAAATCGAACGATCCGAGCTAGAAATGCCAAGCCGATGGAAGCTCTTTCCGGCGGCTCTCTATTTGGCCGGGCCCACCGCGCCAGGCCGGCCCCGCCATTTCTCGGTGCGCGCTAAGTTGCGCTAAACTCGAAGTTTAGTCAACCATCGGAAGCGGTGTCAATCAAAACCAGGCACCTCGGCCGATCCCTTCCCGCCCCTGGCACCGGCTCTAGAGCATCCGAAGAAGCCATAAGTTGTAGATCAGAAAAGGCTTATTCCTGCCCCTGAGCATTAGACGGCGGCCCAGGCTTCGGCCAGGGTATTTAGTTCGGTGACGCAGGGATGTGCTCGGCACCCATGTAGGGCTGGAGGACCTCGGGGATCCGGATCGAGCCATCCTCCTGCTGATAGTTTTCCACAATTGCCAACCAGGTGCGCCCCACGGCCAGCCCAGAACCGTTGAGCGTGTGCACCAACTCGCTCTTCCCCGTGCGCGGCTTGTACCGGATGCTGGCGCGCCGGGCCTGAAAGGCTTCGCAGTTCGAACACGAAGAGATCTCCTTGAACTCGCCCGCGGAGGGCAACCAAACCTCCAGGTCGTAGGTCTTCGCCGACGCGAAGCCCAGGTCGGCGGTCGAGAGCAGCACGACCCGGTAATGCAGGTTGAGCCTTTGCAAGACGGCCTCGGCGTCGCGCACGAGCGATTCAAGCTCGTCGTAGCTCTCCTCGGGCCGTGTGAACTTGAACAGCTCGACCTTTTGGAACTGGTGCTGCCTGCTGATCCCGCGCGTGTCCCTCCCCGCGGCGCCCGCCTCGGACCGGAAGCAGGCCGTCCATGCGCATACCTTGATGGGCAGTTTCTCGGCAGGCAAAGTTTCCTCGCGGTAGAGATTCGTCAACTCGACCTCTGCGGTCGGCGTAAGCCACAGGTCGGTGCCTTCCAGATGAAACATGTCGCCGGCAAACTTCGGCAGCTGGCCCACGCCCACCAGCGAGGCCGAATTCACAATGAACGGAGGCAGGAGTTCCGTGTAGCCGTTCTGCTGCGTGTGTAAGTCAAGGAAAAAATTGGCCAGCGCGCGCTCGAGCCTCGCTCCGGCTCCGCGATAAAGGGCGAAGCGCGCACCGGCAATCTTTGCCGCCCGCGATAAGTCGAGGATCCCTGCCCGCTCGCCCACCTCCCAGTGCGGACGCGGCGTGAAGCTGAACTCTGGCGGCGAGCCTCCGCGCCGCACTTCGACATTGTCGGCGGGGCCGGCGCCCACCGGCACCGAGCTGTGCGGCAGGTTGGGAACAATAAGCATGAAGTTGTGGAGCCGTGCATCGAGCGCGGCGATGCGCTCATCGGCCTGCTTGATTTCTTCCGAGACACGTTTCATCTTTCTGAGCAGGTCCGAGGCATCCAGACCGGATTTTTTGAGGCGCGCAATCTCTTCGCTGGCCTTGTTCCGCTCCGCTTTCAGGCACTCGACAGCGGTGATGCGCTCGCGGCGCTCGTGGTCGAGCTGGCGGAATCCTTCGAAGTCGAGCTGGATGCCACGGTGGCGAGCCATCTGCTCGAACAGCTCCAGGTGCTCGCGAAAATAGTTGAGGTCATGCATAAGCCGGAAAGGATACCCTCTTCGGCATCCCCGTGGAAAGAGCCTCCGTCGG
>DATFXF010000041.1:0-4572 GCA_035258565.1 Candidatus Acidiferrales bacterium
GGGCCCGGTAACGTAAGCAAGGGCTAAATCGACAGAGTGATGTGAGAACGACTATAGGTTCTCTTGGATAAAGCGGGGACTGAGGTGGACATCGAGCTGGATCAAGGGCGAATCGCCAACCGCCTTGAAGCTGTGTATCTCGCCGGCCTTGATGACGAAGATGTCTCCAGCGCCGCCCTCGAAAGTTTTCCCGTTAACCGTCCACACTCCACGGCCTTCACGGATGAACTGGATCTCGTCGTAAGGATGCCGATGCGGACCGGGTCCCGAACCGGGCTTTCCATGGAACAGGAACACCGAAATGCCGGTGTCGCCCCGCTCTGCTCCAACAAACTCATGCGAACTGCCAACAAAAGGCAACTCCTCTTGGCGCACGTGATACATCCTTATCGTCCTCCCGACGGATTGGATGAGCGTGGCTACGCTCTGGCTGCGGAAAATACTGGTCAATGTAAGCGGGCAAATATTGCGGGATCCCAGGTTGCGAGCCTGGTGGGCACGGGCCGCGTTCAAACTTCTTTGCGGGCGGCAGAGTATTACGTTAAGCTAGCGACACGGTGCATTCCGAAATTACCGAACTGCTCGCGGCGTGGAGCAGTGGAGAGCGGGAGGCGATGGACCGGCTCATGCCCCTGGTCTATCAGCAACTGCTTTCACTGGCCCGGCGGCGCATGTCGCTCGAAGCCCAGGACCACACGCTGCGGCCTACGGAACTGGTGCACGAAGCGTATCTCCGTTTAATCCGCTCAGAGATCCCAGCCAGGAACCGGGCCCACTTTTACGCCATCTGCGCACAGCTCATGCGGCGCATCCTGGTCGACCATGCACGGGCGAGTTTACGGGAGAAACGCGGGGGCGGAGCGGTCGTGGTGTCCTTGGATGGGATGGATGTGGTTTCCTCCGGCACGCCGGAGCGGGTACTAGCCATTCACGAAGCGCTGGAAAAGCTGGGGGAGTTGGACGCGCGCAAAGCCCAGGTAGTGGAGCTGGTGGTTTTCGGCGGGGTGGAGCAGGATACCGCGGCGGAGGCGCTGGACATATCGCCGGCCACCCTGCGGCGCGACTTGAAGCTGGCGAAGGCCTGGCTCTACCAGGCGATTGGTCGCCAGAGGTCGGGGGCAAGCGCGGGCGAGTAAGCTCGACTTTCAGCAATTAGAAAATATCAAATAGCAACTAGCTAGTTGCTAATATGCGGCTTGCCCCAGTCGTGATAAAGCCGAGGAATGGCGGCTTCCGCTTCCTTTAACAGATATCGGTCGGGCGCGGAAATGAAGGACTCATGCTGGACCATACCCTGATGGCCGGAAACCTCGAGCGGCTCCGCCTCGGCGAATTTTTTCCGGGCAGCAAGGCTTCGGCCGAGCAGGCTTTCGCAGTTGTAGCGTTGCCAGGTGTCCGAACCGGCTTTGCGGTACAAGTCCAAAGCTGCGCCGAGTGTCGCTTCGGCTTCGCCGTATTTGGCCTCCTCGAGCTGGACACGTCCCAGTGCGGAGATGTTCCTAAGCGTTTCCGGGTGAGAATCACCCAGCAGGCGGCGCTGCGCACTCGATGTCGCGGTCAGAAGCGCTTCCTCTTCGCCATACCTGCCCTCGCGGTCGTACAGCTCGGCCAGGTTCCCCTTGAGACGCAGTGTGCTCGGATGCTCCTCGCCTGAGATGCGGCGCCGAATCTCGAGTGTGCGCGTGTATAGCCGCTCCGCCTTGGCGTACCTGCCCTGCAGTTGATCGATCCTCGCGACATCGCTGAGAGCCGTGAGGGTATTGGGATTCTCGTCGCCGTAAACATGCCGATCGAGATCGAGCGCCTTCACAAACAGGGCTTGTGCCTGCCCATATTTGCCTTGGTCCAAGTAGGCGTTCGCCAGCACACTGGTCAGCGATGCAGTCGTAAAATGAGCCTCGCCCAGGACCTGGCGGGCCGATCTCAGCGCATCGGCGCCAAGCTGTTCCGCCTCCCTGTATTTGCCTTCGCGGTCATAAAGGCGGGCCAGGTAGAGCTTGGTCACCAGGATGTCGTTGTGCTCGGGGCCAAAAAGGCGGTGCTCGATCTCCAAGGCTTTTTGGAACAGCGCCTCCGCCTGGCCATATTTGCCTTCTTCGGAATACACGTTCGCGAGATCCCGCATCAGGCCGACAGTATCACCCGCGGAATCCATCTCCCCGGAGACGCGGCGTGAGAGGTCGAGGGTTTCGGCAAGCAGGCTCTCGGCTTGTGGATAATTGCCCTCGCGCGTGTAAAGCACTCCCAGGCTATACATAGCGCCAATCGTTACCGGATGCTTCGGGCCCAAGGCACGGCGACCCATATCCAGCGCTTCCTGGTGCAGCTGCTGCGCCTGGGCATATTTCCCCTCTCTCATATAGAGGTCTCCCAAAGTGCGCATGGCGTCCAGCGTATCGGCATTCTGCTTTCCGGCGAAGCGCTGAAACAGGTCGACGGAGCGCTCCCATTGTTGCTGACACTCGGACAAGAGGCCCAGATCCGCGTAAGCCTGGCCGATCGTCTTGCGGATCGAGGCCTCGACCAGCGGCTGGTGGGTGAACTTGCCTTCGATGCCCGCTGCGGCGCGATCAAGGGCCGTGCGGACTTTGAGGTCGGGATCGGTCTTGGCGTTCGGCCCGGCCTTGGCCTGCTCGATGGTGCTGACCTGAGCCAGCAGGTCATCCTGAAGGAAGTTATTCACCGCCTCGGCGGTCTGCTCGGCTTGCCGCGCTTTGGACGTTTCCAGGTCGCTGCGCGTCCGCTCACGAGCGAGGCGGGCTGCAAGCACACTCATGCCGGTTCCGAAAGCCAGCAGTACAAGCACAGACACCGTCGCGGCAGCCATGCCCCAGCGGTGCCGGCGGATGAACTTCGCAGCGCGATAGCGACGCGTCCCCCGCCTCGCCATCACGGGAAACCCATCCAGGTAACGGCTGAGATCTTCGGAGAGCTGCTCTACCGAAAGGTACCGTTCACCCGGTTCCTTGCGTATGGCCTTGAGAACAATGGAATCGAGATCGCCGCGGAGTTGCGTGGCCACGCCCAAATCCGGAAACTGGAAAGCGGTGGCGCTTGGCGGGCGAGGTTCGGTTTCGCAAATGGCGCGTTCGAGCGCGATGAAATCGGAGCGGAGAGCTTGGAACGGATGCCTGCCAGCCAGCAATCCATAAAGCACGATGCCAAGGGCGTACACATCGGTTGCGGTGGTAATAGGGAAAGCCCGGATCTGTTCCGGGCTGGCGTATTCTCTGGTCATCAGCCGCTCGGCGGGAGCGGTGAGCTCAATGGTTTGCACCGACACGCTGGCGGCCGGCAGCAATTTCGCGATGCCGAAATCCAAAAGCTTGGGGACGCCCTCTGCGGTTACAAGAATGTTGGACGGCTTGATGTCGCGGTGCACCACCAGATTGCCGTGCGCGTACTGCACCGCGGAGCAGACGTGCCGGAACAGCTCGATACGCGCGCGAAGCGAGACGGCGTTGGAGTCGCAGTACTTGTCGATCCTGAGGCCTTCCACATACTCCATCACCAGGTAGGGAGTGCCGTCATCAGTAACCCCGGCGTCGAGCAGTTGGGCGATGTGGGGATGCTGGAGGCCGGCCAGAATCTGCCGTTCGACACTGAACCGGCGGAGTAACTCGGGCCCGGACGCGGGGCCGCCCCGGACAAGCTTGATCGCCACACGACGCTGGTATTGGCCGTCGGCGCGCTCCGCCAAATAAACAGCTCCCATTCCGCCACAGCCGATTTCAGAAAGGATGCGGTAGGCGCCGATCCGGTCCGGAGGTCCCCCGGCCGCGACGCGGGTAGCATAGGAAGCGATTTGGTCTTCGAGAAAGCCCCCTTCTTGTTCGAGAGCCAGGAGCAGCGATTCCACCTGGAGATAGAGTGTGCGGTCCCCCTGGCATGCGTCCGCTACCCAGTCCTGCCGCTGGCCCGGAGGCAACTGGCTGGCTTGGTCAAAAATCTGCTGGATCCGCTCCCAGTTGACCGGTCTGCTCACCCGGTAAGGCATGGTGCGAAAGCATACCATGGGGTGTATCTGAACCGGGAACGCAGTTGTTTAGTGAAGCGGCAATTAGCAAATAGTCTTTTGCAATTAGCCCAGCTAAAGCAGAAAGCCACAGTTTCACGATGCTCCAGGCCGCCTTGGAGACGACGCTAATTGCTATTGGCTAAGGTCTCTTCCCACCGCAAAGAGCATCGCTGCGAAATGCTGCGAGCAACCGAGGATGGCAAACAGATGCGCTCCTCGGCTGCTCTACCTTCACCCCCCTCTGGGTGAACGGGTGTGCAACCAGGACTCGACGACGGTTACTTCTTCGCCGTTTGCGGCGCTCATGACCCGTTTCAGCCCATGACTTCCCCAAGACATGGGCTGAATCGAGTTTGGTAAGTGCCCGTTGTCTCCTATAGCGACATGGACGTGGCAAACCGCTCATGCGAAGACAAAAAAACTTCCGTAAGCCGCAACCACCGGGATTCACCATTAAACTGCAGGTTGGCCGGGGCCCCCTGATGGAGGACTCCATGATTCCGCAAGAGAAGAGCGCGGCAGTGACTCGAGGCCTGCGCGAAGCCTTCGGTGTA
>DATFXF010000042.1:0-13488 GCA_035258565.1 Candidatus Acidiferrales bacterium
TCGCGGGCGAGCCGAAGATGCACGGACACAGCATGCGGCAGCTACAGCCATCGATAATTGTCGTATTCACCGCCCAGTCGACCGAGGCTTCTTTCGCGAGCGCCTGCGCGAGAACGCTGGCAACGAGTACGGTCGCAACAACTGCATGACCTCTCATGGCGATCCTCCTTGGGCTAGGGTGCGTGCCTCCAAGAATTGAAGCCTCCTCTCTCGACGGGCACATTGGACCACCGCGGACCGCGGCTGTGAAGTCAAAAATCTGGACTTCACAACCGCAGGCGGGTGCGCAATACTGGTGTCGTGAGGACGTACGGCCAGTACTGCCCCATCGCCCGTGGCGCCGAGATCTTCGCCGAGCGCTGGACACCGCTGATTATCCGCAACCTGCACCTTGGCTGCGGAAGCTTCAGTGAGATCCTGGAGGGCGCGCCCGGACTCTCCCGTACCCTGCTCTCAGAGCGGCTGAAGCAGCTCGAAGGGCTCGGTGTCGTCGAGTCGGCACCCAAGCCCGGCGGGCGCGGGCACCACTACGAGCTCACGTCCGCGGGCCACGACCTCTTCAAGGTCTGCCAGTCGCTCGGCGAGTGGGGTGCGCGTTGGCTCGAGATCGCCCCGGAGAACCTCGACCCCTTTGTAGCCCTGTGGTCGATGTGCCACGCGCTCCGCCGAGACCAGCTCCCGGATCGACGCGTCGTCATCCGCTTCGACTTCACCGCCCGCCCGCGCCCTGAGCGCTATTGGCTACTCATCGAGCTCGGAGACACTGAGATCTGCAAGACGTACCCCGGCCCCGAGGACCTCTACATCACGGCGGAAGCCGAAGCCTTCGTTAAATGGCACGCCGGCCAGCTCACCTGGACCCAAGCCACCCGCCATGGCCGCATTCAACTCGACGGCCCCTCGTGGCTCGTAAGAGCCTTCCCAACCTGGAACCCCCGCAGCATGTTCGCCCACATCAGGCCGGTCTCCCGCTCCGCCACGAGCCTCGCAGGCTAACATCCTGGACGCGGCCTCCCACTGCGGCCAGGAGCCTTATGCGGGAGTCCAATCCGGATTACAACGGCGTCTGGTTCGGGGAAATCGAAACCTCGAACCGGAAGTGGCGGCGGTTTCGTGGACCGCAAGGGCCATTTTTCGGCCAAGCCGGATTGATTCTGCGGGACTTAGCCGAAGCACATTCGCGTATGCAATGCGTTTTTTCGACTAAAGTCCAGCAACAGGCCAACAGCACGAGATCAGCAATCATGCTAAGCTATTGAAGCCAAATGCGGAGAGGTGGCCGAGTGGCTGAAGGCGGCGGTTTGCTAAACCCTTTTGCGGAAAACCTCCGACGAGGGTTCGAATGCGACCCTCCGCCAGAACCTCCTCGCAGGCAAACGAGTGCGCTGCCAAGCGAAAGTCCGAATTTGACTCCACTTGGCTCCATTTGAAACTGGAGGGGGCGGCAACGCCGCCAAAACACAAGACTTGTGGATTAGGGATACAATTCGATTCCCATCGCCCGCTCCAGCTAACTTATTGAATCAATTGGTTCGGCGGTTCCGTTTGTAGTCCAGAATGGTCCAAAATCCTGCTTTCGATCTTAGCGGAGGACACCGGGTGGTTGTGGCGCGCTTGGTCCTCAAGCGCATCGTTTTGCCCAGATGCCAACGACCCCGCGCCGAAAAAGCTGGGTACGCTCCACGAGAGGGGCCAAGGATGTGGTTCTGATATGGTTCTTAGGACCGCAGGACAACGAAATCTGAGGGTGGGTGAGTTCGCGGAACAAACGGATGAGCGGTAATCTGCCGTCGAAACGCGGGATCCCACCGCCCGGGAATCCTGGCGCCGCAAGAGGGGCAGCAGCCCTGAGGTGTGAGGTGGTAGCCAGTAATCAGATAACCGTAGCGTTCGATGAGAAGCTTCTGGCAGTTCGGGCAACGCGTGTTCTCCAAGTCACCGACCTTCCCAGGCAGATTACCGGCATAGATGAAACGCAAACCGGCCTTCTTGCCAATCTCTGCTGCTCGCATCAGAGTCTCTGAACTCGTATTCTCTGGGTCCGTCATTTTGTAGTCTTTGTGAAAGGCAGTCACATGCCAAGGGATGTCCGGCGAGACGCTCACCAGAAACTCGGCGAGCCGACTCAGCTCGTCATTGGAGTCATTGAACCCGGGAATCACCAGCGTGACGATCTCTAACCAGAATCCCATCTCATGCAGGCGGCGAATGGTTTCCAAGATAGGCTGTAACCGCCCACCGAGCTGACGATAGTGGCGGTCATCAAAACTCTTCAGGTCCACCTTGTAGAGATCCACCCACGGTTGCAGATACTCGAGGACCTGCGGGGTCCCGTTTCCGTTGGAAACAAAGCCGGCCATCAATCCAACCGCACGCGCTTCTTTAAAGACGGCCACGGCCCATTCGCTTGTGATGAGCGGCTCGTTGTATGTGCTGACGATGACCCTGCCTCCCTGCCGGATGGCATCAAGAACAAGTTCGGCGGGCGTGACGCGCATTGGGCTCGAAACGGCAGCGGGGTCGCGCAGAGCTTGCGAGGTCACCCAGTTCTGGCAGTAGGCGCAGTGCAGATCACATCCGAGCATCCCGAAGCTGTAAGCAAGTGCCCCGGGATGCGCATGGAAAAAGGGCTTTTTCTCGATCGGATCGCATTGGACGCCGCCAACGTAGCCCCAGGGCACATAGAGAGTCCCACCTTGGTTGTAGCGAACCTTGCAAACCCCGAGTTGCCCATCCGGGATCTTGCAACAGTGTCCACAGGCAAAGCACCGCACCCAGTTGCGGTCGAGCTTCTCGTACAATTCGCCCTCATGAGTGTTCTCATGAACGATGTCGCGCAGGGTAGCCATGCCTTGCAACTCCACGGCCGGCAGGCAGCGGGTCTTTGGCTACTCTCATTATACTCCTGTGCTCAACCTCGGGCAGAAACTGGAGTCACCTTCCCGACCTTCGGATCTCAGACGACCATAGACCCGAGGTCGGCTTCTCCAGAAGGACACCGCACGGGGCCACTCAAGCGGATCAAACTGCCAGCGCCACAGAGTTAGCTTTTCTTGGAAGTGATCGCATAAAAGGCCGCCAAGCGTTGTTCTACCTTTTTGCTGCCGCATTTCGGGCACTTGACGTTGCCCTTCTCGAATTCAGACACCGTCAGAAGCACGGAGAATTCCTTCTTGCAGGCTGAACAAAGAAACTCGTATTGGGGCATGTTTGCCTCCTTCACAAACAACGCTGTGGCTCAGAATACTAGTCGCTGGCCTAGTGCACGTCAATCAGCCAGTGGGAGGGAGGCTTGACGGCGCCTGTTCGGTAATTGCCCCTCGAACGCTGGAACTGAGTTTCTTGCAGGCTACGCGGATTTGTGCCAGGGAAGTTTTCGTACTCGCAGCTTGGGGTTGGGCTCAGCGCACAGCGGCAGCTTCGAGTCGACTGTGGGCACGGAGCTAACGCACCAACTGCTGGTCAGGGCAGTGGGCCGCCCGAGCAGCTCACATCCTAGCAGATTTCGTCAGTACATCAAGTCGCGAGAAGCTAGCACGCGATAATTGGCAAGACTTTCGGCGCTGCCTACACACCCGCTGCTATCGTACACGCCGTTGCCTCACCCCACCATTCCAGGCGAGAGTAGTGCCCCCGAGTGAGGAGAATAGATTGCCCTGCGAGTCTCCCGTGATGGCCAGCAAAACAGCCCTGTCGTACCCGTTATTGCCGCCGCCATTCACTTGCATATTGCCCTGCCCCCACCACCAGAACGATGCCCCGCCAACCAATGCTTCCACTCACCGTATAGGTACCGGGCGTTGCTTTGCCGCGCCGCGGCAACCCGGATGGTCGCTGCCGTCGACACGATAGGGGTTTGAATGGGGGCCGGAAAAGGGATCGCCCTGGCCATCGAAGGTCAAGGCGGCGAGAAATGACAGGTTCAGGCTATCCTGCGTCGCCTCATACTGGACCATCCGCCACGAGTCGCTCGAGGACAAAGAGAGGACATAGCGATTCTCCGCATCCTCCTCAAGAAGTTCGCGTCGGCTGCGCCACTATCGGCAGCTCATGTACTGCCCATTGGCTACCAGGGAACAGTTCCCCAGGGTGACCACGGCATTCAGACTCGCCTCCGGCGCTTGGGCGGTCTGTAGATCCAAGGTGTTGGCCCTCACGCGGAGGATGATCTTAATAGTTTTTATGCTGGCCAGATTGACCTGACCGCCGGCCGTTGTGGTATCCGCGGAGCTGACGACCGTGCCATCCGACAAGTAGGCCACGAAAATGGGGTCCGCGACGGTTCCGGCACTCTGAATGTTCTGCACTTCGGTAGAGAAGTTGGTGCCGCCGACAGACTTGAGCACCTGGCTGCGCTGCAAGCAGGGACAGTTATTCCCTGCGGCCTGGAGTTTATAATCCAGCACACTGACCAATCCACTCCCGTTCACGTCTCCCTCAAAGATAATCTCGTCCGGTGCAACTTTTGTCAGGCCAGCGGCCAAGCGAGTATCGTTCATCGGAACCGCGTTCAGCGCGGGAGCCCATCCTGAGGTGTCGAACATGCGGATGTTGGGGTAACCGGTCAGATGAAGGTCACGGACGAGCTGATCCATGAACTCTCGCGACTGCTGGAAGATGTCCAGCTTGGCCTGCTCGGTTCGTGCCCGCTGCTGTACCAGAGTGATTTGGCTGAAGATAGCGGCCGTCATAATGGACATGACCAGCACGACAACCATGAGCTCCAAGAATGAGAAGCCCTTCGCGGTTCGGTCTGCTCGGTTAATTCGTTGCTTCACGGTTTCTTTCCTATAGTCCGACGATCATCTTCAGCGAGACCGGGGGGGCGAACCGGTTCGGGTCGTTGACGCCGGAGGCGCCCGAAAGTTGCGCGGAGACGGTTACTAGCTTAGCGTTGGCGCTGATGGTCTTGACGTTCCAGCGCACGTCGTAGATCGCCTGCCGGTCACCGGTGGAAGCCTGGCAGTTGTAATACATCATCGAGTAGCCTGTCACCTGAGTTGCCGTGAAGTCGATGTTCCCAGCGGCCGTCAGCGGCGCTCCAGCGCCGGTGCCATCCGCTCCTCGGGTATTCACCGTGTGGCTTGCCGAGGCCACGGTAGGGTTGCAGTCGATAATGGTCACATTCGAGCTGGGTGTGGAGGTAGCCGTGGCATTGGCCGGGACGGAAGCGATCCTTTCCAGGGTCATCTGAGACAGCAGCGTGGCTGTGCTATCCGTCTTGCTCCGGCCGTTGTTGGCAATTGCGGTGGTGATCAGGACCATCCCACCGAGCATTCCAATCGTGAGCACAAATCCCGCAATCGCTAACTCCACGAGGGAACTTCCAGCTTCGCAGCTGCGACGCTCGGTCTTCGTACGGCAGAGTGAAAGCTTGACGCGCGTGATCTTTCCGATCCGCATTAATTTCTCCAGGTCGTCCCGTCCCACATCCAAACCTGGCATCTTCCCGCGGCTGTGATCGAAACAGCGGCCCAACCATTCGTGTTGAAGGCACGTGTGTCCCGCAGGTAGAAGATGTAGCCCACGTTCGTTCCGCAGGGATTCTGGGTCGAATCACAGGGTAGACCACGCGGATTGAAGGACACGTTGCCGTGGGTCGCCGTCCAGTTGAGTGAACCACCGGCGGCATCGAGCGGTTTAGGAGCGCCACCGGCCCCGCTGGGCGCCGCCACTTGATTGGCAGTGCCGCCGAACTGGATCATCGGTTCGCCGGTGTCGAAGGCACCGTTGTTGTTCAAGTCCACGTAGGCCCCTGATCCGCTGGGCAAGCCAAAACGCACAGTGTAGGTTGCGTTGGTGCGAACTGCAGCCAGACGCGCATTCTGCAGGAGCCCCGAGAGGTCGGAGGCGGAGCCGCGCAGCCGTACGTCGGCGACCGCTGTGGCGATGGAGGGGATAGCGAAGGCCACCAGGATGAGCAAGACCGTCGAAACCATCATCAGCTCGACCGCCGAGAAGCCGCTTTGCCGTGTTCTCATCTTCAATCGCAGTCCGCGCTCTTACTAGTTCGGGCGGCGAGGGAGACGCCGCACAAATTTCTGTTCAAAGCAATTAGGTGGCCTACCCGAAAAAAGGGCTATCCTTAATAATTTGCGAGACTTAGTTGTCCAGATGGGAATAGCGAGGCGTGTCGGGGTGATGGCCCGGCACCTTTTGTTACCAAACAAGACTTCCCTGCAACCTAAACGCAACTCGAGGGAAACATATTCGAGTTTGGCCGCAAATCTTGGGCTCCCCTACCTTTAAGCGCGAGCCAACTCAATCGCCTCCCGCCACTTCCCCTGGGCCTTGAGCAGCAGCTCCACCACTTCGCGGACGGCGCCGCCGCCTCCGGGGCGGCGGGTGACGTAGTGTGCGACGCGCTTGACCTCAGGCGCGGCGTTGGCCACGGCGATGGCCAGGCCCACGCGCGTGAGCACGAGAAGGTCGGGCAGGTCGTCGCCCACGTAAGCCACGTCGGCATCGCGAAGCCCCGACCCATGGAGGATCTCCTCGTATGCGGCCAGCTTCTCGGCGCGATCCTGGAAGACGAATTCCATTCCCACTTCTTGGGCCCGGCGCGTCGTGGCGGGCGAGTCGCGACCGGTGATCAGTCCCGTGCGCAGCCCGACTGCCCGCGCCATTTTGAGCCCCGCGCCGTCATAGGCGCTGAATACTTTCATTTCGAGCGCGCTGCCGTCCGGCAACGACTGCAGGCGAATGCACCCGTCGGTCAGCACGCCATCCACGTCCATCAACAGCAGGCGAACTTTCCGCGCGCGCTGTCGCACGGCCGAAGAGATCTTCTCGAAAGCTCGTGCCAAGCCGCACCCTCCAACAAGAGGCTACCACGGCTCCACTGATTCTGTGAGAGCACCAAAGACCTTCCGTCCCAGTCTAGCCCTGTCGGGACCGAAGATCTGTCTGCGGCCGGTTTACGACGGGAGGCTTTTCGCTCGGTCCGACTGCGGCTGATTCCCCCCAGAAGGGAAAGCGCCGTGATCTGCGGTTCGAGGCTTCGAACTCGCAGGGGTTCAGAATAGCTCGAGGGTCCACAGATCGTGCACGTGCACAACGCCCTGCACGCGCTTCTCGCTGTCCACAACGACCACAGAAGTGATTTTGCGGCGCTCCATCAGGTTCAGGGCCATGCTAGCTAACTCGTTGGGGCCGATCGTCACTGGGTTGCGCGTCATGCACTCAGCGGCGGTGAGCTCGAAGGTCTTGCCTTTGCGCTGCTGCATCAGCCGTCGCAAGTCGCCGTCGGTGACGATGCCCACCAGCCGGTCCGAGTCTTCGACCACGGTGGTCATGCCCAGGCCTTTGCGGCTCATCTCATAAATCACATCGGGCATTCCGGTCGAGAGAGTCACGCGCGGAATGTCCTCGCCGGTGTGCATCAAATTCTCGATGCGCATCAGCCGCTTCCCCAACCGCCCGCCTGGGTGCAGCGCGGCAAAGTCGCCTGGGCCGAACCCGCGGCGATCGAGCAGCGCGATCGCCAGCGCATCGCCGATTGCCAGCGTGACCGTGGTACTGGCTGTCGGCGCCAGATTGAGCGAGCAGGCCTCTTCCTCGACGCTGATATCGAGCACGACGTCGCTTGCGGCCGCGAGCGTCGAGAGCAGGTTGCCGGTCAGGGTGACCAAGCAGACGTTCAGGCGCTTGACCGTTTCGAGCAGCGCAACGATCTCCTCCGTCTCGCCTCCATAAGAGATGGCCAGCAACACATCGTCGCGCACCAACATCCCGAGATCGCCATGCAGGGCTTCCGCCGGATGGAGAAAGAGCGACGGCGTACCCGTGCTGGCAAACGTGGCCGCGATCTTCCGCCCGATCAAGCCGGACTTGCCCATTCCCGTCACCACTACACGCCCTTTGCACTGAAAAAGAAGCTCAACGGCCTGCTCGAAGCGCTCGTCCAGCCGCTCGAGCACGCCTCGGATGGCTTCCGCCTCGATGCGCAGCACGCGACGTGCAGTTTCGAGACTCACGTTGGCCCCCATCCGCGCACCAGTGCGGCCAGCCGAGTCACGCGCTCGAGCAGGCCAGCGAGCTGATCGAGGGGTAGCGCGTTGGCGCCATCCGACAGGGCCGCGGACGGATTGTCGTGCACTTCGAGAAACAGCCCGTCCACACCCACGGCAGTTCCCGCGCGCGCCAGCGGCTCGATGAATTCCGGCTGGCCGCCGCTCGAAGTCCCTTCGCCGCCGGGCAACTGCACCGAGTGGGTCACATCAAAGACCACCGGGCAGCTGAGCTCGCGGAGAATGGGAAACGACCGCATGTCCACCACCAGATTCTGATAGCCGAAGGCGGTGCCACGTTCGGTGACCATCACTCGATCGTTGCCCGTGCTGCGGACCTTCTCGACCGCGTTACTCATCTCCCAGGGTGAGAAGAACTGTCCCTTCTTGATGTTAACCACGCGGCCGGACTTTCCCGCGGCGAGCAGGAGATCGGTCTGGCGCGAAAGAAAGGCCGGCACCTGCAAGACGTCGCAGGCTTCGGCCGCGGGACCAACCTGCGCCGGTTCGTGGACGTCAGTGAGAATGGGCAGGTGGAACCGCTCCTTGATCTTGCGTAGAATCCTCAGCCCTTCGACCAAACCCGGGCCGCGATAGGAGGAGAGTGAGGAGCGGTTGGCCTTGTCATAGGAGGCTTTGAAAATCAAAGGGATCTTCTTCTCTTGGGCGATCCTGGTGAGCCGCTCGGCGATCAGGGTCGAGTGCGCTTCGCTTTCAATCACGCAGGGCCCCGCGATGAGGAAGAGCGGCTGATTCCCGCCGATCCGGAGCGGCCCGATGGAGATCTCGCGCGATGGCTCCATGGAAAGGTCTCCGGGGATTCCCGGCACCGCATGCGGGAAAAGGCTGTTTTTGATTCTCCCAGCGTGAGCCCTGGGATTCTGTTTGCCTAGGCACATTGCTGTGCCTCGGTTCCTGGAAAGGGGGCAACCAATAGACCCCTACCACGGCTCTCTGACTCCGTGGCAACTCCACCGATAGGCATCACTCGCCCGGCGAGCGAGAAGGCCGCGTTCGCATCTCGGTGGTCATGGTGTCCACAACGAGCGCCGCGGAAAGACTTTCCGTTGGGCTTGGAGAACTGATGGCAGCGAGAGCATTCCCGCGACGTGTATGCCGGGTCTGCTTCGATGACCATTACGCCACGCAAAGCGGCTTTGTAGAGGATGAACTGGAACAGTTGAGAGAAGGACCACTGTGACTTCTCCGCGTAGCGGCCCATCTTTCCTCTCCTGACCTTCTCCAGTTTCTCCAGAACAATACACCGACGATGTTTTGCGGCGTAGTCCACAATCTGTTTGGACACGATGTGATTCTCGTGCTTGGCCCGCCTGGACTGCTTGTTGCGAACCTTGTGAAGAAGGCGCTTCTTCCCCAGGCTCTGCAAATTGGCTTTCCTTCTACGCCATACCTCTTTCGTAGGAGCGGGATTGTAGCCCAGATGCAAAACTTTCCCATTCTGAGAGTCAGCCAGCGTGGCCACGGCTCCCACCGCATTGCGGTCTACTCTCACCGTTCCGGTTGGCTGGAATGCCTTCTCCACTGGCGTGTTGTAGCAGATCGCGGCGTACCACTTCCCCTGTCTGCGAAGAAATTCTACGCTGCGAATCCAGCCGACAACGGGCCGCAGGAACCGAACGGGCAGAATTTGTTTCTTGAATAGAGCAGGAATGCGCATGCCGTTGCCTTCTAATTTAATTTGCCTCCCTTTGTCTCCGCAAATGGGCAGTACAGGGCTCTGGACTGTTCTGCACTTCTTGTTTCTCTGATACTTAGCAATCAAACTCTTCGAGATGACACACGGTAGTTCAGGGTAATACCTCGAAGAGGACAAATCTCTATGAGCGAGCATCCGGTCAACGCAAAGCCGGGCCAGAGGTTCGATGGTCTCCAGGGCAAATGCAAACGAATCGGGAACCTTAACTTTGACACAGCAAGCCACTGTGTTGTCTAGGACTTGGCGGTGCACGTCGTGTTTTGTAGGAAGTTCCGAAGAAAGATTCTTACCGACCTTGTTCTTCTTCGCTAGATTCGGTACCGCACGGCTACGGACATGAGTTGTGCCCTCATGGGGTTTGGTGCTGAGGCTGACCACATCCACTTCCTGCTGGGCGATCCGCCGGCCGTCCATTGGAGTCGTGTCGTTCGCGTGCTCAAGAGTCGCAGCGCATCGGTTCGGTTGGACAAGCTCGGCTCGTTCTACGAGCGCCGTCCTAGTCCTCTTTGCTCTAGCGGGTTCTTCCTTTGCTCCGTTCGCGGAGCCATCCTTGAAATTCTAACACGTTAGATCGAACAACAAGGCGCTCGCTAACCCTAACAGGCGGGATTGCCCTCGCTGTCCGGTTAAACGAATTCGCGCGACGCGGCTAGGGCTTGCGAGCGGCATCGACCGCGGCTGCCTCTGGGCTCTCGACCGGCGCGGTTAAGGAGCGATGCCGCCTCTCGTAGGCAGCGCCAACAAATGCAGCGAACAGCGGATGCGGCGCCAACGGCTTGGACTTGAATTCCGGGTGGAACTGACAACCCAAAAACCAAGGATGCTCGGGCGCCTCAACGATTTCCACGTAGGTGCCGTCCGGCGTGCGCCCGGTGATACGCAGACCCGCCGCCACGAGCGTCTGCTCGTAATCACAGTTGAATTCGTATCGGTGGCGGTGGCGCTCGCTAATCTCGAGCACGCCGTAGGCCCGGTGCGCGGTCGAGCCAGGTTCGAGCCGGCAAGGCCACGCACCAAGGCGCATTGTGCCCCCCATTTCGTCTACGCCAAGCAGTTCGCGGAGCTTATAGATGACCCGATGCGGCGTCTGCGGATTAAATTCGGTGCTGTCGGCCTGTGGCAGCCCGCTGACGTTGCGCGCGTACTCAATGGTGGCGCACTGCATGCCGAGGCAAATGCCAAAGAACGGCACCTTGCGATCGCGGGCGTACTGGATGGCGTGCACCATCCCGGCAATGCCGCGCTTTCCGAAGCCCCCGGGCACGAGGATGCCATCTACGTGACCGAGCCGGCGCTCGGAAGTCTCAAACGAGTCGATTTCCTCGGCTTCGATCCACTCGATCACGGTGCGGAGCTTGTGGGCCAGGCCGCCATGCACCAGCGCTTCGCGCAGGCTCTTGTAAGCATCCTCGAGCTGCACGTATTTACCAACCACGCCGATGCGCACTTCACCGGCGGGATTGTGGATGCGGTCGAGCAGTTCGAGCCACTGATTCAGGCTGCGCGGCGGAGCCTCAATGCGCAGCAGGCGCAGGATCTGCTCGTCCAGGCCTTCGCGAGCAAGGGCCACCGGCACGGCATAGATCGTGTCCACATCCTGCGCCGCAATCACGCAGGATTCCGCCATGTTGCAGAACAGGGCGATTTTGGCCTTCAGTTCGCGCGGCAGCCGGCGGTCGGCGCGGCAGAGGAGCAAGTCCGGCTGGATGCCGATGCTCAACAGCTCCTTCACGCTGTGCTGCGTGGGTTTCGTCTTGAGCTCGCCCGCGGTGGGAATGAAGGGCACGAGCGTGACGTGCACGAAAATCGTGTTCTCTGGCCCCAGCTCCAGCCGCATCTGCCGGATGGCTTCGAGGAATGGCAGCGATTCGATGTCGCCGACCGTGCCGCCGATTTCGACGATCACGACGTCCACGCCGTGGGCCACCTTGCGGAAGGCCGCCTTGATCTCGTCGGTGACGTGCGGGATCACCTGGACGGTCTTGCCGAGATAGTCGCCGCGGCGTTCCTTGGTGATGATGGATTCGTAGATGCGGCCGGTGGTCCAGTTGTGGTCGCGGGTCAGACGGGCCGAGGTGAAACGCTCGTAATGGCCGAGGTCCAGATCGGTCTCCGCGCCGTCGTCGGTAACGTACACCTCGCCGTGCTGGTAGGGCGACATCGTGCCGGGATCAACGTTCAGGTAGGGGTCGCACTTCTGAAGAGTAACCCGGAGACCTCGACTCCCCAGCAGGCAGCCGATTGAGGCAGCCGCCACTCCTTTACCGAGGGAGGAAACCACGCCACCGGTTACAAAGATATACTTCGGCCCCATCAAACGGTCCGGTCGAATCCTCCAGGAAAGTCGGCGTACGAAGCATTATCCGCTGAATCCCGCGAGCTGTCAAATCGCTCCATCTGTTTCCTTTCCTCAGCCTCGGGCCATCTGGACGGTTCGGGCGAATCACGGAGGATGAAGATAGAGAAAATATGGTCCGGGGGCGTATGGTTTCGGGTGGCTCCGTTACCCGTCAGGGGGATGGCCCTGCATCATCGGTTTTCGTCAGAGTGGGCCGAGTCGGAGGGCTCGTAAGACTCACCCGCCTCGTGTGACTCCTCTTCAGGGGGTTCAAGCAGGAGCTGTTCGGCGCGGGTGACGTCCTCAGGCACGTCCACGCTGAACGAATCGTGCTCGGTTTCTTCAACGAAGACCTTATAACCGTTCTCCAGCCAGCGCAACTGCTCGAGCTTCTCAAGATTTTCGAGGTCGCCTCGGGGCAGGGTGGGAAACTCGAGCAGCGCCTTACGCCGGAAGGCGTACAGCCCGACGTGTTTCAAATGCCTTGCGTAGGTGGGCTCCTCCTCTGACTCATCGGCCTCATCGCGGACCCAAGGGATTGGAGCGCGAGAAAAATAGAGCGCGTAGCCCTCTGGATCGCACACCACCTTGACCACATGCGGGTTCATGATCTGGGCAGGATCGGTGATGGCCACCGCGAGCGTGCCCACCTGGGCGCTGGGCACGTTCTGGAGGAGTTTGACGACGGCGTCAATCGCGGCGGGCTCAATCAAAGGCTCATCGCCCTGCACGTTTACGAAAACATCCATGTTCCGGCCCACGGCCCCGGCAGCGACTTCGGCGACGCGGTCGGTGCCGCAGCGGGGGTCGTCGCTGGTCATCATCACCTCGCCACCACACTCCTTGATGGCACGACAAACGCGTTCATCATCGGTCGCCACGATAACGCGCGAGAGGCTGCTCGCCAGGCGCACGCGCTCCCACACGTGCTGGATCATGGGCTTCCCGCACAGCTCCACCAGCGGCTTGCCTGGAAGACGGCTCGAAGCGTATCGTGCAGGAATGACGGCGAGAACATTCACCGGCCCACCCTCAAGTTTCTCGGTGTTCCGCATGCTACCACATCCCTCGAGCCACGCTCGGGAGGGCTTGCGTAGAGTTTCGCGGGTGGTAAAATGGGATCAGCAGCTGCCAGTTAGGCCGCAACCACCCGGCAACGCGGCAGGGTAGGGGGAGCGGTGAAGGCGATCGGCAGGCAACCTCGCTTTCGGATGCTCTGGCTGCTCGCGTGCTCCCTGGTGGCGGTTCCTGCCCACGGCCAAAACAACGGCCCCCTCCCTGCGAGCCGCGAACTTAACAACTCGGCACCGCCGCACGAGCCCAACCGCGGGATCCGCGTGGACGTGGACTTGGCCCTGGTCAACGTCACCGTGACCGATCCCTTCAACCGCCTGGTGACCGGCCTGGAGAAGGAAAACTTTCGA
>DATFXF010000043.1:0-6863 GCA_035258565.1 Candidatus Acidiferrales bacterium
AAAGAACCCCGCCTGTGAAATACGGCACCAGGGTGAGCTTTCTCGCTCGCTGCAATCGTTCCGGTTCTTCTTGGCCTAGAAACGGCCGCATTTCATGAAGTGCAATCCATACAAAGAGCAGGTACGAAACAACGCCGAGTATTGTGAGGCCAACCCTCCAAAGCCATGGAGGCTGCAGTCCCTGAATGACTGACGCCCAATCCCCGATATTTCCCACGCCTGAAAACAAGAAGTACCCGCCTGCCTGCAACAGATTGATCGTCATCAAAAGCCATAGGAAGTAGCGTAAGTGTGACCCGCGGTGCACGAAGCGCGACCCAAGCCAGCACACCAGCCCTGCGGCAAGGTTGGCAAGGGTGCCGCCGGCCGCAACCAGCCGTTCTTCCTTATAACACTCAAAATGCACCGTGGAGAGTGCTAGCGGATTGCCTCCCGTCAGTAGGCACGCGCCACCGTGACCGATGCCTTCATGAAGGATGTTGGCGAATACGTAGGCAATAGTCGCGATCCCGACAACCGTCCAGAAATCGGCAGTGGTGATGACCATCGCTTCAGGGATGTCTGGCGTAACCCGGCCTTGTGAAACTCGGGTCATCGTTCAGTTCCTCGACAGGCATTAAGTCGCACCCTACAAGCATGAGACTGCGTGGGTCAAGAGCTGTGACGAAGTCACCTACCTGGGATTGTGCTGAAAGGCAAGCCTTTCGACAGGCCTCCGCGTTGACTTGCCTGCGGGCGCTGCCTATGATGCCGCTTAAGGACCCCTTGCGCTTCCATGATCGTCAAAACTATTTCGCATTACCGCATGCTAGAAAAGCTGGGTGGGGGCGGCATGGGAGTGGTTTACAAGGCCGAGGACCTGAATCTGGGCCGCTACGTCGCTTTGAAATTCCTGCCCGATCAATTCGCCAGCGATCCGCAAGCGTTGGAGCGCTTCCGGCGCGAAGCTCGGGCCGCCTCCGCGCTGAATCATCCCAACATCTGCACCATCCACGAGATCGCACAGCAGGATGGACAGTATTTCATCGTCATGGAGTTTCTGGAAGGGCAGACACTGAAGCACCCGATCCGGGGCAAGCCCTTACAGCCTGACCAGGTGTTGGACCTGGGGATTCAAATTGCCGACGCGCTGGATGCCGCCCATGGAAAGGGGATCATCCATCGGGATATCAAGCCGGCCAACGTTTTTGTCACGCAGCGGGGGCACGCCAAGATTCTGGACTTTGGGCTGGCGAAGCTCGCGCCCGCGCCGCGCCGCGTGGGGGAAACCGTAGGTATCTCGGCGCTGCCCACTGCCGCGCCCGACGAAGAGCATTTGACCAGCCCCGGCGTTGCAGTCGGCACGGTGGCCTATATGTCGCCTGAGCAAGTACGGGGAGAAGAACTGGACGCTCGCACCGACCTGTTCTCCTTCGGCGTGCTCCTCTACGAGATGGCCACTGGGCGGCAGGCTTTCACGGGAACCACCTCTGGTGTGATCTTTGACGCGATTCTAAATCGGACACCGACCCCGCCGGCACGTGTAAACCCAGAATTGTTGCCCCAGTTGGAACCGATCATCAGCAAGGCGCTGGAGAAGAACCGCAAGCTGCGCTACCAGCACGCTGCCGACATCCGCACTGACTTGCAGCGTCTGAAACGCGACACGGATTCGGGACGCGTCTCCTCGCTCGGCGTTGCAGCAGCATTGCCAGTGGCCCGGCCGTGGTGGCGGGGCAAGCTTGTGATGGCAGCTGGAGGGGTCACCTTGGCGGCGCTACTGGCACTGGGGGCGTGGTTCGGTGTATTCCGCGGGCGGGGCGAGGCGATCGATTCGGTGGCGGTGTTGCCCTTCGTCAACGTGAGCGCCGACCCGAACACGGAATACCTCAGTGATGGTATCAGCGAGAGCATCATCAACAACCTCTCGCAATTGCCCAACTTGCGTGTGATGGCGCGCAGCACAGTATTTCGCTACAAGGGGAAGGAGACCGACCCGCAGAAAGTGGGGCAGGAGCTGCGAGTCGGCGCCGTTCTCACCGGCCGACTGCTCCAGCGCAGCGACACGTTGATCGTCCAGACCGAACTTGTCGACGCTGCGAGAGGCTCCCAACTCTGGGGTGCGCAGTACAACCGCAAGCTCGCTGACATCCTGGGCGTGCAGGAAGATATCTCGCGGGAGATCTCCGAGAAACTGCGGCTGCGTTTGACCGGCGAGGAGAAGGTGCGCCTGGCCAAGCGGCCCACCGAAAACATTGAAGCCTACCAGCTCTATCTGAAAGGTCGCTATTATTGGAACAAGCGAACCGAGGAGGGGCTCCACAGAGCGATCGAATACTTTAGCGAAGCCACCAAAAAAGACCGCAGCTACGCGCTCGCCCAATCCGGCTTGGCCGATAGCTACATCATACTGGGGGAATTTAGTCTGCTCCCGGGCAGGGAGGCCTACGCCAAAGCACGGGAAGCGGCCACGAAGGCCCTGGAACTGGATGATGCGCTTGGCGAGGCGCACAACGCGCTCGCGATTTTGAAAGGGGATTATGACTGGGACTGGCCGAATGCCGAGCGAGAGTTCCGGCGTGCGATTGAGCTGAACCCAGGCTATGCGACCGCTCACCAGTGGTATGGCGAACTCTTATCCGAACTGGGCCGGCACGAGGAAGCCCTGGCCGAGATCAAGCAGGCCCAGCAGCTCGACCCTCTTTCGCTCATCATCAACGCCGTGAGTGGAAGGACTCTCCTGTTTTTGGGACGAGACGATTTGGCGATCGAGCAACTGCGGAAGACGCTCGAAATCGACCCCAATTTTGCCCACGCGCACCATTTCCTGGGACTCGCGTATGTGCGAAAGGGAGAGTTTGCAGAAGCGATTGCCGAATTTCAGAGGGCTATAACCCTCTCTCCAAACTTCACCATGTACAAGGCCGGGCTCGGGCATGCCTACGCGCGTGCAGGCAAGAGCGCCGAAGCGCGCAAGCTGCTCTCCGAACTGAAGGAGGACTCCAAACGAAGGCATGTCTCCGGGTGCGACTTCGCAGCCATCTATGCGGGCCTGGGGGAAAAGGATCAGGCCTTCGCCTTTCTGGGAAAGGCCTATGAGCAGCGCGATCCTAAACTTTTCATCTGGGGGAAATCTCATCCCTTGCTTGACCCCCTGCGCTCCGACGCGCGCTTCGCCGACCTCCTGCACCGCATTGGCCTCCCGCCGTAGGCGGCCCTGCCGAAACATTGCGTTTTCGGCACGATTTGAATCGTTGATTCTGTGTCCAGAGAATCAAGGATTTGCCGCGTCCACCTGCGAAAGCATTTCGGCAGGTCTAGGTTGCGGGGATAGACAATTACGCCCCTGAGGACGCACTGCAGAGCTTCCGATTGCCCCTGGGGAGTTAGGGCAGAGAAGACACTCCGAAAGTCCTGAAGAGTCCGTTGCAAGAGTTCGGCGTCATAGTCCCGGATAGCTGCTTCATTTATCCTGCGTTGGAGATCATCATATTGTTCTTGCAGCGCTTGTTTGTGTGCCTCCAGGGCGCTGATCTCCGCTTCTAACCGGCCGATGGACAGCTTCCCTTTTCCAAGAGCCTTCACGTAGCACCTGGTTTCCTGTTCGATCTCCTCCAACCGTTTCTTGATCTGCCCCGCTTCTGTTTCCAGGGGCTCAATTTTCCGTTTTAGGTCCCGATTCAACTCTTCCACCGACATCTTCAAATAGGCCTCATTCTGGCTCAGATCCGATAGCTTCTGAATGACCAGACGCTCGACCTGGTCCGCGTTTATGTGTTTGACCTGATACTCATGTTGGCTGAGTAGACCTGCGCACTAGGGTTCGCTGCATCCTTGATGGTAAGAATCGCTGTGCCGGCCGTGATCTGGCTGGACTGCGTGATATTCGCAAGTGTGCCGCTGTTTTGCAAGGTGAACTGCAAGGTCTGCGTGACGTTTGTTACGCCCGTCGCCTGGAATGAGAAGTTGTCGGTCTGATTGACGATCTGCGGTTGGAACTGGGGATTGGTGACGCTTTCGCCTCCGCAGCCGGCCAAACGGCCAACCGTCAACAGCCCAATGAGTGCTACTGCTAGCCTGAGAGACATGCTCCTCTTGGTCGATGAATCGTCGTGTTCGCGCCTGATCCTGATCCTCGGCCGGAGAACCTTGACCCAAAGGTGCGTGCGTTCGCACAGCCGTCAGGCGACCCTGCGGGTGGCTGCGCTGCTGACGAACGCCGAAAGCTATACAGCGTTTCCCTCGACCCGATCGAGCGCTGATCGAGGCTAGGCTTTCCTGGAGCTTAACCCTTCCCTTCCGAACCGGGCTCAAGAATTTGGGCCCTGCCGAGACGCTTAGTTCTTGCGGCGATAGACTTCAATGACCAAAAATTCTTCCCATTCCTTTCCGTCGTTTGATTTTTCGCCTCGCCAGGTAAAGTGATTCTGGGAGATGTTCAAATAAGTGGATCGAGTGTAAGCATGGGGGCCACTGGGTTCCTTGTAACTGTAGGTGATGGATTTTTCATCGACCTTGACGCCGCCCAGTTCTTCCGGTCCTAGGTCTACCCAGTTTCCTGCCAACGCATTTAACCACTTCATGCCCCAGGTCTTCCTCTTAGCGTCATAGGAACGAATGTTGATTCCGAGTACAAGGAGCTCGCCTATCTGGGTTGTCATTCGGTATTCTTCGGCAATCGCATAACCATCAAGAATGAAACGTCCTTCCCAGGTCGCTTTCAGATTCTCCCAGGTTCCATCATGTCGCTTTAGTTTTGCGTCACAACGCCATTTGCCGACAAGAAAAGCGAATTGAGAAAGTTCCGGCGGTGCACTAGGGTTGGGTCTGCCGTACTCTTGTTCGACTCGTTTCATAGCTCGAGAATCCTCCTCTACAGGCGCCCTCGTGAGTCGCGTAGGCACCAAGCCCGACAGCACAAACGCCGTGAACAGCGCTGGAAGCAATGCGCTGATTTCCTCATTGACCTATCCTCTGTTACACGCAATTTGCGGCCCAACGGATCGCGTATCGGTTGCGGTGAAAAGCCCGCAGCCAAGAAGGCGCTAGCTTAGCTCAATGGGGCTCGAAAGAGGCAGGTAAATCAAGCTCGGAAAGGATTCATTTCGGGCGCGAGATGAGTGCGAGAAAACATGGGGCGACCCTGAGCTGGCTCGCCCCATGCCTTGGAGGTTAGTTCCCGGATTTCTTTTCTGTCTTTGCTGCAGCTGGCTCCTGCGAAACAATCGTGATCAGGAAAGCATTGCGGTCCGAATGGGAGAACTTGTGTCCCGCCACATCAGCGCGGTGTTCGATGGACCTGTACATCTCGAATCCCTCGTTGGTGCTTGCATCAAAGTACTTCACGTTCTTCAGCACCACGCCCTTCCCATCGGCCCCAGACTCTCGCTTCAACTTCATATACGCTTGCTGGCCTCCGGCCAACTTCGCTTCGGCAATGTCCCCCGAGCGCTGGATTTCGATGGGCGCTTCCTGCACTTTCAGTTCGCCCCATTCGAAACCGTAAGTCTTGAGAATCATAGGTGCCAGGGCGTCGCGCTGGGCTTTGGTGGTGCTGGGGTCGAACGAGACGATCACCCACTTGGCCTTTTTCTTGGTTCCCCATTCGTCGCCTAGGTCGCCGGTCAGCCAGTATTTGGCACCGGCAAGGTTAGTATTTCCTGAGTGCCCCTCGCGAACGGTCACGGCCATGTTGAACTCGCAGTGGGGATACTCGGCATGCTTGTTGAAATAGCAGGGGCAAAACAGATGGCAACTGCACGCTTCGACGTAATCGGCCTTCATCCGCCACGCTGGACCCGGCGGAAACGCCGCTAGAGACACCGCGACCACTAGGACTAGAAGACCGAAAGGCACTGCCTTCATGTTCCCTTCTCCTTTCCCGAGCAGCGTTCGCTTAGAATCCGGCGAGTCACATGTGCAGGGCCGGCCGGTCAGCTCGCCGGGTGCTTTCGAGTACGGAAGTATACATCGTAAAAGGCAAGCGGACGAGCCGATTGCGGGGAGCCGATAGACAGGCGCGGGCATGCGCCATAAACGTCTGTTTCTGCACAAATCGATATTGACCCGAACAAAGCAGTGCGGCAAAAACGTTCGCTGCTTTGGCAACTTGCCAGCCCTGGCTGGCGCACTTAGAATCCGTACGAGCGACGGAGGTGCAAAAGATGGTTGTTGCCGATGCGAACGACACCGTTGCTTATGGTTGCGGTCAGTCCATTGGTCCGGTGCGATTTCCTTTTGTTGCACCAATCCGCATCGACGCGCCCCTCGATGCGCAAGAACACGTCGCCTCCATTCAGTATTGGCAGTTTCTTCGTCCAAACCGCTCTCACATTTGGCCGGCCAGGCTATGCTAAGAGGTTGAGGCAGGTTTCGGCACACAATCTGGGGATGTTGGTCGCCCCACCGTGAGTTAAGACCTCTCCCTGACCTGCCAGCGATAGTCAGTCGCGAGCTGGAACTACCTAAGTAATCTCGGCAATCTAGGTAACTCGAATCTGAAGGTTCGCGAATCGTACAAATCGGGGAGCCAATCTTTTCAGTGAGTTAGCTTAGGGTCTTGCCCGGAAGCAACAGCGATTGTCCCCCGAATTGCCCCCATTGTGCCCGGCTAGGTAGCCTTCTAGCTTGTGAGCTGCGTCCTTGAGATCCCGCCCGGGGCTCAGCTCATCGAGTTCAATCAGCGCCGCCATCGGAAAGAAGCTGAGGCGGAAGGGCCAGGCAGAAGCGCTAAGGGCAAGCCAACGCCGAATACGCCAAAGTCAAGTAGGTTTTCTGTACGCTCGAGAAATATGTGACGCTCCGCCTGTACCCGCAGAGCACTTCCCCCCACGCAGTGCCGGCAGTTTGATTGTCCTGACCACTCTCACAGGGGCCCAGCTAGG
>DATFXF010000044.1:0-5639 GCA_035258565.1 Candidatus Acidiferrales bacterium
ACACCGGCCAGCGCCGCAATATCTTCACAGCCATGTTGCCGCCGCCCCCGGCGCCGAAAGTGGATACGAGCAAACTGCCGCCGCCCCCACCGCCACCGCTCGAAGTGCCGGTAAGATTCTTTGGCTACAGCGCCGACCCGCGGACCGGAAGGCGCCAGGCTTTCTTTACCAACGGGGAAGACGTCTTTATCGTGACCGAGGGAGAAGTGCTGCTGAATCGCTTCCGATTGCTGCGCATTGGAAACACGACGGCTGAGATCGAAGAAACGGCCTCCGGCCGCCGCGCCACGCTCGCGCTGGAGGAACAGGGGGCACCCCCGGCATGACTATGCGCCGCACAATTCGTGCTTGCGGGAATGCGGAATCTGGTTACGCGTTGCTCATGGTCGTATTCATGGCCACCTTGGTGCTGATCGCCACCGCGGCCGCCACTCCCAGCCTCCTTCAGCAGGGGACACGCGAGAAAGAGGAAGAGCTTATCTGGCGCGGGCAACAGTACGCGCGCGCCATACGTCTCCATTACCGCAAGTACGGGCGATTCCCGCAATCCGTGGAGGATCTGACGAAAGCCAAGAACGACATTCGCTTTCTGCGGCGGGCCTACACGGATCCGATGAACAGCGCTGATGGCACCTGGCGGATGATCTACGTCACGCCCAGCGGCCAGTTGGTCGGCAGCCTCAAGAGCCGGGGTCAGATCCAGCTTCCCGGGGCTCAGCCAGCTGCGGCCCAAGCCAGTCAACGGCCCGGAACACCACCGCCAGGAGCGCAGCAGTCTCAGCTGCCTGTGTCCGGTGCGCCCAATCAACCCACGCCGTCGGCCCCCAATCAACCGAATCGGCCCGCGCCGCCAGAAGCCTCCGGCCTAGAAGGCAAGGTCTTTGGAGGAAACGTTATCGGCGTCGCCAGCAAGATCAATCGATCCTCGGTTCGCATTTATGACGGCTCCACCAATTACCGTGAGTGGGAATTCCTCTGGGATCCAACGAAGGACACCATTGCGATCGGCCAGCCCGTTGCGCCTGGCGGAACGTCCGCCAATCCGGTTCAACAAGGCCAGCCAGGGCAACCACAACAGCCGTACCAACAGCCATTGCAACAGCAGCTTCAACCCATGACGCTGCCGCAGAATCCGCCCTCGCCCCCGCCCCCTCCACAATAATCGAATGCATCGTTATGCGGCACGCCCACAGCAGCCTACGGAAAAAGGGGTCTGCGGCGTAGATGGTGTGCGGTTCTCGCGAGTCTCTGAGCATCCTCTAGCCGCCCGAAGATCCCTTTCCGGCTAGCGAACACACCCGTTAGCGCTCGCGGGCATGCGGGCCAAGGTAAGGATTCTGGCGATGAGAAGCGGAAGGGAGAAAACCATCGTGGCCCTCCTTAGGTAGGATCCCGTGGAGTCTCGCCGCAACCTGCCAGGAGATTTCCGATGGTAGCCTCGGGTGTGAAAGTTCCTACTGTGCCGAGGGGGGGCGCGATCGGCTGTGCTGTTTGCCGTGTTCGCTGAGCTTCTGGGTCACGCGGCGCACGTAGGTGCGTGTCTCCGCGAAGGGGGGAATGCCGCGATACTGCTCCACGCGCTCGGGGCCGGCGTTGTATGCGGCCAGCGCGAGGGCGAGATCCTGGTTATAGCGTGCCAGGAGCTCCTTCAAGTAGCGCGTCCCAGCATCAATGTTTTGTCCGGGATCGAAGACATCGGCTACGGCAAATCGCGTGGCGATTTCGGGAAGCAACTGCATCAGCCCGCGCGCGAGCTTGGGAGAAACCGCTCGCGGATTGAAGTTCGATTCCACGGCAATGACGCTGGCAATCAACTCCTGGTTTACGCCATGCTTCTGTGCGGCGGCCCGAATCAGCTCGGCGTAGGGCACCGAAAGAGTCAGCGCCGGCGAAGCGGGGAAGGAATCTTCCGGCTCGACGGTGACCACATCCGCGGCGGCAACCTCAATACTGCCGCCCGGCACTGCGATCCGCACCGTCGCGCCCGCACGCTCGTAGCCGGTCACGTGCAAACGCTGGCCATTGCGGAGCACAATGTACTCCCCCCGCACCGCGGGCGCGGCGGCCACCAGACACAACGCGAGCAGATAGCCCTTCCGGGTCATTGCGCCTCTAAGGCGTAATTCTCGATAGCGGCGGCAACCCCGTCTTGGTCGTTGGTCAGCGTCTGCCGCCAGCCGAGCGTTTTGAGCTCGGGCACGCTGTTGCCCATCACCACCGGCAGCCCCGCGTATTCCAGCATTTCGCGGTCGTTCAGATTGTCCCCAATGGCCATCACTTCCTGGCGTGCAAAGCCGCGCCGGCGCGCCCATTCGGCAAGCGCTGCCCCCTTCGAACAGGCCCAGTGGATGACGTCCACGAGGCCAAAATTGCGGCTCTCATACTCGGTGATGGCCAGCGCGAACCGTTGCGCCTGCGCCAAGGCACGCAGCCGGGCCGCAACCTGGCGCATCGTTTCGACCGGGCCGCTGTACATCACCTGGATGGGATCCTCGGTCAAGCAGGCTTCGAGCGGGCTCACCTGTGCGATGAATTCGCGGTTGCGCTCGAAGTAACTCCTTCTCCCTGGATCCTCCCAATCGATCTGCTCGAAGATCACCTGGTTTTCGCGTGGCCGGTCAAAAACGACCGCGGCGCCGGGCCGAAACTCCGACGTGGCTTGGAGGACCGTACTGGCCACCCCACGTGGCAGGAGGTGAGCGAGGTGGGTGAGCCCGTCCTTCGACTTGATGAGGGCTCCGTTGTTGACGATGAGCGTTAGTGGGCAGGGCAGCTGCTCGGCGATCGGCCGGGCAAAGTCGAATCGCCGGCCGGTCACGAGCGCCACTTCGATTCCCCGCGACCTGGCTTCGACAATGGCCTTGCAGTTGGCCTCGGAAACCTGCCAGCGGCTGTCGAGCAGCGTCCCGTCAATATCAATGGCGATGAGCTTCACCGACATCGCGCTATTCTACCTTGGGCTTGGAGGAGGAGCTATCACGTTCGGCAAGTTGTGGCTAAAGAGGCCAGGCACAACTGGGGAACGCCTCCGCTGCGCCGATCTTTGTCCTCGTGCTAAACTCGCGAGCTTATGCCGACGACGCTGACGCACCTGGAGTGCTCGCGCTGCGAGAAACAGCACCCGCATGATCGCTTGCAAAACCTCTGCCCGGTCTGCGGGAAGCCGCTGCTGGCACGCTACGATCTCAAAGCGGCCGCTAAGACGCTGACGCGCGAGGCGCTCGCCGCGCGTCCGGCCACGATGTGGCGCTACGCCGAAGTGCTGCCCGGCAACGCCCCCGTTTCACTCGGCGAAGGGATGACGCCGCTCGTGCACGCGGAGCGGCTCGGCGAACGCCTCGGCCTCGGAAGCCTCTACATCAAGGACGAGGGCTTGAACCCTACGGGCTCCTTCAAGGCGCGCGGGCTCTCTGCAGCCGTGACGCAGGCGAGGGCCCTAGGCGCAAAGACGCTCGCGATTCCGACCGCAGGCAATGCAGGTGGGGCGCTGGCGGCGTATGCGGCACGCGCAGGCCTAGCGGCAGTGATCGTGATGCCCGGGGACACTCCTCTCGCCAATGTCCTGGAGAGCCGTGCGTTTGGCGCTGACGTGCGCAAGCTTGATGGATCCATCTTTGATTGCGGGCGCTACGTGGCCGAGCAAAAGGACCGCGAAGGCTGGTTTGACGTCTCCACTCTCAAAGAACCGTACCGCATCGAGGGCAAGAAGACGATGGCCTACGAGCTGTGGGAGCAGTTCGAGGGCAAGCTGCCCAACGCGATCATCTATCCTACCGGCGGCGGCGTGGGGTTGATCGGGATGTGGAAGGCTTTCGAGGAGATGGAGGTCCTGGGCTGGATTGGACCTGAGCGGCCGCGCATGGTCGCGGTGCAAGCGGCAGGGTGTGCGCCGATTGTGGAAGCCTTTGAAAAGGGCGGCGAGAGCACGGAATTCTGGAATCACGCGGTGACAATTGCCTCCGGGCTGCGCGTTCCCAAGGTGCTGGGCGACTTTCTGATTCTTTCGGCGCTGCGCGCGAGCCTGGGCACGGTCGTTGCCGCCACGGACGAGGAGATTCTCGCCGCGGGCAGGGAACTGGCGGCGCTGGAAGGTATCTTCGCCGCGCCGGAAGGCGCAGCAACCGTTGTTGCCGCGCGCAAACTTGCCGAAGAGGGCTGGATCGAGACCTCACAAGCGGCCGTGCTCTTCAATACCGGCACCGGCTATAAGTACAACGAAGCATGGCAGGCCGCCCTGGACGGCAAGACCTAGAGCTCAAGATTCAAACGGACGGCGACCCTACTACCAGGATCCATTCCTGCGCGAGTTTGACGCGCAAGTGCTATCCCTAGGCACGAGGTCTCGACCGCTCGGCCTTCTGTCGAGCGGCAAGCCGGAGAATCGCCCGGGTTGTGACACGGCCGCCACAGCTGCCGCCGAGGCGCGTTGCACAGGGTTGTGCGGCAGGATATCATCGGCAGGCACCCTGGCGGGGGCCCAATTCCTCGCTTGAGTCATTTATGGAACTGCTTCTGAATCTGCTTTGGCTGCTCGTAGCGCTGGCGAGTTCAGCTGTGTGGTGGACTCATTGGTCAAGGCACGGCAGAGATCCCAGCTCGGAGCAGAAACTGCGCGGGGCCGTGGGTCTCAGCTGCGTGTTGGTACTGCTCTTCTTCCCCATTTCTCTGACGGATGACTTGCACGCCGTTTCTGCGCTCGCCGAGGATGCCAGGTCGGCGCGGCGCGTGCTCGAAACCTCGAAAGGCAGACAGAGCGACCCCGATCCAGACCGACAAAACACAGTCGTTGGGGAGGTCTTCATACCAAGCCTTCTCTCGCCGGCCATGACTCTCGTCGGCTGGCTCTCGCGCGACGATGCGCCTGTCCCACCGACGCTTCCTGCTCCGAGGTGGCGGGGGCGCGCTCCCCCGTTGTCTATTTCTCCTGCACGCTCATAAGGCAAGCCCTTGCCGGGCTTGCTTCTGACAATACTCAGATATCTGGGTCTCGAGAGAGGTCTTATGAGGCGAGGATGGTTCTGTGCAGCGCTGCTCTGGCTTGCTGGCGCGCCGGTTCTTGCAGGTGAGTTGCCCGATCACCCGCTCAGCCTGCGCGAGGTATTGGAGGTGTTTCGTGCCCGCAGCCCCTTGCTGGCGGCTGCGCGCAAACATACGGATGCGACGGCAGCAAATGAGGTCACCGCGAGCTTGCGGCCGAATCCAGTTTTTACCTCGGCCAACGAAGACTTCAACGTCTTCAACCCCAGTGAGTTTGACATCCGCCGCAAGCAGGAATTCACCGATAGCGTTCTCCAGCCCATTGAGCGGGGACACAAGCGGCGGTTCCGCGTCCAAAGCGCCCGGCTGGGGACGCAGGTAGCTGAGGATATCTACCGCGACACCGAGCGTCAGCTCGTGCTGGCGGTCAAGACGAGCTTCGTCAATCTGCTCCTAGCCAAATCGAATCTCCGGCTCGCACAAGACAACCTCCGGGATTACAAAGAGACAGTCCGTCTGAACGAGATTCGGTTGCAGGCCGGCGAGATCAGCCCTACGGACATGGACCGGATCCGACTCGAGCAGGCGCGTTTTGAGTCCGATGCCCTGGGCGCGCAGCTCGCGGTGGACCAAGCGCGACTGCAGCTGGAGAACCTGCTGGG
>DATFXF010000045.1:0-4061 GCA_035258565.1 Candidatus Acidiferrales bacterium
TGCACCGCTCTTTCCCCGTTCGTTTGCGCCCAGCGAGAAGGCGGCGAGAGTTGTTGGCATCGCTCCTTGCTGTTTCCAAGGAGCTCGATGACGCCGCCTTGCAATCCCGCCCTTTAGGAGGGCTTGCCCTGGGAGAATCAAACCAGGACATTACGCCGTGAGCGAATCCGAACGCTTCCGCGGGCATGTGGTACTGGTTACTGGTGCGGGTCGCGGCCTTGGCCGCGCCATCGCCCGGGCGTTTGCCGGGGAAGGAGCCCGGGTCTCGCTCGTGAGCACGACCGCGGAAGGAGTGAAGAGTGTCGCCGACGAAATTGCTTCGGCCGGTGGCCAGGCCTTGCCGCTTGAGGGCGATGTCTCAAAAGAGGCAGACGTACGACGCTTCGTGGCCCAGACCGAGCGCACTCTCGGGCCCATTGACGTGCTCGTGAACAATGCCGGGATCACTGGTCCAACGACTGCGGTAACCGAAGTCGCGCTCGCCGACTGGGAGCGAGTGCTGGCAGTGAACCTGACCGGAGTCTTTCTCTCCACGCGTGAAGTGTTAAGAGGCATGATCGCCCGGCGGAGCCCCGCCGCTGCGGAAGTCCAGGCAGAGGGGAGGCCACAACGCTCTACCGCGCCCGCAATCATCAATATTGGCTCGATTGCCGGCAAGATCAGTTATCCGCTGCGGACGCCCTACGCCAGCGCAAAGTGGGCCCTGGTGGGCTTCACGCTAACGGTAGCTGAAGAGGTTGGCCGCTTCGGCATTCGCGTGAACTGCATCTGCCCCGGCCCGGTCGCCGGAGAACTGTTGGACGGCGTGATCGCGGCTCGAGCGCAAGCCATGGCCCTGCCTGTCGAGAAGGTACGGGAGAAGTTCGTGGCCTTCACCATGCTGAAAAGCCTTGTGCGGCCCGAGGACGTGGCAGCTACAGTGCTCTTCTTGGCTTCTGATGCCGCCCGGAGCATCACTGGGCAGGCACTCGACGTCACCGGCGGACTCGCCAGCGCATTGGGCTAGGCTCGCCGAGAGGGAACCGCGCCGGAGCCGTCGGCATGTGACTTGAAGGTGGATCATGCGAGATCAAACCGTGGGCTCCTTTGAGCGCGGCGCCCGGCTGCTTCAGAAGATGCTTGGACCCCGCGAGGCGCGGCGGGTGCGCGCCGCCTGGCGACGGCTGGCCCCGGACTTCGAGCGCTACGTCATCACATTTCTTTCCGGCGAAATCTGGTCGCGGCCAGGCCTGGACCGCCGCACGCGGAGCCTGTGCACGATCTCGGTCCTGACCGCCCTCGGCCGGACAAATGGGCTTGAGCTGAACATCCGCATGGCGCTGCGCAACGGAGCAACGCGCCCGGAAATCATCGAAGCGCTCCTCCATATCGCCCCCTATGCCGGCTTCCCGGCAGTCTGGGACGCCCTCGTACTGGCTGGACGAGTTTTCTCCGGTGCGCGGGGGATGCAGAATCTTCCCCGTCCAAGCCGCAGAGCAACACGAGGCCCGCGTTGAGGTTGCTGACGCACGTAAGCGCTCGAGCCTTGCTGCTCTCCGCCCTCTCGGGCGGCGCGGCTCTTTGCGCGCTCGCCGGATGGGTGGCTGGGGCGAGCGAGAGGTTCGAGGCGCAGGACCCCAATCGAGAATTCAGGCGGCTGGCCATGCAACTTGCCGACCAACGCCTAGCCGAAGCGGAAGGAACCCAGGCGGTTCAGGAAAAGGCGCTCGGAATCTTGGATGCGATGGTGCTCGAAGCGCTGAACAGCAGCACGCAGCCCGATCTCGAAGTTCTCAATCAGCACTTGGCCACGCTTCTGACACAGCAACCGCCGGTGGGCGAGGGCTATCGAGTCTTGCGGCTAGGCGGCAGCCCCACGGTGTACTCGCTGGTAGCCAATTTCGGACTGGCTGGGCCCTCAGCGGTGCGCTTATACACTGCTCAAGGCCGCTATGCGCTCGCGGGGCGCATTGATCGCTTTGCGCAGAAAGACTTCTTCGATGAGTACCTCGAGCTCGTTCCCCTGTCCGCGCCGGTGGTTCTCTTCGTCACCGTCGCTGGACGGACCGACGACCTCCAGACGGGTGTCTATACCGCTTGGCAGTTCGACGGCCAGCGCCTCAAGTCCGTGTGGTCCTCGGATCTTCTTCAGCAATCGAGCTACGAGGCCGGCCCGGATGGCTTCCGGCTTACCTATTGCCTCCAGACCGACGAGGACAACCCGCGCGCCTGCCGCGAGATGTTGCGCGACCGCTACGTCTGGGACGGCGGTGCCTGGAAGCGAGCCGAAGAGACTCCCGTCCCGCTTCCGAAACGCTGATTCCCGGGCCTTCGCTCGATTCTTGTTGGGATTGGTTCAAGTTGCCCCTCCTTGCCACGGGCGTCGGCCAGGCCAGTGACCAAATTATTCCTAAGACCTGCTATCCTTGTGGTGAGCAACCAGCGTCTTACCTGGGCTCTTGCTGGATCGGGAGATCGGATCACGATGAAACGTTTCCTCGCCCTGCTGCTTGGCTTGTCCCTGGCCCTCTCCTTGGGTGTCGCCGCGCCGCAGGGGTCTCCTCGGCTGCCATCCAATCCTCCCGCGGTTAAGGCGCCGAGTGCCGAGTTCCTCAACACGGCTGATGAAGTCCTCACCGAGATGAGCAAGCTGCTTTCCCTCCCTGTGCTGGTGCCGCTAAAGAAGAGTGTGCGCACGCGCGAGGAGATCCGCGAATACATCATCCGCCGCATGAAGGCAGATAAGGAGCCCCAGAAGCGCTACGCCGACCAGAAGGCCCTCGAAAAATTTGGGTTCGTTCCAAAGGGGTTTGGGGTCGAAGCGTTCTTGGTCGAACTCCTCACCGAGCAGATTGCGGGGCTCTACGACCCCAAGGCGCAAGAGTTCTTCATCGCCGATTGGATCAGCCCCGCCGATCAGAGGGTGGTGATGGCGCACGAACTCACCCACGCGCTCCAAGATCAGCACTTCCAGGTGGATCCCTGGATGGATGCGGCGAAGCCCAACGACGACGCAGAACTCGCCCGCGATGCCGTGCTCGAAGGCTCGGCCACCGCCGCGATGGTGGACTACCTGCTCCGCGGCCAGGCCCACGGCATCCGTGATATGGGGGAGTTGGACGTCTCGCAGTTCCTGGGCGAACTGGACAAGAGCCCGGAGCTTGCCAAGGCGCCGCTCTACATCCGCGATGAATTGCTGTTTCCGTATGTAGCCGGCACCACTTTCACGCAGCGCTTTCTGCGCGCGAACTCGGGATGGGCCGACTTCCACAAGGTCTTCGAGAAGCCGCCGGTCTCGACACAACAGATCCTGCACCCGGACTTGTATCTCAAGGGCCTGGCGCCGAAGCAGGTCACTTTGCCGGACCTAGCCAGGCTGATGCGGTCGGGCTGGAGAGAGCTCGACCAGAATGTGCTCGGTGAGTTCGGCTTCGAGGAGCTTCTTAAACAATTTCTTGGACGGCAACGAGCCACGCGTCTTGCGCCCGCGTGGGTCGGCGACCGCTACGCCGTCTTCGAGCAGCAGAAGACCAAGCAAGTGCTCCTGGTCTTCCTCCTGCAGTTGGCGAGCGAAGCGGATGCAGCGCGCGTTTGCGGCAGTTACAGTGAGGCGCTCGAACTCAAGTACGCAAATCGTCGCGATCTTTTTCGCCGGCCCAACTTCTTCTCTTTCGACACCGATGAGGGCGGCGTTTTCCTGCGTTGCGTCGGAGATCAGTGCTTGACCGTTGAGGGTGCGAACCGCGACCTGTTTGACCGCGTCACACGCGCCTTGGGCTGGCCCGCCGGTCCTGCAGCGCCCGCGAAGCCGCTCCGCCCGGCCGAGAAAACCAGCGTCACGGCGTTGCTGCCGGTTGCCGCGTCGTCCGCTGCCCGCTAGGTCACCTGATCAGGCATGCAACGGCTGACGAGCTGAGACCTCCTTGAGCGAGCGGCGATTATTCACTTGACGCAAGCGAGCTTGTCGCTGGCATCGCTGCCGCGACCTTGGGCCCAAGCCCGTTTGGCGCATCGCCTAGCGCCCGCGCGCGAATATTCCGCGCGGCGATGTGGTCCGCGAGCCCAGCGTGCCCGCACAACCG
>DATFXF010000046.1:0-12755 GCA_035258565.1 Candidatus Acidiferrales bacterium
CCCCGCCGTGTGGATCGTGGCGCCATTTTCCGTCCTTTTCTGCTTTCTGCTGATGGCGGGCCTGCCGGTCGAGAACTGGATCCGATTCGTCTTGTGGCTGGCGATCGGCTTGGTAGTCTATTTCGGCTACGGCCGACGAAACAGCCAGCTCGAAAACACCTCCGCCCGGGGGAGCCGCTGATGCCCGCGCCGCTTCGGGTTCACGCCGCCGCTGTCGCCTTGGCCGTACTGCTCGCGCCGGAGGGCGCATTCGGCTGGGGCGCCAACGCCCACCGATTGATCGCAAATAAAGCGGTGGATACACTCCCGGCTGATCTGCGCGCGTTTTTCGAAGCCGGTCGCCCCACGCTGACCCAAAACTCCGTCCTACCCCTCGATGGGCTAGCCAGGAATCCTGTGGCCGAAAGGCGCTACCACTACTTGATGCTTGATCGCTATGGCCGCTTCCCCTTCGAGGCTCTGCCGCGCAACTACAAAGCCGCACTGAGCAAATTCGGCAAGAGCAAGATCGACGCCAACGGCCTGCTCCCTTGGCAGATTGGCGTGTACAGCGAAAAGCTTACCAACGCCTTCCGCACGCGCGACTGGGAGGCCGTGCGGCTGAATGCCGGGCTGCTAGCCCACTACGTCGCCGAGGCCCACGATCCCTTCAACACCACCGAGAATTTCGACGGTCACCTGACCGGGCAGATCGGGGTCGAAAGCCGCTTCGGCATCAGCCTGGTGGACCGCTTCTCAACCTTCTCCCCGGTGCGACCAAATGACGCTGTTCCGATCAGCGACCCCACCGACCATGCATTCGACATTTGCCTGACGGCCCATGGCTGGCTGGAGCTCGTTCTTCTGGCCGACCTGCGTGCCCGCAAGGGTCTGACCGACTATACCGATGAGTATTACGATCGTTTTTACAATCAGGCGGGCGCGATCATGATGCGGCAACTCTCTGATGCCGCCACCAACGTGGGCTCCTACTGGCTGACGGCTTGGAAAAATGCGGGGCAGCCGCAACTTCCCGGAAAATAGCCCAGGGGATCGAGCGTGAATGCAAACGACCTGGACCGATTTCTAGCCGCGCTCCCCAAGGCGGAACTCCACTTGCACCTGGAGGGCTCAATCGAACCAGACATAGCGGTGGAACTCGCCCGGCGCCACGGGGTGAGACTGACGCCGGAGGAAGTCGCCGCACGCTACGCCTACCATGATTTCGCCGATTTTCTCGAGGCCTTCAAGTGGGTCACTTCATTTCTCCGTACCCCCGCCGACTACGGGCTTATCACCGCACGCCTCATCGAACAGCTAGCCAGCCAAAACGTGGTCTATGCCGAGGTCACCGTGTCGGTCGGCGTCATGCTCCGCCGTCACCAAGATGTAGAGGCCAATTTCGCCGCCATCCACGAGGCAGGCGGACGGGCCAGGGCCCAAGGCGTGCGGCTCCAATGGATTTTCGACGCCGTGCGGCAGTTCGGCCCGGGCGCGGCGATGGAGGTCGCACGCTGGGCCGGGCGGATGAGGCCCGGCGGCGTGGTGGCCTTCGGGATGGGCGGTGACGAGCTCGGTTTGCCCACGGCTGATTTCCGCCCGGTCTATGATTACGCAGCTGGCCAAGGGCTTCACCGGCTGGTGCATGCCGGCGAAGTCGGTCGGCCGGAAGCTGTCCGCGAGGCCGTGGAGCTGCTCGGCGCAGAGCGCATCGGGCACGGCATTGCCGCGATGCGTCAGGAGCAGGCCATCGAATTCCTGGCCGCGCGCCAAGTGCCGCTTGAGATCTGCCCGACCAGCAACCTGAGCACGGGGGCGCTGGCCTGTCAGCTCGGCCGGAGGAAAGCAAGGATCGAAGACCATCCCCTGCGGCAGTTCTTCGCGCGCGGCCTGGGCGTCACCTTGGCCAGCGATGACCCAGCGATGTTCCACACCACCCTGCTCGGCGAATACGCCCTCGGGCCGCGGCTTGGGCTCGACCGCGGTGCGCTCGTGCGCATCGCCGAGATGGGCTTTGAATTCGCGTTTCTGCTTCCAGGGGAGAAACGTGCCCTGCTCGAAGCACTGCGCGCCCGGACAAATTCCCCGGGACTGGTATAATGCCGGCCATGAGAGCGCACGTGTGGGTGATGTTGAAGTCAACCGTGCTCGATCCGCAGGGGCAGACCATCCGGCACGCCCTGGCTTCACTCGGCTATACCCAGGTCCGCGAGGTGAGGCAGGGGAAGTTTTTTGTGCTTGAGCTCAACGGCGCGAGCCCCGAGGAGGCGCGGAAACAGGTCGAGCGCATCGCGCGGGAAGTCCTCACCAACCCGGTCATCGAGGAATTCCGCTTCGAAATCGAATAGATTCAAACACCGAAAAAGCCGCCTGCCTCACGAAAGACGGCAAGTCCTTCAAGCAAGCTCGGTGCGCCAGCCGCACGGCTTCCGTGATCCCAAGCTCGTGCTGGACGCGGCTCAGCGCAACTTGGAGTGGTTCAGTAAGTATCTAGGACATTCTCCAAGTAAGTAGGAAAGATGGCATTAATCGCACAGATGCAGGCGCACTTGAACCACCCCAGAACTGCGGGCGAATATGCTACTCTCAAAGATTCCTAGGCGGCTCGCCGTGCCGCCGCTGTGTCCGAGGAGGAGTCGGATCCCATGTGCGGTATTGTCGGGTACATCGGACCTAAGAAAGTCGTGCCGCTGATTCTGGATGGGTTAAAGCGCCTCGAGTACCGTGGCTACGACTCCGCGGGCATTGCCGTGGTGACGCAGAACGGCAAGCTGGACATTCGCCGCGCTTCAGGCAAGCTGCGCAACCTGGAGGAAGCCATTCGCCTGTCGCCGATTGACGGAAGATACGGCGTCGGGCACACGCGCTGGGCCACGCACGGGCGTCCGACCGAGGAAAACGCTCACCCGCACCGCGACTGCACCGGTCAAGTCGTCGTGGTTCACAACGGCATTATCGAGAACTATCTCGAGCTGAAACGGCAGCTCGCCAAGGAAGGTCACCGGTTCGTCACCGAAACCGACACCGAGGTGATCGCCCACCTGGTGGAGAAAAATCTCAACGGCGCGCCGCTCGAGGAGGCGGTGCGCAAGACCGTGAAGCAATTGAACGGCGTCTATGCGCTGGCCATCCTTTCCTCGAAAGACCCCAACAAGATCGTTGCCGCTCGCTTCGGCCCTCCGGCCGTCATTGGCTTGGGACAGGATGAGTACTTTGTGGCCAGTGACATTCCCGCTGTCCTCTACCACACCCGCGACGTTTTTTTTCTGGCCGACGGCGACCTCGCCGTCATCACACCCCAAGGTGTGCGCCTGCTCGATTTCGAGGGCCGCGCAATCCAGCGACCGGTCCAACACGTCACCTGGGATCCCATCCTGGCGGAAAAGGGTGGCTTCAAGCATTTCATGCAGAAGGAGATCTTTGAGCAGCCCCGCGCCGTGCGCGACACCCTGCTGGGCAGGATTTCGCTCGATAGCGGCAAGGTTTTCCTGGACGAGATGGACATCACGGAAAAGGAGTTTCAGGACTTCCGCGACATCAAGATCGTCGCCTGTGGCACGAGCTGGCACGCGGCGCAGGCGGGCAAATTCATGATCGAGCGCCTGGCGCAAATCCCCGTCGAGGTGGACTACGGCAGCGAATTTCGCTATCGCGACCCGATCGTGGATTCGAAGACGTTAGCGATCTGCATCAGCCAGTCCGGCGAAACTGCGGATACACTCGCCGCGCAGCGCGAGGCCAAGCAGAAGGGCGCCAAGACACTGGCCATCTGCAATGTCGTCGGCTCGATGATCACCCGCGAAGCCTCGGGAACAATCTACACACATGCCGGGCCGGAGATCGGCGTCGCTTCCACGAAGGCCTTCACCGGCCAGTTAACGGCCCTGGTGTTGATTGCGCTCTACCTTGGACAAGTTCGAGGCAAGGTCTCCACGGACAGCGCCAAAAAACTGCTGCAGGAACTGACGCGGCTGCCGCACAAATTGGAGACCATCCTGCAACGCGACGAGGAGATCGAGGAGCTCGCGCGGCAGTTCTTCCGCTACACCAACTTCCTGTACCTCGGGCGCGGCATCCACTACCCCATCGCACTCGAGGGCGCCCTCAAGCTGAAGGAAATCTCCTATATTCACGCCGAGGGTTACCCGGCTGGCGAGATGAAGCACGGGCCCAACGCCCTGATTGATGAAAACCTGCCGGTCGTCGTGCTCGCCACACGAGATGAAAACGATCCGGATTCAATGATGCGTTACGAAAAGAGCGTCTCCAACATGAAAGAGGTCAAAGCCCGCGACGGTATCGTCGTCTCCGTCGTCAGCGAAGGCGACCACCTGGCGCGCGAAACCTCGGACCACTCGATTGAGATCGCTCCCGCGCCTGAGCTGCTTGCACCGATCCTGGAGATCATCCCACTGCAATTGCTGGCCTATCACATCGCCGTGCGGCGCGGATGCGACGTCGATCAGCCGCGCAACCTGGCCAAGTCTGTTACGGTGGAATAACCGGGCCTTCTCCCCATGCGAGTTACGGGTGCACTCCTCGAGCGATGTCCCTCCGGTGAGAAAAACGCATCTCCCGGAGGGGGTGTCGCGTAAAATAACGAGACGTGGGAAGCGCTACGCCATCCTGTGTGCGCCTGGCGGCGCTTGCTGTGGCGCTCTTGGCTCCTCCGCAGCAAAACCCTTCGGCCACCGCGAAACTTGCCGCCATCAAGGTGACAGGCTCGCACCGCTATCGCGGAGCCGACATTGCCGCAACCAGCGGCCTGCATGTCGGGGATTCCGTCACACGGGAAGAGATCGACCGAGCCGCCAATCAGCTGCTAGAACTCGGCCCTTTCACGAGCGCCTACTACCACTTCACTAGCTCCGGAGAGAGCCTCTACCTCGAGTTTCAGGTCGAAGACGCGCCGGCGGTCCCCGTGTCGTTTGATAATTTCCCCTGGTTCACTGATGCCGAGCTGACCGACGCGATCAAGCAGGCCGTTACGCTGTTCGATGGCACGGCGCCCGAACAAGGCACGATCCTCGAGCAGATAACTCAAGCCCTCGAGAAGCTCATGGTCACGCGCGACATCCATGCGAAGGTGGAGCGCACGCTCGTGGCCCAGCCGGCGAGCGAACAGATGATGCAGCAGTTCCGCGTGGAAGGCGCGAGCCTACGCATCGAGGCCGTCGAGTTCGGGGACGCACTGGCCTCCCGCTCGTCGCGCGTTCAAGACCGTCTCTCTGACCTTGTGGGGAAGCCCTACTCGCGGTTTGCGGTGGAACTGTTCGCCCATGAGCAAGTACGGCCTCTCTATCTCGAGCGGGGTCATCTCCGCGCGCGCATCGGCCGGCCAACGGTTCGCTTCAGCGGCGAGCCGAATCGTCCTTTGCCCGATCGTGTGATCGTCATCGTGCCCATCGACCCCGGCCCGGCCTATCGATGGGGCGGCGTAGCCTGGAACGGCAACCAAGTGTTTACCTCCACTGCGCTAGATGAATTCATGGGGCTGAAACGCGACGAAGTCGCCAACGGTGCGAAGATCGCGGGTGGCTATCTCCGTGTGCGAGATGAATACGGGCGTCGTGGCTACCTGGACGTCAAGTTCGACCCCAAGCCTTCCTATGACGATGCGGCGCAGCGGGTCTCCTACTCCGTGGCCTTCACCGAAGGAGTGCAGTACCGCTTGGGCGAGCTCGTCATCACCGGCCTCTCGCTGACGGCTGAGCACAAGCTGCAGGGGGCGTGGCGACTGGCGCGCGGTCAGATTTTTGACCGCCTCTATTTTGACGAATTCCTCGCCACCGGGATCAAGCAAGCGTTCGCCGATTACGTCGTCAACTACAACGAAGTGGGGCACTGGCTGCGCACCGAGCCGAGCACGCGCACCGTGCACGTCCTGCTCGACTTCAAATAGCCACTTCCATACCGCAAACCGCTTCGAGAGACTCTGCGCTATACTAGCTGGACATGGACCATCTCACCCCACCGGGTCAGTCTGCCGAGCCTCACGAGGGTAGCGTGGCGCGCAACAAGCAGCAGCGTTTGCTCAAGGAGCTTCGACAACTGGACTCTCTTCTGGTTGCGTTTTCAGGCGGCGCCGATTCCGCATATTTGGCCTGGGCCGCCCATGTGGCACTCGGCGAGCGGGCGCTCGCAGTGACGGCACTCTCTCCTAGCTTCTCCGCATACGACCGGGAACAGGCGGAAGGGTTTGTGCGGCACGTCGGCCTGCGGCACGAGTTCATCGAAACACACGAGCTAGAAAATCCGCTCTATATCGCCAACAGCCCCGACCGCTGCTACCACTGCAAAGCCGAACTCTTCACGGAGATCGAAAAGCGCATGGCCTCACTGGGCTTCGCCCGAGTGGCCTATGGAATCAACGCCGACGATACCCACGACTTTCGCCCCGGGCATCGCGCTGCCGCTGAGCACAAAGTGCTGGCTCCGCTGCTCGATGTGGCACTCACGAAAGAGGAAGTTCGCGAGCTCTCGCGCGCCGCTGGCCTGCCGACGTGGAATCGCCCCGCCTCAGCGTGCCTGGCCTCGCGCATTCCCTATGGGACACCAGTGACTCCGCAGAGCCTAAGCCTTGTCGAACAGGGTGAAGCCATTCTGCGCGAACTGGGCTTTCGCCAGTTCCGCGTCCGCCTCCACCAGGAGCTAGCGCGGATCGAAATCGCGCCTTTAGAACTTCCGCGCGCCCTCAATCCGCAGATGGCGGCGGTGCTGGCACGGCGTTTCAAGCAGCTCGGCTTCACCTACGTAACGCTCGACCTCGAAGGCTACCGGCAAGGCTCGCTCAACAGCGTGCTCCAGAAGTGAAGAGGCTAGGGAACCTCCTGCTCGGGGGTCTCTCGGGGAACAAGCCCTCGATCGCCATGCCACCATTCCCGGCTCTCCCCGCCCGAGTAGCAGCCATCACAAGGCTGCACACCGGCGACAAGCTCAACCACGCTGAGCGATGTCGCGCGCGGCAAGGATGGTATTCACATGGACGCGCACGGTGTCTTCGACGTGCCGCGCATAGCCGCCAGCCAATGTGATGGCAACCGGCACGAAGCGGTGCCGAGCGTGCTCGAAGACGATGCGGTCGCGCCGCTCGAGCCCTTCGAGCGTTAGGGCCAGGCCACCGAGCTGGTCTTCGCGATAGGGATCAGCGCCGCCAACATAGAACAACAGGTCGGGGTGAAATTGAGCGAACGCCTTCACGAGGTGGTTCTCGAGGATGGCCAGATAGTCCCCGTCGCCGATGCCATCCGGCAAATTGAGATCGATATTTGACGGTGGTTTGGGCAGCGGATAGTTGTTCTCTTGATGGATCGAGAAGGTGAAGACGCTGTCGTCGTTTCGGAAAATAGCCGCCGTGCCGTTGCCGTGGTGAACATCGGTGTCTACAACCATGGCGGTCCGGATGGCGCGGTCCGCTTGCAAGCGGCGGATGGCAATGGCCACATCGTGGATCATGCAGAAGCCCTCGCCGTGGTCGGGAAAAGCGTGGTGGAAGCCCCCGCTCAGGTTCGCCGCAAAGCCTTCCTCGAGAGCCTTGCGGCCCGCAAGAATCGATCCCCCCGCAGCCAGCCAAAAGGCCTCTATGGTCTCCGGTGAATAAGGGATTTCCAGTCGCATGAGCTCGCTGGGGCTGAGCGTGCCTGTCTTTAACTTGCGCACGTATTCCAGTGTGTGGACGAGCAGGACGTCTTCGTCCGCGGCCCTTTCGGGAGCCATGAGGTCGAGCGGCTCGGCGTGCCTCCTGCCGAGCAGTGCTTCCTTGACCAACCTGTATTTCTGCGAGGGAAAAACGTGCGCGCCGAGGTTCAAGTCATACCGATCGTGATAAACAAGCTTGAAGGGAAACATGAACCTGCGCTGGATCTAGCGGTCGCGTTCCAGGATGAAGTCAGGGACGGTCAGCAGGGCACGACCGTAATCGGAATCGCCCCAACCGTTCAAGCAAGCCTTGGCGCGCTGCCCATAGTCCACGGCAAGCTGGCGGGCTCGCTCGAGCGCGCCGGAATCGCGCACGAGCGAGGTGATCTGCTCGGGCTGCACACTCTGAAAGCCTTTTTCCTCGAGCACCGTAGCCACCATGCGCCGCCCGGCCGACTCGCCATTCGCGAGCGCGTAGATGAGCGGCAGCGTCACCTTTCCTTCCTTGAGGTCGCTCAGCACGGGTTTGCCAAGCTGTTCGGGTGAAGCAGTGAAGTCAAGCAAGTCGTCCACCAACTGGAAGGCCAGACCTGCGTAGCGGCCATACTCAGCAAGCGCCTGCTCGGCTGAGTCGTCCTGCCGTCCGAGCACGGCGCCCAGGCGCGCGCAGCCGCTGAACAGGCAGGCCGTCTTGCGCAGGGCGAGCTCCAAAGCATCGTGCTCGGTCAGATCAATCCGCCCAATCTTGGTCAGCTGGAGCAACTCGCCTTCCACCATGTTTTGCGTGAGTTCGATCAGGATGTCGAGGATCTTGAAGTTGCGCTCGGCCAGCGCCATCTGAAATGACTGCATATACAGCCAGTCGCCAGCCAGCACGCTCATGTGGTTGCCCCAGCGGGAATTGGCCGAAGGGCGCCCGCGACGCTTATCGGCGCCGTCAATCACGTCGTCGTGAATCAGCGTAGCGCTGTGGATCAGTTCCACGACGGCGCCCAGCCGGATGGCGCTCCGGCCGCGATAGTTGCAGAAGCCGGCGGAGAGCAGCAGCAGCGCGGGCCGCAGGCGCTTCCCGCCGCCGCCGAGCAAGTAGCGCGCAATCTCCGAGACGGGCTCGATCGCCGAGCCGTTCTGGGCGGCAATCTCCTGTTCAACGCACGCCAGGTCCTCGCGGACCAACTCGAAGATCTCCTTGGCCGTCAACAGTCGGATGGCCGTCCCCCGGAGCTACCCCGGCACGCTGTGGACTTCGGCTATCCCGAGCCGGAAGAAGCGACGAAAGTTCGCTGCGGTCACCGCAGCGATTTCCTCAGCCGCCAAGTCTCTCACACTCGCCAGGGTTCGCGCTACCTCAGCGACGTAGGCAGGCTCGTTCCGTTTTCCGCGGTGCACCTGCGGCGCCAGAAAGGGCGCATCGGTCTCAATGAGCAGGCAATCGAGCGGCAGCTCGCGCGCCACATCCCGCAGGTTCTTGGCCTTCGGATAGGTGAGGTTCCCGGCGAAGGAAACCAGAAAACCCATGGCTATTCCCACGCCGGCCTCCTGGAGAGTTCCGGAAAAACAATGCAGGATGCCACCCAGGCCGCTCGCGCGCCAGTCTTGCTCCAGCGCGGCTAGGCAGTCGGGCCACGCTTCGCGACAATGGACGACAATAGGAAGCCTGGCGGCGCGCGCCTGCTCAAGTTGCCGCCGAAAGACGCGTTGCTGCACGTCCCGGGGCGAACGGTCGCCGTGGTAGTCGAGCCCTACCTCGCCCCAGGCGATCACGCGCGGGTGACGGACCAGCCGATCCATCTGCTCGAAATGCGCCTCGGTGGCCAGGGTCGCTTCGTGCGGATGGATCCCGACCGTGGCATAGATCCAACCGTATTGTTCGGCAAAGGGTAGCGCCGCATTGAGCTTCTCCGGCCCCTGGCCGCTGCCGATGGCCAGCACCGTCCGGACGCCAGCCTGCCGCGCGCGCTCGAGCATTGCGGCGCGGTCAGTGTCGAACTGAGGGAAATCGAGGTGCGCGTGCGAATCAATCAGTTCCACGGCAAGCCTTAAGGGGCGCGTGTGACGGCGAGCCACGCGAGGCCCTGCGAGGGACTTCAGCCCATTCGACTGGTTCCCGGGCAGGCGCCGCGGAGGCAGACACTTGTCATCTCAGGCGCGAGCCTGCAGGGACATCTTCCAAAAACCCGGCCAGCACTGGCTTGCCCTGCGGGCCCACCGAGGCGGCGACAATCATCCCGTTCGACTCCACGCCGCGCAGTTTGCGCGGCTGGAGGTTGACGACGACAATCACCTTGCGGCCAACCACATCCTCGGCTCGGTAGACCTCGGCGATGCCGGCCACGACTTGGCGTACCTCCCCGCCGATATCCACAATCAGTTTCAGGAGCTTGTCGGCACCCGCGACACGCTCGGCGGACTTCACCTCGCCGACACGCATCTCCACTTTGGCGAAATCCTCGATGCTAATCCGCGCGGGCGCGGCCGGCGTTTGGGCGGCTGCGAGCGCGCTCGGCGGTTGAATTTCCTGTTCCATAGCTTCGATCCTTTCGTAGGCCTCTTCCTTGTCCACGCGGGGAAAGACAGCCTCGGGTTTGCCGATGTGTGTCCCCGGCTTGAGCTGGCCCCACTGTAGTTCATCCATGCGCTGCTCGCTTAATTTGCCGCGCTGGCCGAGCTGTTGCCAGATTTTCTCGGCGGCTTGTGGCAGCACCGGGCATGTCAGCACCGTCAAGATCCGCAAGGCCTGCGATGCTGTGTACAGCACCCTTGCCAACCGGTTGTGCTTCGAGGCATCTTCGGCGAGCGACCAGGGCTGTTCGAGCACCAGGTACCGATCGACCTCTGCAACGAGTTCCCAGATCGCTTCCAAGGCGCGCGAAAACGCAAGCTGATCATACTGCTCGAGGCTCGTCCGAATGGTCGCCGCCGCTCTGCTCTCGACTGCAGCGTCGCGCTCGTCGCGACCGTCCGCGGGAGCGGGAATCTCGCCCGAGAAATAGCGCTCCAGCATGGCGAGCGTGCGGCTGGCTAGGTTTCCGAGGCCATTGGCCAGGTCACTGTTGTAGCGCGTCAGTAGGGCCTCGCGGCTGAAGTTGCCATCCTGACCAAAGACTACGTCGCGCAACAGGTAATAGCGCAGCGCGTCGGAACCCAGAATCTGAACGATGGGCTCGCAATACGCAACATTGCCCTTCGACTTGCTCATCTTTTCCTGTTCGAAGAGCAGCCAGCCATGGGCAAAGATTGTCCTTGGCAAGGGCAAATTCGCCGCCATGAGAAACGCTGGCCAGTACACGGCGTGGAAGCGGATGATCTCCTTCCCAATCATGTGAAGGTCCGCTGGCCAGTACTTGCGGAACTCCTCGCTACCCTGCTCGCCCTCGGCAAACCCGATGCCCGTCAGGTAGCTGGTCAGGGCATCGAACCAGACATAGAAGACTTGCTCCTCGTCGCCCGGCCACGGAATGCCCCATTTAATCGACTTCCGGCTGATAGAGATATCCTTCAGGCCGCTCTCCACAAAGCTGATTACTTCGTTGCGCCGGAAGTCCGGCTTCACAAACTCCGGTCGCTCGCGGTACAAATCGAGCAAGGGTTTCTGAAAATCGGAAAGCTTGAAGAAATAATTCTCTTCTGACATCAGTTCCGCGGGACGCCCGCAGGTGGGGCAGTCTGCCGGCTCGGTGGAATCGCTGACATATAGATTGTCGAAAACGCAGTAGCGACCCTGGTACTTTCCCTTGTAGATAAGACCCGCGTCCCGCACGCGCCGGAGCATTTTTTGTACCCCTCCCGCGTGTTCCAGCGCTGTCGTACGGATGAAGTGCGTGTAACGGATATCCAGAAGCTTCCAGAGATCCTGAAAGATTCGCCAGTTCCGCTCCACCAACTCCTGAGGAGAGATGCCCTGCTTGGCGGCAGCTCGGGCGATGTTCTCACCGTGCTCATCGGTGCCGGTCAGATAGGCCACTTGGAAGCCGCACATGCGCTTGTAGCGCGCGATCGTATCGCAGACGAGTGTCGTGTAAGCGGACCCGACATGCGGACGCGAGTTCGCGTAGTAGATCGGCGTCGTCAGATAGAATTTCTCTTTCCCCCCGGCCATAGGTTATCCCGAACCTCCCCGCTGCTTTTGAAACTCCAGCACCGCTTCCACCAGCACCTGCTTCAAAGGGAGATTTTTCTCCACAGCAATGCGCCGACAATCGTCATATTCCGGTGCGGCGTTCAGGACGCGCCCGTCGAGGCTGGCGACCTTCACGCGAATCACTCCCAGGGGTGTTTCCACCAACACGCTTTCTCGCTCGAGCGTCTTCCGGCAAGCAGCATAGGTACGCACGCCGATCGTTGTTGTCTCGCGAAAGATCAGTTCCACCAACCCATCGGCGACCGCCGGCTCACACAGCACCGTGAGCAGTTGACCCGGGCGGTTCTTCTTCATCTGCACGGGTGTAGCAAAAACATCGAGCGCGCCAGCCCCAAGAGCCCGCTCGACGAAATAGCCGTAAATCTGCGGGTTCATGTCGTCAAGATTGGCCTCGATCACGGTCACTTCGTCCGCGATCGGTGCGCCGGCGGAACGCTCAGCCGCCTGGCCCAGAAACCAGCGCAGCACATTCGGCTGCTCAGCGAGCTCGGCTGTTCCTGCACCGTAGCCGATGGCCCCGACCCTCATCGGCGGCAGTGGACCAAATTGCGAGCACAGCGTCGTGACAATCGCCGCACCCGTCGGGGTGACCAGTTCCCGCGCAATTCCGCTCGAGTAGGTGGGAGCGCCGAGGAGCAGCTCCGCTGTCGCTGGTGCGGGCACCGGCAAGACGCCGTGCTGAGTTTCTACACGCCCACCGCCGAGGTTCAGCGGCGAACACACAAACTCTTCGGCGCCCAGCAACTCGAATCCGATGCAGGCGCCGACGATGTCCAGGATGGCGTCCACTGCGCCGACTTCATGGAAGTGCACTTTTTCCACCGGTACATTGTGGATGCGAGCTTCTGCTTCCCCCAGCCGGCGGAAAATCCGGCTGGCGCGCTCGGTGACACGCGGCGTGAGTCCGGATTTCCCGATCAAATCCAGGATGGTGCTGAGCGAGCGATGGTGATGCTGCTCGCTTGTCTTGACTTGAACGCGCGTTGCCGCGAGCCCC
>DATFXF010000047.1:0-3899 GCA_035258565.1 Candidatus Acidiferrales bacterium
TTCCCGTATCCACGCCGGGAGGGATGCGCAGCTCGATGGTGCGCTCCTTCTCCATGCGGCCTTGCCCGCGGCATTCCGGACACCGCTCGCGCACGACCTGCCCGGCGCCTTGGCACACGGGACAGGTGCGCGTGATGGTGAGAAATCCCTGTTGCGAATGCAACTGGCCCCGCCCGCCACACGACGCGCAGGTCCCCATGCCGGTGCCCGCCTTAGCCCCGGTCCCCTTGCATGCCTCGCAGAATTCCTGCCGGGGAAGCTTGATCTTCGACGTGACGCCGGTGGCCGCCTCTTCGAAGGTGAGGGTCATGTCATAGCGAAGGTCGCCGCCGCGACGCGCGCGGCTCCGGCTCCGGCCGCGGCGTCCGCCGCCGAAGATATCCTCGAAGCCGAAGAAGTCACCGAAGATGTCTTGGAACTCCTCAAAGATCGTGCTGCTGAAGCCGGCATCAAAACTCACGCCGGACACGCCGGCATGACCGTAGCGGTCGTAGGCCGCGCGCTTCTGCGGGTCGGAGAGCACACTGTAGGCTTCGGTGGCTTCGCGGAAGCGCTCTTCGGCGGCCTGCTTCTTCTCTGGGTTGCGGTCCGGATGCCACTTGAGCGCGGCCTTGCGGTAGGCAGATTTGATTTCGTCTTGGCCGGCCGCACGCGGCACGCCGAGAACCTCGTAGTAATCGCATTTTTGTTGAGCAGCCATGCGTCTCTCAGTTTACAGGCTCCTTACTGCCCGCGGCTTTCTCAGCCGGATGAACGGCCACGCGTACGGTTGCCGGACGTAAGACCCTGCCATGCAGCGTGTAGCCAGGCTCGAGAACCTCCAGCACCGTGCCCTCCTCCTCGGCATGCGATTCCACCCGCTCAACGGCATGGTGAACGTGTGGGTCGAACTTTCGACCGTCCGCCTTGATGCGCTCGAGGCCATGGCGCGCAAGCGTCTCCCAAAGTTGTCGATAGATCAGCTCGAAACCCTTCCAGTATTCTTCATAGGCGGGATCGTCGTGCGCGGCGAGCGCCCGATCGAACGCATCCAGAATGGGAAGCAGTCCTTCGATCAGCCGCGCGACGCCGCGGTGACCCGCCTCGTGGCGCTCTCGCTCGACCCGCTTCCGATAGTTCTCGAAGTCGGCTTGTCGCCGGATCAGCGTCTGCCTCAGCTCTTCTTTTTCTGCCTGGAGCTTGGTCAGTTGCTCGGCGGACAGGGCACCCTCCGCCGCTGGTCCCGCGGCTTCCGGGTTCTCTCCTGCCTCCGGTTGTTCAGGGCGCTCGCGTTCCGACAAAGTGGCTTAACTCCTGGTCAAAGTCTCGCTGAAGAGCCTCGCCACATAGGCAACCGCGGTAATGGCGCGCTCGTACTGCATGCGCATGGGCCCCAGCACGCCCAACGAGCCCTGCACCTGGTCGTGGCAGGCGTACGGCGCGCTGATCAGCGCAAGATTGTTGCCCGCCGCACTCATCTCCTTGATGCCGATCTGGACATGCACCGGTTCGGGCGCCTCGATGCAACTGGTGAGCAAGGCGACTAACTTGTGCTTCTCTTCGATGGCAGCGAGCAGTTCCCGCAACTGTCCTTGATCGGCAAACTCCGGTGACCCAGCAATTTGTGCCGCACCTTCGACATATAACTGCCGTTCCGGCTTTTCCGTCAGCAGGTTCGGGTCACAGAGCACCACCGCGGTCGAGAGCAAGCGATCGTACCGCTCACGATCCGAGGCCAGCCGGACCAAGAGGTCTGCACGGATGGCCTCCAGAGTCCAACTGACGTAGTGCCGGTTCATGTAATCGGCGGTCGTATCCAGTTCGGCTTGCGTAAAGGACCGCTCCGTCCGAATCACTTTGTCGCGCGTGTTCCCGCCAGAAGAAATCAGCACCACAACGATGCGCCCGTCTGGCAGCCGCAGGAAGCGCACGTGCTCCAGTTTGGCCTTTGCCAACGGCGGCGAGACGATCAGTCCCAACCCGCGCGAGATCGCCGCCAGCACGTGCCCGGCGCGTTCGGTGATCTCCTCCGGCGTGGCCCCAGTGCCGAGCTCGCTGCGAATCCACTGCTCGTCTTCGGGCTTCAGCCGGGCCTGCGCCGCGATCTGCTGCGCGAAGAAGCGATACGCGGCGGCGGTCGGGACCCGGCCGGCGGAGGTGTGCGGCTGGTAGAGATAGCCGTCCTCCTCGAGGTCAGCCATCACGTTGCGGACCGTGGCCGCGCTCAGCGGTTCGCGGTACTGCCGCGAAACGGCGCGCGAGGAGACGGGTTCCCCCGTCTCGATGTAGGTGCGCACGACGTCAGCCAGAATCTGCTGGTTGCGTTTTTCATGGAGAGCCGGATTACGCGTCATGTGCTTCGACCAGAAACAACCCAAATTTTATTCTAATCGCCCGGGCGAGACGCGTCAACTCGTGTGCGGGAAGCGATAAACGCGATTGACCCGTAAAGAGAAAGCCCTGGCGGGGCGGAGGGTTCCGATGCGCCTCACTCGCCCAGCTGCGCGAAGCCTGCGGTATCGATCTGCGCCCGCTGCAACCGGTCGGAGAAGTCCACGTACAGCGTCTTCCACTCGGAGTAGAAATCGATCGCGGCGATGCCAGCTTCACGGTGGCCGTTGCCGGTTTGTTTGGTGCCCCCAAACGGCAAGTGGGTCTCCGCGCCAATCGTCGGCGCATTTACATAGACAATTCCCGTGTGCAGATCGCGCATGGCTTGGAAGGCCTTGTTGACGTCGCGCGTGTAGATGGAAGCCGAGAGGCCGTAGATCACTCCATTGGCGGTCTCGAGCCCCTCTCGAAGACCGTCTGAGGGAATGACCGCCACCAGCGGGCCAAAGATCTCTTCCTGGCAGATGCGCATTTTGGGGTCGCAATCGATGAACACCGTCGGCTCGTGGAACCACCCGTGTGCATATCGCCCCCCTTCCAGGCGATGTCCGCCCGCAGCGAGCTTGGCACCCTCGTCGAGCCCGATCCGTACGTACTCCTCTACTGTGTTGAGTTGCGATTCGTTGATACACGGCCCCATCTCGGTGGTGGGGTCCAGGCCGTCACCGACTCTCAGCGACTTGGCGCGCGCGATGAAACGCTCGACGAACTCCTTGTACACTTTCTTGTGCACCGTGACGCGGCTCGCGGCAGTGCATCGCTGTCCGGTGGTGCCAAAGCCGCCCCAAATTGCGCCATCCACGGCGAGCTCGAGGTTCGCGTCGTCCATCACGACGATGATATTCTTGCCGCCCATCTCCAGCTGACAGTGCTTGAAGCCGGGGGCGCAGGCCTCGCTCACATGGCGGCCCACCGCGGTCGAACCGGTGAAGCTGACCAGGGAGACATCGGGGTGCCGCATCAGCGGCGAGCCGACCCGACCACCCGAGCCGGTCAGGACGTTCACGACGCCGCGCGGCACGCCCGCTTCGTTGAGGATCTGCACCAGATTGTAGGCCGAAAGCGGCGTATCGGACGCAGGCTTGAGCACGACCGTGTTGCCGCAGATCAACGCGGGCATGATCTTCCAGGAGGGAATGGCCATCGGGAAGTTCCAGGGCGTAATCAGCGCGCACACGCCGATGGGCTGGCGGACGCACATCGCAAACTTGTTCGCTAGCTCGGAAGGAGTTGTGTGGCCAAATTGCCGACGCCCTTCGCCGGCCATGTAGTAGGTCATATCGATGGCTTCCTGAACATCGCCGCGCGTTTCGGCCAGAATCTTGCCCATCTCGCGCGTCATGTCGCGCGCTAAATCTTCCTTTCGCTTGACAAGCATCTCGGCCGCCCGGAACAGGATCTCCGCACGCTTCGGCGCGGGCACCAACCGCCAGCTCTCGAAGGCTTCCTTTGCAGCGTCCACTGCAGCGTGGACGTCTTCCTCGGTCGAAGAAGGAAACATCCCGATCAGCTCACCCGTATTGGCGGGA
>DATFXF010000048.1:0-7506 GCA_035258565.1 Candidatus Acidiferrales bacterium
GACATTCTGGCCAACGCCGGGGGCGTCACCGTCAGCTACTTCGAGTGGGTGCAGGACCGCCAGGGTTTTTTCTGGCGCGAGAGCGAGGTCAACGAGCGCTTGCGGGACGTCATGGAGCACAGCTTCGACGAGGTGGTGCGCTACGCCGAAACCCACGGCGTCAACAATCGCATCGCGGCCTACATGTTGGCGATTGATCGCGTGGCCTTTGCACTGAAGCTCCGCGGCATCTACGCCTAGGAGGACCGAGGGAGACGCTGGATGGGAGCCGTGCCTCGCGCCCAACCCTCGCGCATGCTTGCTGACTCCATCTCGCCTGGTCACCGAAAAGCGGAGGAAGAACATCGTCGCGACGTCTGCACGGTCGGCCGCTGGATCCACCAGCGCGGCTTTGTGGCCTCTACCGACGGCAATATTTCCATTCGCCTCGATCCGCGCCGCATCCTCACCTCGCCTACCGCCATCAGCAAAGGGATGATGGAGCCGGACGACCTGGTCATCACTGACCTCGAGGGTCACAAGCTGAGCGGGCGGCGCAATCCCTCCTCCGAGCTGGGCATGCACCTGCTGGTGTACCGTCGCCGGCCTGACGTGAACGCCGTTTGCCACGCGCATCCTCCCGTCGCCACAGGCTACGCCGCGGCCGGACTCCCCCTGAATAAGGCACTGGTCAGCGAAATGGTGCTTTCGCTGGGGTGCATTCCCGTGGCGCGCTACGGTACGCCGGGCACGCCTGAACTGAGCGACGCACTCGAGCCGCTGGTCGAACACTACGACGCCATCCTGATGGCCAATCACGGTGTCGTCACATCCGGCCCCGACCTGCTCACCGCCTTCTTTCGCCTGGAGACGACCGAGCACTTTGCCCGCGTGGCCCTGGTCTCCGAACTGCTCGGCAAACAGGTCTTGCTTTCCAGGGAAGATGTGGAAAAATTGCTTCGGGCGCGCGCCCGCTACGGAACGACGACCGCGGCGCCGGTGGGCCCGGAGTGCCCGGTCACAACCGAGGGAGCAGCGAGCGACCGCGTCGCGGTCACCCGGGAAGAACTCGAAGCGCTGATTGAGGAAGCGATTCGCCGCGATCGCCAGCGGCGCTAGGGGCCAATGGTGGTCATTCTGAGCGGAGCGCAGAGTCTCGCTCGGACATGTTGGGCTTCGTTGCGCAGGGAAGTGGAAGCGAAAGATACCTCGAAGGGTTCGTTTTTCGCGCCGGCCTGGTACCGGCCGTGGAGGATGGAGCATGGGTGAAGCACTCGGAATGATCGAGACGCGCGGCTTGGTGGCGATGATCGAGGCTTCGGACGCCATGGTCAAAGCCGCCAAGGTGACACTCGTGGGCTGGGAGAAAATCGGGTCCGGCTACGTGACCGCGTTGGTGCGCGGCGACGTGGCGGCCGTAAAAGCGGCCACGGACGCCGGCGCAGCGGCGGCCCGGCGCGTGGGCGAGCTGATCGCGGTGCACGTCATTCCGCGGCCACACGGGTCGCTCGAAGACGTGCTGCCCATCGGCAAGGCGGCCATGGCCACGGCGGCGAAGTAGCCCCAGCGGCAAAACCGGACGGCGGAGCCGGTGCTCCCCTCCTGGGGCGGCCCGAGTTTTCGTTGATGATTCCAAATTTTGTGATTTGGCTCTTCCCCTTAACGCTTCGTTCTGACTCGCAACGGTGATTCTGGCGCGCATCGTCGGCACAGTGGTTTCCACGCGGAAAGATCCGCGCCTCGAAGGGAAAAAGCTCCTCGTGGTGAAGCCGGTCTCGCCCGAGGGCGCAGACGAGGCCGGTTACCTGGTGGCCGTGGACACGGTGGACGCAGGATTTCGCGAAACCGTCTTGGTGGTTTCTGGCAGCTCCGCACGCATGGCGTCCGAATGCAAGGACCGGCCGGTCGATGCCGCCATCGTGGGCATCGTGGATGCGGTCAAGCTCGATGAGCAGCACGAAGCCGAGCTCACTGCCGCTCGGAAGAGATAAAGGCATCGCTTCTCTAGAGTTCTCCGATGCAACTTGGCCGGGTCATCGGCAACGTCGTCTGTACCATGAAAAACGCCTCGCTTGTGGGCAGGAAGTTGCTGCTTGTTCAGCCGATCGACCGCCACGGGCGCGACAAAGGTCGCGCGGTTGTAGCGGTGGATTCGGTGGGTGCCGGCGCCGGCGAAACCATCTACTGGTGCCGCGGCCGCGAGGCCAGCTTTCCTTTCCTGCCCGGCGAGACGCCCACCGAAGCCACGATCGTCGGCATCGTGGACACCGTCAACATTCCGGAGGCTCGAGGCGAGAAGCCATAGACACCGAACAGAGGCTCGATGCTCATCGGCAGAGTCATCGGAGATGTGGTGGCCACCCAGAAGGCGCCCTCGCACGAGGGTAAGAAGATTCTTGTCGTCCAGCCTCTTCATCTCGACGGCTCGGATCGCGGCGAGCCCATCCTCGCGCTCGACGCAGTGGACGCCGGTATTGGTGACCGCGTTCTCATCGTCACCGAGGGCTTTTGCGCGATGACGGCGGTCGAGCGGCCCAATGCCCCCATTGACATGGCAGTGATCGGCGTGATCGACTCGGTCGATCTCGCTCGAGACGTGAAGTAGCAAGACGGCTTTGGCAATCAAGACCGATCCGCGGCCCGAAAGGCGACCCTGATTGGGTCCCCGCGGAGTTTGGCGTCACGTTGACACCCCCGTGACGCTCATCAATAATCGCTCGGGATGATTGGACATCTTCGCGGCCGGCTGGCTGAAAAGCGCCCCAACCAGATCCTCGTGGATATCGGCGGAGTGGGTTACCAGGTAAGCATCCCACTGTCCACGTTTTACTCCCTAGGTGACCTGCACGACGAGGTCACGCTGTTGGTGCACACGCACCTGCGCGAAGACTCCCTTACGCTCTACGGCTTCCTGACCGCCCGCGAAAAACACCTCTTTGAGCTGCTGATTTCGGCCTCGGGCGTCGGGCCGGGTCTGGCGCTGAAGATCCTCTCCGGGATGAGCGTGGAGGAATTGGTGCCGGCCATTCGCCGTGGCGACCTGGCGCAACTCATGCGCATTCCGGGGGTGGGGAAGAAGACCGCCGAGCGCATCGTCGTCGAGTTGCGCGACAAGCTGGCAGCGATGGAGGTGCCCGAAGCAGAGAAACCTACTTCACGCTCGGGACTCGAGGCCGATGTGGTCTCCGCCCTGCTCAACCTCGGCTACGAGCGCCGCGCCGCCGAGAAAGCGGTCGAAGAAGTCCAGCGCGACGGTGCGGGAACCAGCTTCGAAGTGCTGTTGCGCGCTACCCTGCAGCAACTGAGCCGCCCGGGCGGGCGCGCTTTTCGCGCCGGCGGCTAGCTTATGGCCAAGCCTCTCCAGCGCATCGTTTCGGGCCAGGCATTCGAGGAAGACGCGCGCATCGAGGCCAGCGTCCGGCCCAAACGTCTCGCCGACTTCGTCGGCCAGACGCGCGTGAAGGAGAACATTTCCATTGCCATCGAAGCGGCGCGCAGCCGCGGCGAGGCGCTTGACCATGTCCTGTTCTACGGCCCGCCGGGGCTGGGCAAGACCACGCTCGCGCAAATTCTCTCCAATGAGCTCGGCGTCGCCATCAAGATGAGTGCCGGACCCATGCTCGAGCGCAAGGGAGACCTGACCGCCATCCTCACCTCGCTCGAGCCGCGCGAGGTCTTCTTCCTCGATGAGATTCACCGCTTGCTGCCCGCGGTCGAAGAGATCCTTTATCCGGCGATGGAGGACTATCGAATAGATTTGGTGATCGGCCAGGGCCCCGCCGCACGGATTCATCCCTTCCGGCTGAGTAAGTTCACGCTTGTCGGCGCGACGACGCGCGCCGGGTTGATTACCGCGCCGCTGCGCTCGCGCTTCGGCATCGTGCACCGTCTCGATTTCTACAAGGACGAGGATCTGGTCGAAATTGTACGTCGGTCGGCAAGGATTCTTGGACTCAGTGTGGATGAAGCGGGTGCCCAGGAGATCGCGCGGCGCAGCCGTGGCACGCCGCGCGTCGCCAATCGCCTCCTGCGCCGCGTGCGCGATTTTGCCGAGGTGCGCGCCGCCGGCCGGGTTACGCTTGAGGTTGCCCGCGAAGCGCTCGAGATGCTCGGCGTGGACGCGCACGGCCTGGACGAAGTGGACCGCAACCTGATGCTCACCATGATTCACAAGTTCGGCGGCGGGCCGGTGGGACTCAACACGATTGCGGCGTCACTGAGCGAGGAAGAAGATGCCATCGAGGAGATCTACGAGCCCTACCTGATGCAACTGGGCCTGCTCGACCGCACCCCCCGCGGCCGCGTAGCGACAGCGCTCGCCTACCGGCACTTCGGCGTGGAAGTGCCCCGCCGCCAGCAGCAGCTTTTTTGAACCATGGCCGAAGCCTGCCCAGAAGTTTCTGGCAGTTGAATCCGTGTTGATCCGCGTTTCTCGGTGATTAGAATTCTCTCTCCATGCCGCGGGCCAAGATCATCTACCTCTCGCTGGGCTCGAACCTGGGCGACCGCGCCGCCCAGCTTGCGCTCGCCGCGGAGGCCCTCGCGGCGGCAGGCGTGCGCGTGGTGAGGCGCTCGTCGCTCTATGCAACCGAGCCCGTGGACGTCCCCACGCAGAGCTGGTTTCTGAACTGCGTTCTGGAGGCTGAAACCGACTTGATGCCGCGGCAGTTGCTGCGCGTCCTGCGCGAGGTCGAGCGGAGCCTGGGAGGGAAGAAACTCGTGCGCCGCGGCCCGCGCGCAATTGATATTGACCTGCTGCTCTATGGTGCGAGCGTGGTGCATGCGCCGGAGCTCGAGGTGCCCCACCCACGCATGGCCGAGCGGCGATTTGTGCTGGTGCCGCTTGCTGAACTGGCTCCCCTGTTGCGACATCCCACGCTCAACAAGACCGTCGCCGAGTTACTGGCCGAGACGCACGATCGGTCGAGCGTCCGCCGCTGGCACCCGAAAACCCACTAGCTACCGGCCACGTTCCATCCTTGGCGAGCGCATTCGAAGGCCCGGGGGCCGGCAGCCCGGAGATCCTTCGCCCGCCAGTGCTGGCTCCTAACCGCCGGCGGGCTCAGGATGACACCGGATTCGAAGGTCTCACTCGGGGGCGCGAGATCAGCTCGTGCGGTGGATCTTTAGCCAGTGGAGCGTAAGGCTCGCGGGCCTGACGGCCTCCAGTTTGATTTCGGCGTAGGGACCCTGCGTGATCTCGTGCCAACGGTAGACGCCGGGCTCGCTCTCGACGTTCTCGCGGCCCGCGAGCGGCCGCAGAAACTCGCGGGCGTCTTCCACCGAGGCGTGCTCCCTCAATTGCGGTCGCGCCAGCGCCTCGACCACGTAGCTGCGGAGCAGCTTCGGCCAGTAACTCTCCCATAGCTTTGGCGAAGCGAAGATGTCGCTCCAGGCCACCTCGCCGCCGTAGGCCACCACGACACCGACCACATGCTCGCCCTTGACGTTTGCTATGGCGCGCGTAAACCGCCGTTGGACTTCCTCGGCGAAGCTTTCGACCGACCGGCCGACTGCCGGAGACTGGTAGATGCCCTTGTAGGACTCACTGGGCGCGTCGCGGGCGATCACCGTGGCGAGCGAGCCAGCCGTGAATGGCGGCGCGGCGGCCACATCGCTACGACGCTTCGCCGTGGACCCGGCACGAACAGCCTCCCACACTTCAGCTTGCTTCTGATCCACGGCAGCTTTTTCGCGCACGCTTGGATGGACGATTATTTTCGCGGCAGCAAAGCGTGAGCCAGTCGACCAGCGGCCGTGCTCGACGCAGAAAACATCGAGCGGCAGCGGCTCGGCACCGGGAGCAACGATCCGGTCTTTGGCGATGATGCGGTCCTGCTTGCCGCCGCTGACCAGTTCCCCGGCCAGCAGCAGCAGCGGCTTCGAGCCGCGGTTGATCAGCACGAGCTGGTTCACCGACGCCCCGCCGCCTTGATAAGGCTCGGCGATGGGCCGCGCGTCGCGGGAGCGCCGCAGCACCTCCCCACCGCGCTCGGTTACGACGGCGTCGCCGGAGGCCAGGGCCTCATCAAGCGTGAGAAACCCGCTCGTCTCGGCCGCGTGCCGGCTCAGCACCGGAAAAACGGTCAGATTCTCGTACACCACTGGCTCACCCAGCCGCCAGCCGTTCGCGCTGGGCCGCACGGGATTCTGCGCGCCAGTGGCCAGAACCGAGGCCAGGCAGGCCGTCAGCAAAGCCAGGCCCAGCAATCCCCAGGTCAAGCTATTTCCGCGTTCCATCGGAATCCTCCTGAGTTCTTTCGGACACCCTCCCCTTGGACGGGTCCCTACTAGGAACGAGCGGGAATCGTTTTCTTGCAGGCCATTATTTGAGATTCTGGCCGGGAGGATAGGGGAGGTTTCTAATTTTGAGTTAGGATTGTGCCCAGGATCGAGGCCGGTCGAGGTGGGTTAAGGACGTCCCAGTTCTCCCGCCTTCTTTACTTTTTCCTGCGTTCCTCTTGTTCGTTCTTCTCGAATTCGGCGATCTCCTCCTCCGACATCAGGTAGTCTTGGCGGGAGGCAAACATTGAGGTGTCACGGTGTTCGCGGCGGGGGCGGCTGCCTGCGCCCTCGGCCTTGTGTTCATAGCGGACGCGCCGGATAGGCGACACAATGACCTGGGCTTCAAGGAGCAGGTCGCTGACCCTCTCAAGGAAGTCGTGTAGGTGAACGGGCTTGAGCACATAGGGCAACCTCTCGCGCTCGAGGGCTGGCTGGGCCTCGGCGGCCACCTCCTCCGGCACGAGAAAGAGCACGCGCACGTGCATATGCCCGGCTTCGAACGGTGCTGCCAAGGCCAGCTCCTTGAGCGTGGAGAACAGCGGCCCATCGAGGCCCGTCAGCGCTACGTTGACCACCACCAGAGTCCAGTTGCCGCTGGCGAGTTCGGCGAGCGCCTGATTGGCCCCCCGCACAGTTCGCAGCTGCCAACCCTCCGAATCGAGTACCTGCCGGAGGGCGGTTTGGCTGGCCGGATCGTCGTCGATGATCAGAATGCTGACTTGATCCACAGCACGTTCCATCCTGTGTCCTTGAGTATAAACTTCGGCCGCATGGCGCGGGAGATTCTAGGCCAGCGGCGCTGCAAAACCGGCAAGCCCCCCGGGGGGGTGTCCTCAGCAGAGGAGGAAAGGGCATGGCAAGGCCACCCCTAGGGCGGGTGCTGCGCCGCGCTTGGCGGCTGCGGTGCCCAAACTGCGGCCGTGGCCGTCTATTTGGCGGCTGGTTGCGGATGCGCAGGCATTGTTCGGACTGCGCGCTCGCCTACTACCGGGAAGCGGGCTATTTCCTTGGGGCCATGATCATCAACTACATAGTGACAGCACTCCTGGTCACCGGCCTTTATCTCGGTTTTTTGCTTCTACCCGACCTGACGAGCCTTTCCTTCGAGGCCAAAATCACTGCGTGGCTTGTCTGCGCTGTGCTCCTGTCCCTGGTCTTGATGCGTCATTCCTATAGCTTCTGGCTGGCCCTGGATTTTTGGATCGAGCCTTGGGAGCCCGCCGGGCGAGGCCGCTAAAGCCA
>DATFXF010000049.1:0-18139 GCA_035258565.1 Candidatus Acidiferrales bacterium
CGAAGCAACTGCGCGAAAGAGGCCTGCGCATTGCTCACGTGGACGCCGTCATCGTGGCGGAGAAGCCAAAACTCAACCCCTACTTCCCTCGGATGAGCAACGCCATCGCCAAGGCCCTGGGCATCCAAGCCTCGCAGGTGAACCTCAAAGCGAAAACCCACGAAGGCGTCGGCGAAATCGGCCGCGGCGAAGCGATTGCCGCCCATGCCATCGCCACCTTGGAAGGCTAAACGCCGCTTGACTGTGAATCGTCTAACGGGAATCCACGCAGTCCGCGAGGCACTCGAGGCGGGCCGGGCGCTCGAGCGGATCGTGATCGCGCGCGGGCGCCACGGCGAACGCATCGAGGCCATCGTTGAGCTCGCACGCACCCGAGGCGTACCGGTGCGGTTTGAAGACCGCAGTCAGGTGGACCACGTCGTCGGCACCCGCGAGCACCAGGGGGTGGTGGCGTTCGTAGCGGCCAAGGCCGCCTCCAGCCTCGAGGATCTCATTCGCAAAGCCGCGCCACCGGACAAAAGAAAGGGATTACTGATCCTGCTCGACGGCGTCGAAGATCCACAGAACCTCGGAGCGGTGGTGCGCACGGCGCTTGCTGCCGGAGCCGACGGAGTCGTAATTCCCGAGCGCCGAGCGGCAGGCCTGACCGAAAGCGTCGCGCGTGCGTCGGCCGGCGCTCTCGAGCACTTGCCGGTTGCCCGCGTGACCAATCTGGTCCGGGCTATGGAGGAGTTGAAAGAGGCGGGCTACTGGCTGGTGGGCCTCGACGAGCGCGCCGGGAAGAATTACACGGACGCGGATCTAACTCTCTCGGTAGGCGTCGTGCTGGGCAGCGAGGGGAAGGGCCTGCACGAGCTCGTGCGCAGGCACTGCGACTCTCTGGTCTCCATCCCCACCACAGGCCCGGTACGCTCGCTCAATGTGTCGGTAGCCGCAGGGATCGTTTTGTTCGAAGCCGTCCGGCAGCGGAATCAATCGAAGCCACAGACCAACTGAGATCCACACGGGTAATCGTCAACGAGTCGGCGGTTCGGCCTGCCGCTGTCCGTCGGGCGCCTTTACTTGTCGTACTGAATCAGCGAGAAAACGTTCAGTCCGGGCAGCTTGGCGCGGCCGTTGAGGAAACTCAACTCCACCGCAAAGGCGGCGCCGATCACTTCCCCGCCCAATTGACGCACGAGCTTCACCGTTGCCGCAGCCGTACCCCCGGTGGCCAGCAAGTCGTCCGAGACCAGCACGCGCTGTCCGGGGCGCACGGCGTCCTCGTGAATCTCGAGCGTATCGCTGCCGTATTCGAGCTGATAGGTCACTTGCGCTGTCTTCCACGGCAGCTTTTTCGGCTTGCGGACGGGCACGAAGCCGGTGTTCAGGCGATAGGCCAGCGCCGGAGCAAAGATGAATCCCCGCGCTTCGATGCCGACGACCACGTCCACCTTCTCGCCGGCGTAATGCTCCGAGAGCTTGTCAATCAGAGTGTGGAAGCCCTGGGAGTCCTTGAGCAGCGTCGTGAGGTCGTAGAACAGGATACCCGGCTTGGGCCAGTCGGGGATCTCCCGGATCAGCTTCTTGAGTTCGTCCATTTCCTAGGCTCCGTTCTACCAATCGTGCTCGATGGAAAACTGCCCCATATAGCGGGGCATCATCTCGGCCTCTTCTTCGGTGATCTCGGAGATGCTGGCGGACCGCGGACCTCGTTCCAGCTCCGCGCGCAACCTGCGAAGCTGTTCGCCCCTGCCGATGGCATAGACCTCGACGCGGCCGTCACGCATATTCTTCACATAGCCGGCCACGCCCAGGTGTTCCGCTACCCGCTGCGCAAAAAAGCGAAACCCGACCCCCTGCACCATCCCGGAGACGTAGAACCGCTTGGCCTGAAGCGTCTTGGGCACAGCCGGGCGCGATTCTACCAGAGGTGCCCGCGGCGGAGGATTGGGATTGTTCGGCGAGCTGGTCGAGCGGAGTCGGTGGAGCTTCGGGCGCTTGCAGTGGGCGAGCCCGCGCGCGATCCGGTGCGGTACACTGGATTGCCGGCCGAAGGGCGGCACGCGAGCCGGGCGGGTGGCATCCAAGAAGGAGTGGCCATGGCGAAGATGCACAGCAACTGCGGTCTCCCCGCGGGGCTCGTACTGGCTTTGATGCTAGCCTTCGGCGCCCTGCCAGGGAGTGCACAGGCCCCCCAGGGGCCGCTCGCCCCGCCATCGAAACACGAGGTTACCCGCGTCCCGCTCGAAACAGCGCCCGAACCCCCGCCGATTCCCGTCGCGGAAATGATCCGACGCTTCACCCAAAAGGAAGACGAATTCCAGCGCGAGCGCAGCGATTACAGCTATCGGAGAACGATTCGCGTCCAGGAGTTTGACCAGGATGCCAAAGCCGCCGGCGAATTCGAGGTGACCACCGAGCTCGTCATCGGCGCCGATGGCAAGCGCTACGAGCGCGTCGTCGCCCAAGCACCCTCCACGCTCAAGCGCATGAAGCTTGCGCTGGAAGACCTCGAAATGCTCGCGCGGATTCCGGCATTTTCGCTGCCGACCGGCGAACTCAGCCACTACGATTTGACCTACGCCGGAAAGCAGCCTATCGACGAGCTCAATACCTACATTTTCCGCGTGAAGCCAAGGCAAATCGAGCGAAAGCGCGCCTACTTCGAGGGAGTGGTGTGGGTGGACGACCAGGATCTGCTCATCGTGAAGACCTTCGGCAAGTGGGTGACCGAAATCGGCGACGTTTCTTCCCCCGAGTTGCCCTTCAGCACCTTTGAGACCTACCGCCAGCTCGTGGATGGGAAGTACTGGTTCCCGATCTACACGCGCTCCGACGACACCCTGAAGTCCAAAAACGGTGAGGTACGCGTACGCCTCACCATGCGCTGGAGCGACTACAAACCGCTGCCCCGGAAAAGCCAGGCGAATCCTTAAAACCTCCCCAAGAAGGCCGGGAGTTCGATGATCGAACGAAGCACCGCCTGCGGCCTGGCCGCACGCAATCGTTGGCGAGAGGCCCAGGGGCCGAGCACGGCGACGGCGAGGACACCCGCGCGCCGCGCCATCTCGATATCCTCGGGCGCGTCGCCGACATAAACACAGACGTCCGGTTCGAGGTGCAAGCGGCGCAGTGCGAGTTCAAGCGGCGCAGGATGCGGCTTCCGTTGGTGGGCGTCCTCGCTACAAACGCGCGCCCGAAACATCTCGGCAAGACCGAACTGGCGCAACTGGCCGACCACGCGCGAGCGGCTGCCACTCGAGACCAGCGCCAAAGTGAAGCGTCGCTCGAGCGCTCGCAGCACGCGCCACGTGCCCGGCAGCAGCACCGGCTTTTGCTGGCGGTAGAAGCGGCGCCAGAGCCGAGAAGCCTGTTTCCAGCGCGCGCGGGGGAGGCGTGCTGCGCGATAAACGCGGTACCAGTCAGGCGAATAGTGCCGCGCAAGTTCGTCGAGACCCCAGGGGATACCCAGGGCTTCGAACATCTTGAGGTAGGCCTGTGTGTCAGCGCGATAGGAATCGAGCAGGGTGCCATCCCAGTCGAACAGGACGGCACGAACGGGAGTGCTAGAGGGCATCGCCAGCTGACGATGCTAGCAGACAATGTCGGGCGAACGACAAGCGATTCAGCTTACTTTGGGGCCCGTCTGCGGTACGAAAAGCGGTAGGACCCCAGAAGCCGGCCAGAGGCCTCGTGCGTGTTGTAATCCAAGCGATAGCGTAGATAGGGTTCTTCGGCCGGATACTCTTCGGGAGGAGTGTAGGGATAGCGGTGCATGGCGTGAAAGGGGAGCGGGCTGACCGTATCGCCGTAGGCGGCGTAGAAATCCATGTCCTTGGAGAATCCGTCGGCATAGAAAAAGTAGTCTCGTTTCCAGTGGGGCGGCAGGGCGGGCAATGCCGAGGGGTCAAACTCCAGGGCCAGTTCATCGCCGGAGCCAAGAATAACGAACCGGTCGTCTGCTTTCGTGAGCAGCGGGCGCACGTCGCCATATCGCGTGTAGTTGCCCGCGTGGCGCGCATAGGGCCCCGTGCGGCTGACGTCTTCGTAGACATAGACGAGATCGGCCGGCGGGTTTCCTTCGAGAGCGCGCGGATAGCCGCGGAAGCGAAGCGCTGCCTGGGCCAGCGGAAGGGTCGTGAGCCTGAGCGGCGTCCCTTCCGGAGTTGTGTCCACCAGGATCTGATCCCAGTAAATCTTAAGGTTGCTCATAATCCGAATGCGCCGCGTTCCTCGAGGCAACCGTCCGGTCAAGTCCGCCACCATCGTGCGAGCCAATCCCGCCGGGAAGCCCATATCGTCAACCACGCGTACCCAGCGGCCCGCGGCATCGAGCGCCTCCACATATGGCGCAATGGGCTGCACACCTGCCTGATACGCGGCATAGACGGAAGTAGCAGTGAAGTAGTCGGTGAGGCCAGCGAGCAGCAGTCGCAATGGCGTCCGAGGATTCCATTCGCCCAAATCCAACTCCAGGCCGTGCAGTTCGGCAAAACCCTTGAACGGGGCGAGAGGAAAATCGGTGACGTACCGACGATCGCGGTCCCGCACGAGGGCCAGGACATCACGACCGCGATCATCCCAGGCACCCTTCGGCGGCTGGGCGTTGCGGGTGACGATAACCCGAAAGCTTGGGAACGGCGGACTGCTGGCGAAGTATTCGTTCGGATAGACCTCGACGTCCGCCGGATGATCGACCGCCAGCAGGCGCACTTCGTCGAGATAGACGACTTCTTCCATGGGCTCAAGCAGACGGAAACTCAGGCGGCCCTCGCGCAACCGCACTCGAGTGCCGTCCACTTTCAGATACTCCGTCGGGTCGGGAACGTTGCGCTGGCCCGGGGCCACCCAATGGCCGACAATACCGGGACCGATGGCGTCCGTGACGAACTCATAGCGGCTGCCATTCCACACAAAAAGAATTGGGCAGGAACTTCCCTTGCGGTCGATCTCCTGGACGCTGCGCGCAGCGCGGCCGCTGATCTCTACTTCATCCTGCAAGACGCCCGTCGGCCAGAGCAGGCGGATGACATCTGCCTGCTTCGAGCTGCCGAGCCCAGCCACAATCTCGGTCGCGCTTTGGCCGAGATAGCCCGAAGCAGATTCGACCTCCCACTTCTGATAAAGCGTCCCGGCGAACACTTCCACCTTCGTGCCGATCGCGTTGCGGTTATCCACCAACCCCTTGAGCGAAACGCGCAACCAGTTGTTCCGGTTGCCTCCGTCGTTGCGCAACAACACGACAGGCCCGCCGCTCTCGGTCACCAGGAGATCGGAGTCACCGTCGCCGTCGTAGTCGGCAGTGATGAGAGCGCGCGGCCGCAGGAGCGCCAAGCCCGCCAGACCGGTCGCGGCGGTGACGTCCGCGAAGCCCTTAGGCCCCAGATTGCGCAGGAGGCAAATCTTGCCGCCTTCGCTGGTCTCGCCCACCGCGGCCAGATCCACCCAGCCGTCGTTGTCGTAGTCCAGCGCCACGAGCCCCCACCCGCGCGTCCAGTTGAGCTTCGGCAAAGCCACGCGCTCGAAGCGCTTTCCTTCGACGTTGCGCCAGAGCGTCAGCCCAGGCGGCCCGGCATGGGTGAACGCCACATCCATCCAGCCGTCTTTATCGAAGTCAAGAACGGCCACGCCAACCACCGGTGCGGGCATCGGCTCGCTCCAGGGCTGGATCCCTCGGAACGGTCCTTCGCGCTGATTCAAAAAAACCGAAGGTGCGGCAGCTCCCGTGACAATCAGATCGACCGCGCGGTCGTTGTTGAAGTCGGTCGCGATACTGACCAGGCTCGGCCCTGCTCCGGCCAGGCCTGTCTGCCGAGTCCAATCGGTGAACGTGCCGTTGCCATTGTTCCGCCACAAGACGTTGCCCCCGGGTTGGCCCGCGGTTGACGATGCTTCAGAGCCTGTGTAGCGAGTAACGTAAAGGTCCAAGTCACCATCGTGATCGTAATCGAGGAAGGTTACCCCGACCGCACCCGCGTCCCGGCGAATGCCGGACGATTGGGTCACATCGCGAAACGTGCCGTTTCCTAGGTTGCGAAACAGAACCACGCCGTCCGCAAACGCTACCGCGAGGTCGGTCCAGCCATCGTTGTCAAAATCGCCCGCGGCGCACCCCCGGGCCACGCCCGCCAGGTCCAGCCCCGCGCTTCGCGTGACGTCCTCGAAGCGGCCGCCAGTGTTGTGGTACAGCGCGTTCCTCGGCGCTCCTCCGGCGTTGACCACGAAGACGTCCACGCGCCCATCCCCATCGAAGTCGAAAAAGCAGGCGCCGGCACCAAGTTGCTCAGGAGAAAGCGGAAGGCCTGTGGCGATCGCTGCCGGCTTCCCGTCGCCCTTTCGCTCCTCGGGTTGGGAGCCTAGGCCGACCTCAGCGCCGACGGAGACGAATCGAACCGGGATCGCCGGGGGCACGGGGCCGAGTTCAGGCTCCACCTGTTCGGCCGTGGAGTACTTACCCTGGTCGCCGTAGTTCTGGCCCATGGGGAACCCGAGTTTTTCCTGTGTGAGCTTTTCAAACCGCGCGAGATGCTCTCGGGCTTTGGCCGAGTTGCCCGATCGCTGGTAAGCCCGGGACAGCCCAAATTCAGCGGAGGCATGGAAGGGGTTCAGCTCGAGAGCCTGTAGGTAGGAGGCGATGGCTTCCTCATTCCGGCCGAGCTGCGCCCCGAGCTGGGCGAGAAAGTAGCGCGCGTCTGCGTCCCGCGGATCGAGTTGCGCCACTCGTGCCAACGATTTGAGCGCCTCCTCCGTCCGGCCCAGGTTCTTGTCCAGCAGGCCCAGGTTGTACCAAGCCCGAGGGTTGCTCGGCTCGCGTCGAGCGGCTTCCTCGAGGATCTGGCGCGCCGCCGGATAGCGCTGAAGATTTAGAAGTGCGAGGCCCTGATTCAAGCGCGCCGCGAAGAGTCTTGGGTCCAGGCGATAAGCCTGTTGAAACAGCTTCAGCGCCTGATCAAATCGTTGCTGGTTCATATAGGCAACGCCCAGATTGTTGAGTCGGACTGCTTCGCCGTGCCGGCCGGAGCCACCAACCGTTCGGGCCGGCTTTTGCGCTGGAGCTGCCGGCGCATGCTGCGGCAGGTTGGAACTTCGCAGGCCAAGGAATGCTGGAACTGCAACCCCCACAAACCAGCACGCGAGCCTGCGCCGAGTCTTCATCGTTTCTCCCTTCGGCGCAGGGCCTGAGCGGAATGCAATCCTTGGCCTTCCCGCACGGTAATCAACTGGTCGGCGGCAGTTTTTCCTAGGCGGTCCACTTGCCCGCTCGGCCAGCGCACCTCGAGCGCCTCCGCTTCGGGGAGTGAGCCAAGGCCGAAGGTCAGCACGAGCTCGCTCTGCGAAAGGTAGCTCGAACCGCTGCGCAGCATCTGTCGCTGGGTCTCGCCGCCTGCGGTGACCGCTACCACCGCTCCGATTCCGTCTCGATTTGAGCGACTACCGATCAGGCGCACGCGCAGCCTGTGGTTGGCCGTGCCCTCGTTGTGAAACAGCACTGCTGGGCCGCCGTTCGTGGCCATGAGCAGATCGAGGGCGCCATCGTTGTCGATGTCCCCGTAGGCAGCTCCGCGCCCAACCCGAGGTGCCTCGAAGGCCAGGCCCATCTCTCGGGTCACCTCCCGAAACTTCCCTTTTCCAAGATTGCGGAACAAGTGCGGCGGCTCGGCGTACCGCACGCGCCTTTGGATACGCTCGATTTCATTCTCGATGTGACCGTTCAAGACAAACAAGTCCAGCCAGCCGTCCAGATCGTAATCGAAAAAAAAACAGCCGAAGCCCAGGGTGAGCAGGCTGGCGCGGCCCACTTCGGAGCGCGGGGCTTCGTCGACGAATAGCCCATTCCCCTCGTTGTGATATAGCGCGAGCATCTGGTTCGAAAAATTGCTGATGACAACGCTGGGATAGCCGGTGCGGTCATAGTCGGCCGCGTCCACCCCCATGCCCGCCCGAGCCACACCCTCTTCGCTAAAAGCCACGCCGGCAAGGGTGCCCTTTTCCGTAAAGGTTCCATTGCCGTTGTTGCGATAGAGCTTGTTGGGTTGGGTGTCGTTGGCGATCAGGATGTCTGGCCAGCCATCCTGGTCGTAGTCGAGGATGGCCACGCCCAACCCTTTCGAGGTGGGATCAGAAAGTCCCGCCTTTCGTGTCACGTCCTCAAAGGTTCCGTTGCCGCGGTTATGCCATAGCCGAGGCGAGGCTCCCCGGTAGGATTCCGGGGTGCAGTAGGACTTCGTCGTGCCGTCAAGGGTGCAAAAGATATCCTTCTCGGGCGACCACTCGACATAGTTGGCGACAACGAGGTCCAGAAATCCGTCGCGGTCGTAATCAACCCAGGCGACGCTGGTGCTGAACTCCTGCGGCCCCCACAGGCCGGCAGAGCGAGTCACGTCGGTGAAAGTGCCGTCTCCGTTATTGTGGAAAAGATGGCTTTGACCAAGCGCAGTGACAAACAGGTCGTCGTGCCCATCGTTGTCGTAGTCCCCCACTGCCACGCCCAATCCGTAGAGCTCAACGGCCAAGCCCGCCCGTACCGTCACGTCCGTAAAGGTGCCCTCGTGGTTGTTCCGATAGAGCCTCGGAGTGGAGTGCTGCCGAAGATGGCCGAGCCAGTCCATGCCATTCACCAGAAAGATGTCCTGCCAACCGTCACCGTCGTAGTCAATGAAGGCGACACCCGGCCCCATCGTTTCCGGCAGGTATTTCCTTCCGAACGCGCCGGTGTTGTGGACAAAACGAATGCCGGCGGCCTGCGTGATGTCGCGAAATCGGGTTCCCGAAGCAGGTTTCGAGGCCGGCGCACTCCCTCTGGCCAACACAACTAGAGTCACCAACAGGAGTGCCCCGGGCAGAATCGACCGCATCAGTCCAAACCCCCAGTGCGAGCCGATCGGCGAGCACCCTGGAGCGGGACCGAGATGTGCTCATGGATCGCCTGGCGTTCGTTGTTGTCTTCCGGATTCTGTTGGCGGAAGGGGCCGGTGATGGCCTGCGCGGCTTCGTCCGCCTTGAAGCGCAGGTAGCGCGCTTGGTGCTGCCGAGCACGCTGTTCATCTCCTAAGCCGTTATAGCAAAGCATCAGGTTGTAGTGTGCTTTGAGGTCCTCCGGGTCCACGGCCAGAACCGCTTGAAATTCTCGGACGGCATCGGGATAGCGCCGCAATTGGAAGAGGATCCGGCCGAGTTCGTTGCGCACGACTCGGTCGCGGGGATACTGGACAAGCACCGGGCGCAAATGACCGATCGCCTCGTCATACCTGCCTTCCGCCTTCAGCACACGGGCATAGAAAAAGTGTGCGCGCGCGAGATGCGGGGCGAGCGCAAGAGCCTTTTCGAGCACGGCGCGGGCCCCCGGGATGTTGCCTTCCTCGAGCCGCACGCGGCCGATGTTCACCCAGCCGTCCGGATTTTCCGGGACGGCCTGCGCAACATTTTGGAACGCGGTCTCGGCCCCTTTCAAATCCCCCTGAAGCAGCAGGCCGATCCCGTAGTCATTCCAGCGTTCCCAGTCGCCGGCGTTGAGCACCAGCTGGGGCTGGGGCCGAGCGGTGCGGCCAGGAAGCACGCGCAACGTAACGTTGTCTTCCGCCAGCGTCACCACCGGTAAGGCGGGAATCTCCTTAAGCTGGCCAGAAACGTGGGATGTGTCGCCAGTGAACGTCCAGCGGCCGTCGTCATAGTCAGCCGTGACAGCCGGATTCGGCTGACTCGGATCCCGCACCCCGGCGAAGGCGAACTGTGTGTTCCACCACGCAAACTTTCGGTAGTTCAGCCGAGCCTTCAGCTTGATTTCTTGGCCAGCCGTCTCCGGAATGTGTAGCCGGTAATGGGCCGTATCGGCGGCGCCGGGCGGGATCAGCCGGGCATAGACCAGCGCGCGATTGGCCCAGGCGTTGCGCTTGTTGATGCGGTTGCCGTGCGCGTCCAGCATCAGGGAGCGGTAGAAGTGCGCGCCTTTTTCCACCGGACCTTTGCCGTCGTCTTCGACCCTGCCGCTCCAGAACAGCACTTGTCCTTTATCGTCGGTGGCCTCGAATTCGAGCCAAACATCGAACGCGTCAACGGTACCGGCGGGGAAGAAGTGGCCCACCTTGCGCGTGCGCACAACGACGTCCACCCGAACCGTGTCACCGGCCCGAACTGAGGCTTGCTGGCGATTGAGAGGAGCGGTCAGCGGCCGGGCGGCAAGTTCGGGCACCAGGGGGCCTGACACGTCGGCTTCTTCACCTACAGCAAAGGCTGTGGAGAATTGCGCTTGAGGTCCCTCACCGCCCGTCGCGCCCGCTGCCGCCGGGGAAAGGGCGAAAATATCCACACTGACAATCTTGTCCTGTAGGAACTTTTCGGTGAGCTGGAGTTGCTCGGCGTCTTGGTTGGCAAAAGGCAGAGCCGAATTTGCGGCCGGGAAACGGTGGGAGTGAACGAAGCCGCCAACGTTGCCGGCGTCGCGCGAAGCGACCAGCGGCATATGACAACCCACACACTTCTGGGGTTTCGCGGGATAGTAGAAGGAACGGGCTCCCTGACCCGATACGCCGCTGGCCTGCCAATTGTCGTACTCATTAAAGCCACGCACCCAGCGGTAGCGGTTAACCGGCACATCGAGGTGGACCTTATGGCAAGTGGAGCAGAATTCCGCAGTCTGCGCGCGCACGAACGGCTTGAGAAACGTGCGGCGGTGGGGCTCGGGGTTCACCCGGACCAGGAAATCGTGCAGCGCGCGGACCGCCGGATTCTCACTGGCGGCCAATTCATGCAGTTTAGGATACTCCAACACATAATCACCCTGGCCCGTCGAGCTCTTCACCCGAACGATGGAGTGACACATCACGCAGCTCAGGCCCGCATGCGATTCCGGCCGATCGATGATCTGGCGGACGGGCGTGTCAAACATCCCGCTAAACAGCAGCGCCGGGTCGTGGCAGCCGGCACACCACTTCGAAGGCCGCACGCCGACGACGTCTTGCATGTATTCGACGCTCTTGCGGTACCACTGGTTGTTGAACGAGGAGAAGCGATGCGCTGAGCTCGACCATTGCTGGTAAATGTCGGCGTGGCAGCGCTGGCAGGCATCCCCCTGCATGAAGAACTTCGCAGGAATTTTTCCGCCGTGCGCGGTCTGCGCCGAACTGGGAAAAAAGGGGCCTTGCGGTCCGTCCCCTTCACCGTCCATGGTTGCCGGCGGCATGGCGGGGTTGCGGATGACATACGCGCCCTTCCAGCGCACCTCACGTGTCCACCAGGCCGCCCCAGCCAAGAAGGCCACGGCGAGGAGGAGCAACGCATAGCGCACGCCCGACGCTCGGCGAACCGTAGCGAGCCAACCGCGCGACCTGGCCCACGTGGCCGCCAGAACGACGCACCCAGCCAGACTGAAGCCGATGTGGGCGTCGAGCCAGGGCTCGAGCCGTTTAGGCGTGCCCAGGATCAGGAGCAGCACGCCGAGCGCAGCGCCCACCGCCAGCAAAGCCCAGCCCAGCCTGGCTTCAAACGTGAGCCTCCGAAAGCCCCGGAAAAGAAGCGGGAGCAGCATCACCGCCAACAGGCTTCCGCCAGCGAGGTGCAAAAGGACAAGGAACGCGTAGAAAAGTGTGGCCGACGGAAAAGCATACAGATAGACAGCGGAGAAAAACAGGACGAGAAGGAGAATCGGACGGAGCCTAGTCATGGAAAACGACCCGCGTCAATCATCCACCCCCGACACGAAGGAGCCGATTTTCGTCCCAAGCAAAGGGCAAGTCAACGCAGCCGCGTCGAAGCAGCATTCGGGCGCGAGGCGGACGAATCGGTTCGGCCCAGCACGACGTGATAGACTGAGCGACCGCACCGGGGACGCAAACAAAATGGACGAGCTGACATTCCTATCCGCGACGCAAATGGCCGAGCAAATCCGCCAGAAGAAGATCTCGCCCGTAGAGGTGGTGCGAGCGCACTTGGGCCGGATCGAAAAGCTGAATCCCCGGCTGAATGCCATCGTTTCGCTCGACCGCCGGCGTGCGTGGACCGAAGCCCAGGCGGCCGAAGCAGCGGTGATGCGGAGCGATTCGGTTGGCCCCCTGCATGGAGTTCCCATCACGATTAAGAGCTCGATTGACGTTGCCGGCCTGCGCGCCGAATGCGGGTCGAAGCTGCGTGCTGGCTACGTGGCCACTACCGACGCGCCGCTTGTCGGGCGGCTGCGCCGGGCGGGAGCCATCATCCTGGGCACGACCAACGTTCCCGAGATGCTGATGTCCTACGAGACCGACAATCTTCTCTACGGTAGGACCAACAATCCTTGGGCACTCGACCGGACGCCGGGAGGGTCAAGCGGGGGGGAAGCGGCCGCGATCGCTGCAGGCTGCTCGGCAGGAGGCGTGGGCAGCGATGGCGGCGGCTCGATTCGCGTGCCCGCCCACTTCAGTGGAATCTGCGGGCTAAAGCCGACGCCCGGGCGCATCCCGGCTTCGGGCCATTTCCCGGCCTCGGTGGGGCCCTTCGCCCATCTCGGCGTCGTTGGGCCGATGGCCCGCACCGTCGGAGATTTAGAGATTCTTCTCCGCGTGATGGCTGGCCCGGACATCGGTGACACCTCGGCGGCGCCGGTTGCGTTCCGGCGCCCGAGCGAAGAGGAAACCCGCCGGATCCACATCGGCTACTTCGAAGACGACGGCCGTACCCAGGTGACCCTAGAGACGCGCGCAGCGGTTCGGCAGGCGGCAGAAGCCTTGAAACACCAAGGGTTCGAGGTAGCGGCGTACCGGCCCGACGGCCTGGAAGGAGCGCGGCAAGCCTGGTGGGTGCTGTTTGGATTGGCGGGCGGCATGCTGTTCCAGCCGATAGTAGCTGGCCGTGAAGCTGAGCTAGGGCCCATCTTGCGGGAACTCATGGGAGTCGTTCGTGCTGAGCCGCCGCTCACAGCTGAGCGTCTCCTCCATACGCTCATCGAACGCGACGTCCTCCGCGAGCAGCTTCTGAGGCAAATGAACGAATTTCCGGTACTGCTGTGTCCTGTCGCCGCGGGTCCCGCGTTCCGCCACCGGGAAATCGGCTGGAGCAAGGACGGCCGCATCGCCTCCTATCTCGAGACGATGAGTTATTCGCAATGGTTCAACTTGCTCGGAAACCCGGCGGCTACCGTCCCGGTGGGTCGTTCAACCGAAGGCCTGCCCATCGGGGTGCAAGTCGTCGGCCGACCCTGGGAAGAGGAGAACGTCCTGGCCATCGCAAACCAGATCGAGCGGGGCTGCGGCGGCTGGAAAAGACCACCCTTAGACGACTGATTCCCTCGCCGGCTAGCTGCCTGCCACGTAGGCATGGGAGACCAACAAAAGCGCCAACACGTAGAACAGGAACATCAGCGCCAAGTACGCCTTGGCCTTACTCCCTGCTCCGGCAAACTCCTTCCAAACGAAAACGCCCCACAGCGCTGCCACCATCGGTGCCGCCTGGCCGATGGCATAGGAAATGGCCACGCCGGTAAAGCTAGCCGCTACAAAGTTGAACACGGTGCCGAGTCCCCAGATAAAGCCGCCCAATAGGCCCAGGGTATGGTCTCGGGCCGAGGCGGAAAAGAACCCGTCGAAGTTCACGGGCTGACCGGCGAGCGGTTTTTTCATGAAGTAGATGTTGACGAGGAAACAGGAAAGCAGCGCGCCCAGCGTAAAGAACACGGCAATGCTATAAGGCCCAAGGCTCCTGCCCACCGTCAACGCGCGCGTCACGAATGGCGCAAACGAGCCCATCAATAGGCCGGAGACGATACAGGTCACAATGCTCTTCTTCGATACGGCCCGGCCCTGACTGCCCAACTCCCCATAGGCAAGTCCGTCCATCACCACGGCAATCACGGCCGAGAGGACACCCAGGGCCAGCAGGGTGGCGTTGCCCTTGGGCTGCAGCGTATAGCTGAGCACCACACCCACCACAAGCGCGATGCCGATCGAAACTGGAAAAGCCACGGCCAGCCCCGCCATGTCGATTCCGGCGACGAGCAGTAGGTTCGCAACATTGAAGATCGCTCCGCCAATGAGGGCCATCCAGATGTTGTAGGAATCGGCCGAGCGGACGTTCGGCAGAAAGCTCGTGGCATCGTTGCCGAGGCTCCCCAGGGTGAACGCCAGCGCGAGCGAAATCAGAAAAATCCCCACGGCATAATCCCAGTAAAACAACTCGAAGCGATAATTCTTGGTGCCCTTGTAGGTATTGGCCCAGGAACCCCAACAGATCGTGCTCGTGATCACCATCAGGAGGGCGACCGTGAAGCTTTGCGGTTGAAACATCCAAGGGCTCCTCGGCAAATCCCTAAGGCGACCGGGCCGTCGGTCCCGAGCCAGCTAGTCGGCGGAGGTCGCTTGGGGGGAGTTCGACTGGATGAAGGCGTTGACCTCGCTGAGCTTGGCCATGGCACGGGCGCCCACTTGGGTGCAACACAGAGCGGCGCAAGCATTCGCGAACAGCCCCACGCGCTCGTCGTCCCAGCCCTGCAACAGCGCATAGGACAACCCGCCCATAAAGGCGTCGCCCGCCCCGGTCGTGTCCACCACTTTCACACGGAAAGGTGGCGCATGAGCGATTCCCTCGTTCGATGCAATCAGGCAGCCTTCCACCCCCATGGTGATGGCTACGAGCTTGGGCCCGTAGGTGAGCAGGCGTCGTGCCATCTGCTCGTAGCCCGATGCACTGGTGAGCTCGCGCGCTGCAGCCTTGCAAGGCTTCAGCACGTCCGTCAGCCGGAGCGCTTCGAGCAGCTCGTCCTTGGTGCCCAGCCCAGCCTCGACAAAGTAGGTGGGATCCACGTCGAGGTCGAAAATCACCCGCACCCCCGCCTCGCGAGCAACGCGGATGGCCTCGAGCACGGGAGGTAAGGGGAGCTGCGAGGCTTCGGTATGGAAGTGCCTGGCCTGGCCTATATGCCGGGCAAAGCGCGTGCGAATCTGTTTTGGAGTCACCTTGGCGGTGACGTTTGGAAACATATAAATCGAGCGCTCGCCCTGCTCGTCGACGGGGATCCAAGTGAAGGAAGAATGCTCGCCCTTGACCACCTCGATCCCCGTCTCGTCCATGCCGTCTTCGGCGAACTCCTTCTGGATAATGCGACCGTTCTCATCGTCGCCGATCAGGCCAATCCATCCGGCGGTGGCCCCCAGACGCGCGACTTGCGTGAGATTGTTTGCGGTCACACCGCCGGCATGAATCTCCAACCGGGTGGCATTGATCTTCTCCTCGGCCGCGATCAATTTCGGCACCAGGGCAAAAAAATCTACTGTGCAACTTCCCAGACCGACTACCTCTGTCTCGGCAGCCATTGGGCCTCCCGTCTTACAAACCTTGGGCAGCTCTCGCACCAGGCGTGGGACGTTTCATCAGGTCGAGGAACATCCGGTAGAACTTCTCCGTGTTCAAGTCCGTTTGCACAATCACCTGCCGCTCGCCCAGACCGGGTTGGTTACCCGCCGCCCACACCAGCGTGTCGCCATAGCCCGGGCCATGGTCGATGTTGCAATCCATGTAGAGCTGTTCTTGCTTGGTAATGATGCTGGGGTCGAGCCAAGCCGCGGCCGCCAACTCGTCCCACATGTACTCTTCGTCGGCCCACTTGGCAAGGTACTGCCCCACGGGCGTCTGCGCCTTGCCGATTTCCTCGATCATCGCCTTGCGCAGCCGCGTCTTGATGGAAATGTCCACGGTGGTGACCGTGACCTTAGACCAAGGCGCCCGCAGGACGATGTGGGTGGCCTCGGGGTCCCACCAGAAATTGAACTCCCGGCGAATCGTGGTGGATTGCGCGGCCTGTTCACGGACTGGGGCAATGCTGCCGCCCATGACCACGAGCTCCTTCGCCAACTCCGTGAAGTGAGGATCGATCGCAATGGCCAGAGCAAGATTGGTCAGCGGCCCGCCAGCGTAGATGGTCACTTCGTGCGGGTACTTGTGCACCATGCGGATCAGGAAGTGCGCAGCGTCTTCCTCGGCTGGTTTGGTGGTGGGGTTCCCCTCCGGCAGCGGCGGGACTTCAAATGGCCCGTAGTATCGACCGCGGTTCCACGCACCGGGGTAGTCACCGACTTTCCATTCATTCCAGGCACCCTGGTAGATGACTCTCCCGTAAAGTTTTTCCCAACGCTTGATCTCCTCTTTGCTGTTGATGAGCGGAAAAACCGCGCCGGGAACCACCGGGATGTCCGTTCGCCCGATGATCTCGAGCAACCGCAGTGTGTGGGCAACCTCCTCATCACGCCATTGGTCCCCGCTCACGACGGTAATTCCCAGCGTCTCGGTCTCGGGAGACTGAAGGAAGACCAGAAGGGACTGCATATCGGTGGTCGCTGGCCCACGGCAGTCCTGATCAAAGATCACCTTGCGCTTGGGCTGAGCCGCGAGCGGTGGCACGAGCGCCAGGCCCAGCAGGGCGAGCAGCAAACTCAAAAGACGTGCACGCATGGGAGGATCTCCAGATGGGATGGAGCCGGATCACCGGCTTCAGATCGCGTGTGCTTATAGTCGAAGCTGTCGAAGGCTGTCAAGTTGAAAGGCCAGCATTCCAAAGCGGGCCCAGGCGACTCGTCGGCGAGCCATCTAATACATGATCGTCTGCGTCAGGTGATGCGGCCAGTGGGTCGTATGGTAGTGGGTCCACAGCCGCGCATCGATCTGAGGGATGATCACCTGGCGGTCCGCTGGGCGGAGCTTGTTGATCTCCTCGCGGAGCAGCGCGGTGGCATAGAGGGAATGTGCCCGGATCTCGATCTCTTCCGCGCTATCCCGGGGAATCATCTGATAGCCATGAATGGCCTTCTCGAGTGCCGAGGAATAGCTTGTGATGCCCATCACGCGCAGCGCTGCCGGCACGATGTAATCAGCAAAGGCGGTCATTTTATCTGCGTCTTCAAGGCGAAAACCCCCGCAGCGGTTGAGCGAGCTGTACAGCATCCAGATGCTCAGCTGGGCCAGCTTGTAGAATTTGACCTCGTGGCCGTCCCAGCGACTGGTGTCGTTGAACCGCGGGAACTCCGCCACGAGCCTGTCGATCAACCCCTGGCCGCGGTCATAGAGCCGCGGCGAGCAGGCTCGCACGAAGTTGTGGAAATGACCGCTATAACTCTTCTCGAGCACTTGGCCTACTTGGTGGAGGATCTCTACGCGCTCGTCGAGCATGGGAAGCTCGATGTTGCCGCGGAAGATGTGCTCGAGGGCGGACCGGGTGACCTGGGCGAGATAGCGGCCCTCGAGCAGCGGAATGCCCTCGTCGAGCGCCCGCTTCATCGAGGCCAACAGGGCCTTGGAATCCGATGTGTGCCTGCCCTGGTAATCCACCTGGAATTTCACGTGGCTGGAAAAGTCGGTGAAGGCGAAGTCAATCGTGTTGGCCACCAGGATGAAGTCCACCGCTTGGTCGAGGTTCTGGTCGTACGGTACGCCAAACTGCGGCATGGGCAGTTCCTCGTAAGCCATCCAGGAGGCCACCGCCGCGATTTTTCCGAGATTTGTGCGAACGTGCCGCGAGGCGGAAATCACAGGCCGGAGGCTCCCGAGGACGGGGCTCCCGATGGGTTTTGGCCAGCGAAGTGAGCGCCGACTACCGGCCCCGAGAGATCGTCCTTTCCTGCCGGCCGATCGCACCGCAAAACCTCCCAGCCCCTGAAGAGAGCGCCGTCACGAGCCCGAATTATACCTACCTGGCGCGCAGCTTGCCGCTGCTCGGTCGATACCAATAGAATGGTGCCCGTTGTTTCCATGCACTCTTTCCACGTGCGCCTCTTCGCGACCATTCTTGTCCTGAGCAGCTTGTCATCCGGAGGCCAACTACCTGCGCCTCTCGAAACTCGGTCGCCCAAACAGGCCAGCAAGAAGCGAGAGGCAAGGCCTGCTGCGCCCGTTCAGTTTGTGGATATGGCGCGGAAAGCCGGTCTGCGCTTCAAGCACTGGAACGGGGCCTCACCAGAAAAATATGTCATCGAGACAATGGGTTCTGGAGTCGCCTTCCTGGACTACAACAATGATGGCTTGTTGGACATCTACCTCGTAAACGGCGGGGCGGTTCCCGGGCACCCAGCCCCTGGACCGATCCGCAACGCACTCTATCGCAACAATGGCGACGGCACCTTCACTGACGTTACCGACGAGGCGGGAGTCGGCGGCAACGGACACTACGGAATGGGGGTAGCTGCCGCCGATTATGACGGCG
>DATFXF010000050.1:0-3430 GCA_035258565.1 Candidatus Acidiferrales bacterium
CACCGATCCGATGCTTGAGCGTCTGCCCCTCTAGGAACTGCATGACGATGAAGGGCTGCCCCTCGTGCTCCCCAATGTCGTGAATGGTGCAGATATTGGGGTGGTCCAGCGCAGAAGCAGCACGCGCCTCACGCTGGAACCGCTCCAGCGCTTGGCGGTCCTTTGCCAGCTCCTCAGGCAGGACTTTCACGGCTACCAGGCGGCCAAGGCGGGTGTCTTCGGCTTTGTAGACCACGCCCATGCCGCCGCCACCAAGCTTCTCCAGGATGCGATAGTGGGAGACTGTTTGGCCGATCATGGCTGGGAAACCATCGTTGGCGAGCGATGTTAGGCCCCACTTGGAGGGAAGTCAACGCGCGAGAAGTTCGGTCAGCCCGTAGCTAGGTTAATTGAGGGCGGCGTGTGCCCGGGCTGGAATCACGCGCACCTGCTGAATCCACGTGGTCAGGACCGTGTTGCCGAACTCCAGGCGAAGCCCGCGAGCGGCAATGATGTCCTGCTTGATTGCACTCCCGCCCCAAGTGCAACCATTGATCCTCACCCTCTGCGGCGACTCACCTTGGCGGTCAAACCATCCTCCCCAAACCCAGTACAGCCCCTCGCCGAGCACCCAGATCGTATAAAGGGAGTTCCTCGTCGTGACCAGCACACGATCGCCACAGTGAACATCCCTCTTTCGTACCTCTTCAAGCGATCGCGCTTGCTCGACGATGGTCTCTAGGGTGTGGGGGATGCCAGTCAATTCGTCAGTTGCTCCTTGCGGCATGTCCGCCATCTTAGACCGCACCAGCAATAGGGTCAACGCTGCCGTGCCAGTTCAGCAGTGATGGCTTCTAAGGCGGCAGGCCGATGCGGCGGAGCGGTACGCATAGACCGCACGCACTTCCGCAGCGTAGGGCTGGGAGATGCCCCAGGCTGATGATATGACTGGCACCATCACGAGCCAGACGAGGCTGAATCTTCCGCAGGTACGTTTCCTCATCTAGCCAAGTCGGCTGTTCAGAGGCTCGCCAAGCCCATCGAGCAGCGGCTTGTCGGCGCTGTGTCTCCACTCGGAGCCCCTCAGCCTCGGGACTATGGGTTGCCACTCGCCCAAGCCGTGCGGCTTCGCAACCCAGCGGCTCCTGTACGGGGGGCGGTTGCGCCAAGGAATGCTTTGGAATCGGCGTCAACGGATCACGGCGACCACAGTAGCGGATACTGTAGCGGTACCTGCTTAGATGGGTTTGGAAACGCTGTGCGGCAGAGACTCTAAGCTACGAGTTGCCAACGCATCCGCGCAGGTGCAAATGCTCCAGGGATTCATCCCAAGTATAGGCGCGGCGCACAAAGCGGTCAATTTAGGGGGGTAGAACACGAAGGGAGCAATTCGGCTACACCACGGTCGACGCGCCATATTCTGGGGGGACCGCTCGACCGCTGTTTCTGGCCCACCCCCCTACGCAGGGCGGCATCGAGGAGTTTTGAGCGCGAGCTCCACATCCCCGAGCGTGTGCGCTCGGGCCTAGCAGTGGCGCGGGCGCGGGGTAAGCACCTCGGCCGGCCGCGACGCGCGGTGGACGCCGCGAGGATTGCCGCGCTTCGCGCGCAGGGGCTTGGCTGGAAGAAGATCGCAAACGAGCTGGACGTGGGAGGCGGAACCGTGTTGAGGGTTGCGCACCAAACTGGCAAATAGGTCCAACGCGACTATGCCCAAAGCCCGCCAACGCCTTTTTGGCACCACCCGAGCTGCCCCAAATCTCTAGGGCAATGAAACGCGTTAGTCTTTTGAGGTCCTCAATAGCAACCTTGCCGGGACGAAAGGAATCCTTATGGAGGCGCCTCAGCCGGAATCACCGTGCGCGGGCTTAGTCCCTCCGGTCCACGGTGGCCGTCCGGGAAGCCTCCCGGCGTGCGAGCACGTTGTTCCGGATGCGTTCGGATTGTTGCGCCGTGAACAGCAAGTCTCCCTGCACCATGCGTTGCAAGTCATTCTGATTCCACTTGATTTTCATTAAGCCCGACGGGTAGTGAGCATTCTCCCCCAACAGCAGGTGGCCGATCTCATGCGCTATGACATGACCCAGTAGCAGGGCAGGATGCAACGCTAGGACCGCACTCTGATTTTCTGCGCAGTCAGAGAAAACGTCGGCGAACTGCCCGAGACTGCCCGGTTCGGCCAGCCCGCAGGCACCCTTCGGCAAGGCGCTGGTCAGAGCACCGGAGAGTGGAACGAGCCTCAACTCGATATCGGTTGCATTCGGCCGCCGATCGCAGTCCGTGTTGCGACTGCTCTTCCCCGTGGATCGGAGACAGTCGAGCCAGGAAGCTTCTATGCCGGCTCGTTGCAGGATGCTTGCGGCCTGTTCCTGGGCTTGCAGTAGTATCTCGGGGGAGAAGCGAGAGCGATTGTAAACCCGAACGGTGATGTTCAGGTTCGTTTCCACCTTCTGGGTTGACGAATTCGCTGGGATGCCTGCTCCATTGATCGTCGAGAGCAGGCTCAAAGCTATGACATTTCGAAACGCTCCTTTCACGGCCTTCACCTTTGGGCTGGGAGGTGACGCCGAGAGTGGTTTGGAACTGTGAGTACCTCAATCCTCTGGGCCTAAACTGCGGGAAAACTCTTTGAAACCGGACAACCTACAGAAATGAGGTTACTTAGGAGGAGAGATTTCCAATTAGGGGACTTTGTTCCAATCCGTGGGGTAGTGTAGACTCGGTTCCATTCGGGGGTGTCGGCCCCATGGCAGGATCCACCTCTCCCAGAACAATCCGTTCTGGAGCCTTTGAGATCGACCTTCGAGCGGGCGAGCTGCGCAAGCGTGGGATCAAGATTAAGCAACGTCTATGTCGTGGTCAGCGACCTGGAGGCCGCACGGGCCAGCCTGCTCGAACGCGGAGTCAAGGTGCGCGAGATCCGGCACAAGACTCCCGTTGGCGCTTGGGATGGAGGCTTCGCCGCCGGACTGGACCCTGAGCGCAGCGATTACGCCAGTTTCGCCGACTTCTCTGACCCCGACGGCAACACGTGGGTGCTCCAGGAGCGGGGCTACCGCGAGGCGTGACCGCGGTGGAAGCCTCGTAATGCCGTCCGCCCTCTAGTACTTTTGACGGTCGTAGCGATGCCACGTTGAACGCTTGATTGAGGGCGCGATCGGCACGAATTTGAAGTTGAGTTGACCAAGAGAGGAAAAAATGGCGGCTGAACGATCTTATGATGCGATTGTCATCGGTGCGGGCCAGGGAGGGAAACCACTCTCGATCGTTCTGGCGAAAGCGGGGCTTAAGACTGCTGTCGTCGAGGAGAGGTATGTGGGAGGAAGCTGCGTCAATTATGGCTGAACGCCGACTAAAACCATGGCGGCAAGCGCGCGTGTCGCCTATCTTGCCCGGCGGGCAAGCGATTATGGCGTGCAGACTGGTCGCGTCAAAGTGAATCTGGCTCAGG
>DATFXF010000051.1:0-27346 GCA_035258565.1 Candidatus Acidiferrales bacterium
ATTGCCGCCGTCAATCAGGATGTCGCCGCGCTCCATGCGCTCGGCCAGGGCCACTACGGTCTGTTCGGTCGGGCCGCCCGCCGGCACCATCAGCCAGGCCGCGCGCGGCTTGGAGAGCTGGGTGACAAATTCGTCGAGCGAGGCCGCTCCGGTGGCCCCCTCGCCAGCGAGCTGCATCACGTTAGCGCGGTTGAGGTCAAAGACTACGCACTGGTGGCCTCCGCGCATCAACCGCCGCACCATGTTCGCGCCCATTCTTCCCAAACCAACCATGCCGATTTGCATATCTGTGGCTCCTTTCTCCGCTTCGCGGAGACCGGGCCTTAGGACAATGCCTGCTGAACGGCCTGGCCGAGTGTCGTGAGGCCCGCGGCCACATTAGCGCCCAAATGCACCCGCAGCGCCCGCCGGTTCCGCTCGGCCAGCACCTGGAAGTCGCCACGGGCCTGCGCGGCCTTCACCACGCCAAAGGTGTACTTCTGCCCAGGCACGGGCAGGTCGCGCGCATCGTCGCAAGTAATCTGCAGGAAGACGCCCGTGTTCGGCCCACCCTTATAGGCTTGACCGGTCGAATGGAGGAACCGCGGACCGAAGCCAAGGCAGGTGGCGACGCGCTTGGCATCCCGAACCGCGAGCCGCAACTCTTCGAGCGCCTTCTCGTGCGCTTCGTTCATCTCCAGGAAGGCCAGCAACGCAAAATAATCGCCCGCCTGGAGACGACCGAGGTGCGCGCGCAGATAGTGCACGAGCGAAGGGGTGCTCCCCACCGCGCGCGCAAGTGTTTGGGCGTTCTTGTCATCCGTGAACAGCTTGATGCCATCTTCTTCGAGCAGCGGTGTTTCCGGCGGCAGCTCCCCCGTTTTCTCATACTCTGTTGTCAGCTTGCGCGTCGCCACCTTGCTGGCCTCGACGTCCGGTTGATTGAACGGGTTGATACCGATGATCGAACCCGCCACAGCAGTGGCAATCTCCCAGCGGAAGAATTCCTGACCGAGAGCGTACGGCTCGGCCACGACGAGACGAACCACAGGATGTCCGGCCTCTTCGAGCGTTGCTACAGCTCGATCCTGCTTCGGATCCGGCGCCGAGGTCAGACGCAGATAGGCGAACATGCGGTCCTGGCCATACACCGCTGGCGCGCCGAGTGCTTCTCGATCCACCGGAATGAGGCCCTTGCCGTCCTTGCCGGTGGATTCGGCCAGCAATTGCTCGAGCCATGCCCCCAAGTCGGCGATGCCGGGTGAAGTGATGATGGTGACTTTGTCGCGGCCGTTCTTCGCCAGCACGCCAAGAATCGTTCCCAGAACAACGCCGGGATTTTCTCGGGCCGGCACACACGAGGCGCAGGCGTGTACCATCTCCTCGGCGCGGTCGAGAAACCTCGGCACATCCACGCCTTCCACGGCGGCGGGCACCATGCCGAAATCGGAAAGCGCCGAATAGCGTCCGCCGATGCTGGGCAGCCCGAAGAAGATGTGGCGGAAGCCGTCCGCTTCGGCCACCTGCTGCATTTTCGAGCCGGGGTCGGTGATGGCGATGAAGCGTTTGCCAGCTTCATTCTCACCGAGCGCTTGCTTCGCGCGCTCGAAGAAATACTGCTTGAAGGTGTTGGGCTCGAGAGTGGTTCCGGACTTGCTCGAAACGATGAACAGCGTCTTCGCGAGGTTCACCCTCTTTTCGATGGCCTGAATTTGCGCTGGGTCGGTCGAATCGAGCACCAGCAGCTCGGGATGGCCCGCGATCTTGCCGAAGGTCCGCTCCATCACTTCCGGGCAAAGGCTTGAGCCGCCCATGCCCAGCAGCAGCGCGTGCGAGAAGCCTTCCCGTTTCACTTCTTCGGTCAAGGCGCGGAAATGATCGGCGTGCGCCAATTGATCTTCGGTGACCCCCAGCCAGCCGAGCCAGTTGCTCTCATCGGTTCCAGTCCACAGTGACGCCTCACGGGCCCACAGCCGTCGCCCCTTGCCGTGCACCTGCCACTCATCGAGCGAGGTCTCGACCGCCGCTCGGAGCTTTTCTGGAAGGCGGTAGGCGGGACGACCGACGCTCGCTGGAATCGCGGCCTGGCATCGGCGGTCCACAGCGCCTAGCAGCTTGTCAAATGCCTCTGAGAAGAGCTTGACGCCGTCCTCGAGCAGCTGATCGGTCACTTCCTTCATCGAAATGCCAACCTGCTCGAGGGTGACCATCGTGTCGTGGGCCGCCTCAACATCTTCCTCAAGGCTGGCACGCGGCCGGCCATGGTCGCGGAAGGCATCGTAGGTGGCCGGGGGGATGGTGTCCACGGTGTCCGGGCCGATGAGCTCCTCGACGTAGAGGACGTCGCGGTAGGCCGGATTCTTCGTGCTCGTGCTGGCCCACAGCAGACGCTGGGTCTGGGCCCCTTGCGAGGCTAGTCTCTCCCAGCGCGTGCCGCTAAAGAGTTGCTTATAACGTTGGTAGGCCAGCCGAGCGTTGGCAATGGCCACTTTGCCCAGCAGGCTGCGCAGCAGCGCCTGCTGGGCGGGACGCGTCTCCGCCTTTAGGCGCGCTCCGATCAGGCGATCGACGAGCGCGTCAATACGGCTCACGAAAAAGCTGGCCACGCTGGCCAAGCGGCTGACATCTCCCCCCTGGCTGGCCCGCTCCTCGAGGCCGGCGATGTACGCCTCGGCCACCCTTTCGTAGGCCTGCTGGGAAAAGAGCAGCGTCACGTTGATGTTAATGCCCTCGCTGATCAATTGCTGGATGGTTGGAATGCCCTCGGGCGTGGCGGGCACTTTGATCATCACGTTTTCGCGCCCCGTAGCCTTCCACAGGAGCCTGGCCTCGCCGAGCGTCGCTTTCGTGTCACGCGCGAGGTAGGGTGAGACCTCCAGGCTGACGTAACCGTCGCGGCGTTTGGTCTCGACAAAGACGGGCCGGAACACGTCCGCGGCATCCTGGATGTCGCGCACGGCCAACTGCTCGTAGATCGCCTGTGCACCTAGCTCCTTGTTCTGCTCCAGTGCCTTCAGGGCCTCCGAGTAATCCGTGCTGCCAGTGATGGCCTTCTCGAAGATGGCGGGGTTCGAGGTGACGCCGCGCAGGCCGTCTTCCTGAATGAAGCGTTCGAGCTCACCGCTTGTGATCAGGCTCCGGCGAATGTAGTCGAGCCAGACCGATTGGCCGTAGTCGTTCAAGGCTTTCAAAGGGTTCGTGGCTCTTGCGTTCCCTCGACTACTCGGACCCGGCCTCGCTGTCATACTCATCGCTTTGGCTCCCTCTCAAAAATCTCGTGACTCGAATAGCGCCGCTCGAGCGCGCTGATCTTCGCCAGCCGGCGCACGTGGCGCTCCTCCGCCGTGAATTCAGCGGCCAGAAACGCGCGGACCAGCTCGTGGGCCAGCTCCGGGCCGATCACCCGAGCACCGATCACCAGAATGTTCATGTTGTCGTGCTCGACGCCCTGATGGGCCGAGTAGGTGTCGTGGCAGAGGCCGGCGCGGATGCCCGGCAGCTTATTGGCGGCCACCGAGGCACCCACTCCGCTTCCGCAAATTAGGATGCCCCGATCGGCGCGGCCCTCGCGGACCGCCAAGCCCACTGCTTCTGCGTAGTCGGGATAGTCCACTGGCGCCGTGCTCGAAGTTCCGACGTCAAGCACTGCGTGGCCCAGCTCGCCGCCGAACTTCACCAGGTCCTCTTTCAGCGCGAATCCCGCATGATCGCTGCCGAGAACGATTCGCACGACCTACCTCCCTTTGGCGAGCTGCGCTTTGGCGGCGGTGATGATGCGTTCGGGCGTGAAGCCAAACTTTCTCTGAAGCTCCCGGAGTGGCGCCGAAGCGCCAAAGGTCTTCATGCCGATCGACTCCCCTGCGGACCCGACGTACCGGGCCCAGCCGAACGTAGACGCTTGCTCGACGGCGACCCGCGCGGTGATGTCCGGCGGCAGCACGCTATCCTTGTACCCCTGGTCCTGTTTCTCGAACAGCTCCCAAGAAGGCATGCTCACCACACGCGCCGCGATCCCTCTGCCTTCAGCTTCTCGTATGCGTCGACACAAAGACCTCGCTGCCGCTCGCGAACAACAACACCTGCGGCTTGCCGTCCGGCGCATCGGCGAGCACATACGCACCTTTGGCCAGGCCCGAGGCAGGAGCATACTTCGTGCGGTCGTATGTCGGCAGCGCCTGCCGGCTGAGGATGAGCGCCACAGGTCCGTGCCTCAGCTGCATGATGACGCGCCAGGCCTCAACCACTTCGTTCGCGTCTGCCGGGCGCAGGGTGATGAGTCCGGGGATGGCGCGCAGCGAGGCCAGCTGCTCGACCGGCTGGTGCGTGGGCCCGTCCTCGCCCAAACCAATGGAGTCGTGCGTGAAGATGTGGATCACCGGGAGCTCCATGATCGCGCTCAGGCGGATCGCCGGCCGCGCGTAATCGCTGAAGATCAGGAACCCGGAGCCGTAGGGTCGTACCTTGGAGAGTGAGAGCCCGTTCAAGATGGCACCCATCGCGTGTTCGCGAATACCAAAATGGAAATTACGCCCACCACGCTGGGTGGCCGTGAAATCGCCGCCACCGTCGAACGTCAGCCGGGTCTTTGTTGAAGGCGCGAGATCTGCCGAGCCGCCAATCAGCCAAGGCACATGCTGGGCAACGACATTCAGCACTTTGCCCGAGGCGTCACGCCCGGCGAGCCCCTTCGAGTCCGCGGGAAATGTCGGCAGGTCTTTGTCCCAACATTCGGGCAGCTCGCGGTGCTGCATGCAGTAGAGGTGGTCGGCGAGCTGCGGGTACTGCGCCTTGTATTCCTTGAACTTCGTCATCCAGGCTTCACGCAGCTCATGCCCGCGCTTGCTCATGCCTTCCTTGAAATGCTCGCGCACGTCGTCGGGCACGAAGAACTTGGCATCCTCAGGCCAGCCGTAATTCCGCTTGGTGAGACGAATCTCCTCTTCGCCGAGCGGCTCGCCGTGTGCGGCGCTCGTGTCCTGCTTGTGTGGCGCGCCATAGGCGATGTGGCTATCAATGATGATGAGCGTGGGCCGGTCGGTCGTGGCGTGAAACGTGTGGAAGGCTCGCTCGAGCATTTCGAGATCATTCGCGTCGCCCACGCGCGTGACGTTCCACCCGTACCCGATGAAGCGTGTGGCCACATCGTCACTGAACGCCCAATCGGTATGACCCTCGATGGTGATCTTGTTGTTATCGTAGATCCAGCAGAGGTTCGAGAGCTTTCGGTGGCCAGCCAGGGAGGCAGCTTCGTTCGACACGCCTTCCATCATGCAGCCATCGCCCGCGAGGGCATACACGTCGTACTTGATCATCTCGTAGTTGGGATGATTGAAGTATTGCGCCATCCACTGCCCGGCAATGGCCATGCCCACGCTCGTCGCCACACCCTGGCCTAGCGGGCCGGTGGTGGCCTCGACGCCGGATGTCCAGCGGTACTCGGGGTGGCCGGGGCACTTGCTGTCGAGCTGGCGGAACCTCTTGATGTCCTCGAGCTTGACCGAAAGCTCGCCCAGCCGCTCGTAGGCGGGGTTCACGGCCTTTACGCCCGCCAGATGCAGCATCGAATAGAGCAGCATCGAAGCATGCCCCATGGAAAGAACAAAACGGTCGCGATTCGGCCAGATGGGGTCTTCGGGGTCAAAGCGGAGGAACCGTTGCCACAGGCAGTATACGACCGGAGCCATGGCCATCGGCGTACCGGGGTGACCCGAGTTGGCCTGCTGGACAGCGTCCATGGACAACGTGCGGATCGTGTTGATGGAGAGCGCGTCAAGCCGGCCAATGGTCACCGCTGCACCTCCTGCTTCAAGCTCATCTGGGGCTTAGTCAAACCCGGCAGACCATAGATCGAAGGGGAAACCCGCCGAGAACCCTTTCTGGCGGACCAAACACAACTGGATTCTCCCCACCTACCGGAAACTCGTCGATTTCCGGCTACGGGCGCGCAATGAAAACTCGGGGCCAGCTGCGGATCCCCCCGCGTGCGGTGCTTACGATCGAGCACACATCCTAACAACTCATCGAACGTCAGGTGGTGCAACCCACGACGGATCTGTACTGATCTTGCTCTTTTCGGGTGTTGGAGCTCGACGATTAGGATCTTCGCCGCGCAGCGGAGCGCACGTTCCCCCCTCCCTGGCCGGGTCAGGATGTGACGCGCGCCGCCCGCTAATTCTCGTGAGACTTGGACCTCTGGTGGCGCAACTCGCGCTCGGCCTGCAGCCAATCTTCCAACTCACGACCGGGTTCGCTCCCGCGAGCCTGGTAGATTTCATAGGCGCGCCGTGCGATCTCCTCGTAGGCGAGGGAACCGTTTTCCGCGCGCGCCGCTGCCCGCGGGGTACGCCCGCGTGGCCTGCGCTTCCCTTCTTTTTCATCCGTTATTGGCACGATGACTTCTCCCAGCATTGCATAGGGTGAATGGACTCAGTGGATTCTGGATTCTGCTTCCTTCGACGAAAACAGTGAGAGCGATTGGAGGAAGCTGACTCGCCTGCCGCGCACAGCAACGCGCCTATCTCGAACTTCAGTATATCAGATGCAACAGGGGTGGCAGGGTTTCAGCGAGGCTAGAGAGTGAGGAATCTGAGGGGGCACCAGGCAGGCAACCTAACGCGCGGACCTCTTGCGCGCGGCGTCTGGCCTCTGGTATAGGATAGGGCCGCCACCGGGGGTTCACCGCCACTGGGTTCTTGTGGAAAGTACTGTAAACTAGCACGATGCTGAACCGCACCACCCTCAGGCGCACCCTGCGATTTGTGCGCACCCGCCTGCGTGAATGGCGGATGATCGCCAAGGGATTGCTCTCCACACATCACCCGGTCCTCGCCCACGTCATCCCCATCCGCCGCTGCAATCTTTCCTGCGCTTACTGTAACGAGTACGACGATCACTCCGGACCCGTGCCGCTCGAGGTCATGTACAGGCGGATCGATCGGCTTGCTTCCCTCGGCACGACCATTATCACCATCAGCGGCGGGGAACCCTTGCTGCACCCCGATCTCGACCTGATCATTCGCCGCGTTCGCCGACGCGGCATCATTGCGGGGCTGATTACGAACGGATACCTGCTGACCGCAGAGCGCATCCAGGAGCTCAATCGCGCGGGCCTCGAGCACCTCCAGATCAGCATTGATAACGTGATGCCGGATGAAGTCTCCAAGAAAAGCCTCAAGGTGCTGGAGCAGAAGTTGCGTTTGCTGGCCGAACACGCCTGGTTTCAGATCAACATCAACTCCGTACTTGGCAGCGGCGTGAAAAACCCCACCGATGCCCTCGTGGTGGCCCGCCGCGCCCTCGAACTGGGTTTCACCAGCACCGTCGGTCTGATCCACGACGGCACCGGCCAGCTTCAACCGCTCGGCCTGCAGGAGCGATCGATCTTCGAGACGGTGATGGAAATGGGTAAGCGCTCCTACTCGCGGTTCAACCGGTTCCAGCACAACATCGCCCGGGGCGAGCCCAACACCTGGCGCTGCCGCTCCGGCTCCCGATACCTCTATATTTGCGAGGACGGCCTCGTGCACTGGTGCTCGCAGCAGCGCGGCTATCCCGGAATTCCACTCGAGAGGTTCGCCGAGGAGGACCGACGCCGCGAGTTCTATACCCGCAAGCCGTGTGCTCCCCGCTGCACCGTCTCCTGCGTCCAGCAAGTGGCCCTCCTGGATAACTGGCGGGCGCCGCAGAACCTGAAGCCACGCCCGTTGCCTGTTCCCACTCCCCCGGGACCGCTCGTCGAGCTCACCACGGCCGGCGTTCCCGAACGGCGCTAGCCCCCTTCCGCGCTCCCTGGCCTCGCCGCTGCTCGAGAACGTTGCTGCTGCTGGTGGTCCGGTGCACCCAGCAGCATTAGGGTTCTGGGCTCTCCCTCGATGCCCTCCTGACCCCGTACGGTAAGGAACATCGGCGCTCTGAGCCAGATATGAGGACCTTCCCCAAGGCAGGACGCTACGAACTGCTCGAAGAACTCGGGCGGGGTGCCATGGGTGTGGTTTACAAGGCCCAAGACCCTGTCATCGGTCGAAACGTCGCGGTGAAAACAATGCACCTGACCGAGGCCGGCACAGGCCTCACGCGCGCGGAACTCTCCGCACGCTTTCAAACGGAAGCCCGCGCCGCCGGCCTGCTGAGCCACCCGAATATCGTCACCGTGTACGACGCCGGCGAAGAGGAAGGCTTTTTCTACATCACGATGGAGTATGTCGAAGGACGCAGCCTGCAGGCGCTGCTCGATGAGCGGCAATCCTTCCCGCTGCCGCGCGTGCTGCGACTGATGGAACAGGCCTGTTCGGCACTCGAGTACGCCCACCAGCACAACGTGGTGCATCGCGACATCAAGCCCGCCAACCTGATGCTCGCTTCCGGTGAAGAGCTGAAGATTACTGACTTCGGCACCGCCAAGATCTTACAGTTCGGCACCACCCAAACCGCGCACATCATTGGCACGCCCAGTTATATGTCGCCCGAGCAGGTGAAGGGCAAGCGGGTGAACGGCCGTTCAGATATCTTCGCGCTCGGCGTGGTGCTCTACGAGCTGGTCACCGGCGAGAAGCCGTTTCGCGGCCAGAACATCACCACGGTGATCTATAAGATTGTCAACGAAGAGCCAGTGGCGCCGCGCGAACTCGACTCCTCGATTCATCCCGGACTGAGCTATCTAATCACCCGAGCCCTGGCCAAGGAGCCCGCGGCACGCTATCAAACCTGCGGGGAAATGTTGGAGGCGCTGCGGAATTACCGCGAACTGGGGCCCAGTCCTCAGGCCACGGTTGCGCTCCCCGCGGAACCTGCAATCATCGGCGCGGGACCCGCGAACGCGCTGGCACGCGCCCCCGCAGCCCCACGAAACGCCACATTGGAACTCCTTCCGCGCCAGGAATCCGAGAAAAAGCGCGCCAACGCGTGGCTGGCTTTGCTGCTCCTGGCCATCATCGCCGGCGCAAGCTACCGAGTGTGGCCCACGGTCCGCGAGGTCTGGCAGCGGAGCCGCTCGTCACCCGTGAGCTCCGTGGCCTCCACCCACTCGCAAGCGGCGGCGAGCCCCATCGAAAGCGGGTCTTTGCCTCGGGCGCCAGCTGCACCGGCCGCGCCAGGCGAGAGCGACAGAAGCAAAGTCGAAACCCTGCTTCGAGAGACCAAGCAGGTAGCAACGTCCGCCAGCGCCGTTCGGGCGAAGCCGGACGCGCCCCAGAAGAGCACGGAGGCGTCGACGCCACAACTCAGCTCGCGTGCCGCCGAGATGAAGTCACTCCTCGAGCAGAAACTCGCACAAGTGGGGCTGGGCGACAAGGTTCGGGTCCATGTCCAAGGCGATACATTTACGCTGACCGGACGGCTAATACCGCGCGAGCATGGCGAATTGGTCCGCCTGCTCCGGGACTCTCCGGCATGGATCCGCCTGGTGGACAACATCGAGTATGCCGTTCCCGAACCGGGAGATCGAGCGAGCGTCAACGAGCGGCCCCCGGCCGCCGCAGGCCGCGGAGAGATGGAGGTCACCACCGATGTGCAGGGCGCTTCGGCTCTCCTTCGCGGGCCGAAAGGAGGGGTTCGCGGCACCTGCACCACTCCCTGCCGTTTCGAAGGGCTCTGGCCCAACCGATATTTTCTTGAGGTGAGCCAGAAGGCTACCGGCGTGAACAACGGATCATCCAGGTTCCCGCCGGAAATACGGTTCACGTGAATGTTTCAATGCAGGCAGAGGTCTTGGGCCTCTCCGTGACCACACACCCGCCAAGCGCTAACATCTTCATCAATGGCCGGCACCAACCGGGTCTCACCCCGCTGACCATCGAGCTCCGCCCGGGCGTCTACAGCATCCTGGTGTGCAAGCCTGGATTCGAGCCCTATGCCGGACGGGTCCAAGTGAACAGCGACGGTTTGACCCGTCTCGACCTGGAACTGGTCCCAAACCGCCAGCCGGAGCCTTAGCCTCGGGCCCGACGAGGTAGTCTAGAGCTGCCTGCCCGGCGCGTCTCTTTTCGTTCCCCTCAAGTGCATCCGCAGAGGATCAGATCTCGATTAATCTATTCGAAATAAAAGCCTTATCATGGAACGCCGCTCGGCAGGCAGCGCCGCTCGGCAGGCAGCGTGCTCTCAACACCGAGGGGAGGCGGATCGGTGACTCCGAAAAGCCTGGCGAAGTCCGTCCGGTCGGGTTCCGAGGAATTGCTTGTGAGTGGCCAGCTGGCGCTTCGGGCGAAGGAGCCCGAAATCGTCCCATCCACGGAACCCGCCCGGCCGAACCCAGAACTCGCGGTCGGGCGCTTCCTCGAATCTTTCCTGGTCCTGCTCCGCTCGGTGCGTCTCTATAACAAGCATCACCCGCGGGTGCTCGAGAGCCTCGAAGCGACCGAGAAAGATCTTCGCACCGCGCTTCGGTTGCTTCCCTGTGTGGCCATCGGCGTCGAGCGCGATCGGTTAATCGCGCCGCTGATCGGCGAGCACTCCCTCACCGCGCATGGCCTCGAACTCACCACCCTGGCCCAGGAGCTTTCCCGGTGCGGCGTCACTTCCCTGGTTTTTCTCTCCGAAACCAACCTCGGCGAGCTGGACACACTGGCGCGTTTGCTGAATGCCGCGTCGCTCAGGACGAGCGCACAAGCCCGGCGGGACGCCGAGACCAAGCATGCTGCCGCGCACGAAATTTCCCATGAGGCGCACGGCAGGAACTGGGGCGCGCGGCTGGCCGAGCACCGCATTTCGTCTATTCAGGCAAATCGAGCGATCCACCGTAAAGCGGATCCTGCTCTCGCCACCCTGACGGCCGCACTGCTCGCTTGCGGCGGTGTGTCGCATCCCACGGGAGAGGAGCCCGCTGCCACAGAATATGCCATCACCCGAAGCAAACCTTGAGGAGTTGACGAGTGCGCTGCGCCTGCTTCGAAGAATGATTCCTGGGGTCGATCCGGCACAGCCGAGTTCCCCCCAGGAGACAGCCGGCGCGTTGCATGCCGCCATGGCCGAGGCAGGGCCCCGCACGGTGAGCCGCCTCGTGGCTGGCGCTCGGCGCCTCGTGCCGCGTCGAGAAGAGACGCTCGAAAGCTATGTGGACCGTTTGGCCGACGCACTTGTGCTGGAGTTCACTAAGGGCGCGTTTCGCGCCGGCTGCCTGATGCCACGAGAGCTGTTCCCGCTCCTCGAACGCATAGGCCGGGAGCTGATTCCTGGCGCCGAGCGGACTTCCGCCGAGAAGCCAGCATCGGGCTTCCCGCCCGTCGCTCGGAACGCTCCGCAGGAACCCTCACCCGTTCTCTCGCCATGGGCTAACGAGTTTCACGCCGAACGGCTCCACGAGCGCTTCTGGGAGGAGCTTCCCGCACGCGATGTTCTCACGGTGCTGCGCGGACCGGACGCTTGGTGCCTGCCGGTGGCCACTCTTCGCCTAGCTCTTGAATCGCTCTCCGACACCGCGCGCAATCCAGGCCAGGGCGAGGCCGAGGTTTCGGGCAGCGATTCGCTCAGCGAAGCCCGCCAGACGCTGTTCCATTACGTGCGCTGCCTAGAATCAGAAGAAGGAGCCGAGCGACGAGCGGTGGCCGCGGGCCTGGCCGAGCTTTGTCCCTTGTTCGAGCGGCTCTGGCCCGAGCGCGCAGCCGAGGAACTCGCCCGCAGCGTTGTGCGCGCTCTCGAGGGTGAGACGTCGCCGCCCATCGCCGGCCTATTAACGGCGGTGACAGAAAATCTGGCGCGACTGGCGCTTCGCCAGGACGACTACGCAGGCTTCGAGGGCATCCTTGCCGCGCTCGAGAGCGCCCCGTGCGACGCGGAGCACGCGCACCTGAACGCTTTGGCAGCGCGCTTGATCGCCGACGAACGCTGGCTGCTGCTGGTGGATCGAGCCCTCGCGCGCCGCCCGCTCGATCCCCTACTGGCGCGGCTGCTGGGGCGCGACCCCGAGCGCCTGCTCGACCGCTTGAGTTTGCTCCTCACTGCACCCGACGGACTCGACGCCTTGCCAGCCATGGGGCGCCTGCTGCGAGCGATCGGCGAGCCAGCACTTGGCGCCCTGGAAAGGAGTCTCGCCGATCCGCGTCGGCAGCGCGCGGCCGCAGCCGTGAAGCTGCTCGCTCGAACCGAGCCCGGACGCCTCGTAGACGCCCTGCCGCGCGTTCTGCCAAGCTGGGATCGGAGTTTGCAGGACCTAGCTGTTTCCGAGCTGGCGCGTGGCCCCGACGCTACGCCCATCCCCGGCGCGGCCCGCGCCTTCCTCACTGCCGTTCCCAAGGCGCATCACATGGTCGCGCCGCTGATGCTCGATCACATTGGCCTGGCGCAGGAACCGGCTGCCGGGCCGCTGCTCAGGGAGATCGCCGCAGGCCAACACGCGCAGTTGAACGATGCGTTCATCCGTATCAAGGCCGTGGAGGCCTTGGGTCGCATGCGCGTCATGGAATCTGTTGAGCTGCTCCGCAGCATCGCGCACCAGCGTGACGGTGTGACGTACCGAGAACCGGCCGGACTCCGCGCCGCGGCTGAAGAAGCTCTGGGGCTGCTCGAGAATCATCCGTCCTCTCCGCGCGTTCGCGCCGCGCGCCAGGCGCTCGAAAAAGCCAGCTTGTGGTTCACGCGGCCGCGCCGCTACCCGCGGGTTGCACTTCCCGCTCCGCTCACCGCGCATATCAAGTCTCCTTACCGCGGCTCCGTTCGCGTCCACACCATCAGCCTGGGCGGCGCATTCCTAGAATCGAAGGGCCGATTGGCCGTAGGGGATTCGCTGCGCCTCGAGATTCGCGTCGGCCTGCGACGCATCCGCTCCACGGCAGTCGTCCGCAACGTCGCGCGAACCGGCAGCGGCATTGAATTCGTACATATGAAGCAGGAAGACCGCGAGAAACTGCGACGCCTCGTCGAACGTCTCCTCCCCGCCTAGATCTACTCTTCCCCATACCCGCGCCAATACCTCATCGCCACCCAGCGAGAAGATTTCTGTTGAAAAGGCTCAGGGCTTGAGGTAGAAGCCGTTCATTGGATCATGCCGGGGTGGAATGCTCTTGAACTGTTATTGGTGGGTTTGGTGCGTATCGTGTGCCCCTTTGTGACCAGCTCTGAGTTTGAGTGGGAGGACAAGCATGCCTAAGCGTCTGTGCGTCGTTGTCCTGTTACTCAGTGTGTCATTACTCGCGAGTCTGGGCGCGGATGCCCAGGTCAACACGGCTGACCTGTCCGGCCAAGTACTGGACCCACAGGGCCTCGCTGTGGCACGCGCAAAAGTGACCGCCAAGAATCTGGCCACGGGCGCGACCCGCACGGCGGAGGCTGACGACTCCGGCCGTTACCGAATCGTCGGGTTGCCCCCGGGTCGCTACGAGTTGACGGTCGATGCCGGGAAAGGACTCGCCAAACTCGTTAACCCTGAGATGGTCCTCACGATTGGCCAAGCCGCCGAATTCGATGCACATCTCGAACTCCAGCGGGGCGCCGAAACCGTTACTGTCAGCGAGACCACGGCGGCAATCGAAACGGCCCGCACCGCCGTCACCGAGACAGTGGACCAGCGGCGGATCGAAAACCTTCCCATCAACGGCCGCAACTACATCAACTTCACCCTGACCACCTCGCAGGCCACGCGCGACAGTGCGCCGTCGATCGGTGCCGCGCCTACCAGCGGCATCAACTTCGGCGGCCAGCGTGCCCGCTCGAACCAGGTCTCGGTCGACGGTACCGACGCGGTGGATAACTCCGTGAACGGCATCCGTGCCACGGTCTCGCAGGAAGCGGTGCAGGAGTTCCAGCTCATCATCAGCAACTACATGCCTGAGTTCGGCCGCGCCACAGGGGGAGTCATCAACATCGTCACCAAAGGAGGGTCAAACGAGGTTCATGGCAACGCCTTCGGCTTCCTCCGACACAAGTCCATTCAGGCGCGCAACGCGTTCTCGGTCGTGGTGGATCCGACAACCGGCTCCCTGATGCCGGTCAAGCAGGCCTACACCCGCGTGCAAGCCGGGGCCACGCTCGGCGGACCCATCGTCAAGGACAAGACGTTTTACTTTTTCTCCTATGAGACCACACGGCGCCAGGAGACCGGCTTCACCAACATTGGCGCCAATAATTTCGGTTTGGTGCCGCTGGGCGTGCCCGGCCTCCCGTTCCTTGTCACGCCAGCGCAGCAGGCATTTATCGTACCCTTGCTGACGTCTACAAACCCAAACCTGAGGGCCCTTGGACAAACCTATGCGGCGATCGCGGGCTCGGCTTCGAGCGTGGCCCTCAGTGGCATCGACCCGGGCGCCATTTCCGGGGCCGGACCGGGGGCCCGCTTCCCGCTGCCGGTAGCCTGCGTTCCAAGCACGACCACGCCCATTCCCTGCTCCCCCTCTTCCAGGCAAGGCCTCGCCCCCTTGCCGGCTTCATTTGTTCCGCTTAATTCGCTGCGCGGCAACTACCCGATTTCCGAAGGCACCAGCTTGTGGTCAGCGCGCCTTGATCATCAGTGGAATCCTCACAACAACTCCTTCGTGCGCGTGAACGTCTCTCCCTCGCTGGTCACCGGCATCCAGGTGAACGCGCAGAATCAAAACTTCGGGCAGAATGCCGGCTCACGAACCTCGCTGCAACAGACGCGTGACCTGGCCGTGGTGGGACAGCACGTCACCTCGATCACAAACAATCTTTTCAATGAATTTCGCTTCCAGTTTGCTCGTCGCGGCCTGCACTACGGTTTTTCACAGCTCCCCGGAGGCAGCGAACTCGGCGTCAATATCACGGGCTTCGCCTTCTTTGGCCGCGAACCCTTCTCCACGGTGGATCGCATTGAGCGTCGTTCTCAATGGACTGATAACCTGAGCTGGATCAAGGGACACCACACCTTCAAGGTCGGCGGCGATATCAATCTCATCCAGCTGCGCTCCAGCAAGACGCAGATCTTCGAGCTGAATTTCGGCGGCGTCATTAACTTCGGAGTGCTCGACGCCACGCCCATCCTTTCTGCCGCTGGCCCCGCCGCTGCTGCCGGCTTGGCCGCGCTCCCAGCGGGAACCGCGATTCCTGGCCTCAATGCCTTGCAGTCCTATGGCCTGGGCCTTCCCACTAGCTTTATTCAAGGGATCGGCGCTTCGGCCCGGCCGTTCGACAACAAGACCTTTGCCGTTTTTGTTCAGGATAGCTGGAAGATCCATCCACGGTTGACACTGAACTACGGCGTGCGCTACGACCTCGAATTGACCCCGCTGTTCCCGGCAAGCACAGCGATCAACGCTGCCGCCGAGGCCGCCCTAGGAGTCGTCGAGGGCATCCCGCACGACACGAACAACGTCGCACCGCGCTTCGGTCTGGCCTGGGACCCCTTGGGCAACGGGAAGACAGTCGTGCGGGCCGGGTATGGCATCTTCTACGATCATCCGCTGCTGGCTGTGGCCTTCGACTCATTCACCGCCGAGGGCGCGAGATCGGTGCAGTTGATCTCCGGCGGTGGCGTACCGAGTGCATTGCCATATCCAATCAACCCGGGCGCTCTGAACGGCGCCACGATCTTTCAGGGCGTGCTCAATGATCCTTCGCACCTGACGTGTTACCTGGCCAGCCAGCAGCGCTTCGATCCCAAGCCCGGTCCCGACAACCCCACGTGCATGAGCTCAATTTTCGTCAACCAGAATTTCTTGGCCACAGGCATTCCCGTGCCCATCTTGCCGTTCACCTTGGCAGTGAACAAGAATTTTGAGTATGGCTACGCCCAGCAGGCCAACCTGACCGTAGAGCGGCAGTTCGCCAAGGAATATAAGTTCAGCTTGGGTTATACCTATGCACACAGTGTGAAACTGAACCGGCCACGCGACATAAATTCCACCGATCCACGTCTGCTGACAACAAACTTCCGCAACGCCCTCGCAGCGGGCTTCAGCCCATCTAGCCCGCTCACTGTCGCGGCGCCCACAGCCAACATCTCCGCCACTCTGCCCTCAGCCTCGAATCCACTGGGGAGCTGTGGGGTGCAAGTGTCCGGGCAACCGAATGTTCGACCCGGCGTGCTTGGCGTTCTAAACAATTGCCCCGGGGCCTTGGCATCGCTTAACGGTTTATTCCTTGGCACAGCCGCCTTCTTTAATTTCTTCCGGCCATCCGGGCCGAATCCGTCGTTTTCTAGTCTTCCTGGTATTGGCAGTTATGCGACTCAGGTCGCCCTTGCCAACTCCGCGGGATTCCCGACCGGTTTTCCGGGTGTGCCAGTGCCTCTGGGCGGCGTGGATAACCAGGAATCTTCGGGGAACTCGGTCTATCACGGTCTGACTTTCAGCTTCTCGAAGCGCTTTGGCCATCACTTCGAGCTCTTGTCGAGCTATACCTGGTCTCACGCGATTGACGACTCGACCGACTTGCAAACCTTGCTCGAGCCTCAGGAAGAACGCAGGCCGAACCTCGAGCGATCGAGCTCCACTTTCGATCAGCGACACCGCTGGGTGACAAGCGCCGTTTTCCAGAGCCCATACAAGCGGGCCGACGAAGGTTTCTGGCGTAAATTCCTGGCCGATTTCACTGTGGCGCCGATCATCGAGATCTCTTCGGGAAGGCCCTACACGGTCTTGACCGGGACAGACTTCAGACTGGACCTGGGTGCCAATACCGGCCGGCCGTCGGTAGGCAGTCCCGGCGTGACCTCACCTTTTGTGCCCGGAGTCTCGTTTACGCTCCCCACCGTGTGTGATGCTGCCGTGCAACTTCCCCCGGCACCCGTGCCCATCCCGCCGGCCGTGTCCATCTCCCCGCCAGCTGGCTGCACGGGCAACCTGGGACGCAACACCTTCGTGCGGCCAAATTTCCGCCAGTTCGATTTGCGTCTCTCGCGGAAGTTCTATTTCACCGAGAAGGCCAACCTAGAAGTCATCGCCGACATGTTCAACCTGCTCAACCGGAACAACACGGCAGACGTAAACCCACTGTGCGATCTGAGCAGTCCGACCGGTACGTGCACTGCCGGGCAGCCCACTGCGTCACTTGACCCGCGGCAATTCCAGTTCGCACTGAAGATTAACTGGTAGGGCAGGAGCCAGATCTCCTAAGGGCCATCGTCCGACGACGGTAGTCCCCCGTCCTGGCTCCTCGGACGAAAGGCTTTCACCGAGCCCGGCATCCGCGCTAGAGTGTCTTGAGGAGCACAGCAGGCCGACAATTCCTGCCTGTGCGTTTCAGGACGGCAAACTGTGCCATGGCCAAGGAGAGTGGAGTGAACAGCAAATGACGGGCGCGACGGGATTTGCGCTCGGCGCAATCGTGGTTGCCCTGGTCGCCTGGGCCGTGTCGCGCTGGCTCGGCGGGCGAAGCGACAACGAGGTCGCTGCCCTGCGCCAGGAAATCGAAGCACTGCGCATGGCGCAGGAGCAAATGCTTGCCACACACATCGCCCATCTGACACAGGCGGTCACGCAGCAATTCGGCCAGGTCACCCAACAGTTACAAACCGGCCTTTCCTCCACGGGCGCACTGGCCTCTCAGGCACAAAAGGCCGTCTCCGACCAATTGAAAGCCTCCACAGAAATGCTGGGTGCGATCCGCCAGCAGCTCGGCGAGGTGCAGCATTCCGGTCGCGAGCTCTCCGAGGCAGCACGGACCATTGAGATGGTGCTTGGCGGGGCGCAGACGCGCGGGTCGCTCGGCGAAGTCGCACTCGACCGCATGCTGGCCGACTCGCTTCCACAGTCCGCCTACGAGACACAGCACCGTTTCTCGACAGGCGAGGCGGTGGATACCGTGGTGCGCTTCCGCGAAAAGCTCCTGCCCATCGACTCCAAATTCCCGCTTGACGACTACCGCAAGCTCGTGGGGGAAGGCGAAGAGGCGCGCAAGGGCTTCGCGCAGGCCGTCCGGGCTCACGCCGATTCCATCGCCAGGAAATACATCCTGCCCGACGAAGGCACGCTCGAGATCGCCCTGATGTTTGTCCCCTCCGAAAGCGTTTACTACGAGCTGCTGATGACCACCGACGCGAAAGGCATGCCGCTCGACGCCTATTGCCGCGACAAAGGGGTCATTCCCGTCTCGCCAAACTCCCTCTACGCGTACTTGAACGTCATCCTAATGGGACTACGCGGACTCCAGATTGAGGAGAATGCGCGTCGGTTGCTGGCCAGTTTGACCGGACTCAAGAAGCAACTGGATACGTTCACGGAAGTGTATGAGAAGCTTGGCACCCACCTGCGAAACGCTCAGCAGAGCTATGGGGAAGCCGACCGCAAGCTCGAACGAGCGCGCTTGGCGCTCGGCCGGATGGCCCAGGGGGCCTTGCCCGAGTCGGCGACCAAGACTCTCGAAGCCACTGCCAAGGATTGACTCGCGCTAGGTCACCGCTTCAGCAGTTCGCGCCAGGCAGCTTCGATCTCCCGGCCTAGATCCCCTTCCGGTTTCTCCGCGAGCAGCTTCTCGAGCTCCTTGAGAATGGGCAGAACCTCCTGTGGGTTGCGGTCGATGCGTCGAATGACGCGGTCCAGGCGCTCCTGCCAGACCGGCGGCGCGTTCTGCCGCCCCGCGACGAGGCGCTGTCGCGCAGCCTCCATGTCCGGCAAGCCATACGCGTGGGGCACCACCCGCACGCCGACTGAAAAATCACCCGGGTGAATGCCCTGCATTTCAATTACCGCGAGATTTGCTGGGCCGCCGCTCGAGGTCACGCGCTGCACGCTGCCGCGCGGGAGTTCGACCACATCGGGAGATAGATTGCGGGCTTCGATCACCAGGCGTTGGTCAGTCCCACGAACGCGCACGCTCAGCGTGCCCTTCTCGTTCGGGGCAAGTTGTTTCTTCGCCGCCGTCACCTCAAGCGATACGAGCGTGACCCGCACCGGGCCAAACCTGTGGCCGGCCGCCTCAACGACAAGCTCCGCCGGCCCTTCCGCCACACCCGGGGCCGCGAGCAGCACGAGCGACACCGGTGACGCGGCCAGAATCAGCGCCGGCTGATTCCCCAGATGCGCGCGGTTATCGTCGGCCTCGCCGCGAAAGCCTTTGCCTTCCACAGAAAATCGGTCGGACAGAGAGATCACGCGCGGGTAGTCGAGTACCTCGAAGCTGTCGGATGGATTGGCTAGGGCCGTGACGACGGTCGTCGAAGCGCTCACCTGGCGACCAGGCAATCGCGCGAGCAGTACACCCGGTCCCCCCGGCGCCGCAAACGTGGCGCGACCCGTGGTATCGGTGGTCACCCGCTCGCCTCCGGTGAACTCCACTGCCGCTCCGGCCGCCAGCCGCCCGGTCGCGTCCAGCACGGCGAGGGTCGCTTGTTGCCCAGCGATGAGGCGTGGCGGAAGGACAATCATCGCCCCCGGCCTCGGCACAGCGGCGGGCGCGTCCGCAGATTTCTGCGCCGCCGCAAACACGGCGGTCAGCAGGAAAGCCAGGCCCCCTGCCCATTCCATGCTTCGTTTCGAGATCATGCGCACAATTGTATCTCTTTTGGAGCGGCCATTCGCGCTTGGATTCCGTGCGGCAACCGCATTTCTGGACCTTGTTCAGCCTCTAGCCGCACACGGCCGTGGCATGGCCGGCTGGGTTGGTCCGACCCATATCTGCCGCCGCCTTCCCTCGGCACCGCTTGATATGACGGAAAAAGACGTTGCCTCGAATGGCGCGGCCACATCCTTGGCACCTTCGAACAACGCGGGCATGCTTGCGGGAGGCTTCGAGCGGCTTCGCAACAGCTTCGCCCGCACTCGGAACGAAGTCCATCGAACCACGGAGCCAGTCCCGCGTTTCCTGATTGAGGAACTCAAGATTGATCAGCGACCCATACCGTCGGCAGAAACTTCGCAGGGACTTCTCGGTGATCCGAGGGTCGAGTAGCTTCAAGACTCCTTGGGCGATGTATTTCTTGACGGTCTCGACACTTATGTCCAGCGTCTTGGCTACTTCTGCCCACAGCAGCTTCGCCCTCGATGATCGACTGGACATCGTACGCGCGCCATTTCCGCCCCCTCCCCCTTCGAGAGGGTCGCCATCCTCGGAGACCTCGGCTGCCGCCTGCCGTTCCGACGCACGGACCTCCATATCGCGAGAGGAGTCGCCAGGCGCGCCCGGCAGCTGTAGGGACCTGCATAAGTCATCGAGCGAATGCTTCGTGATGCGCGGGTCCCGAACTTCCAGAAGCCCCTCAACGATCAATCGCTGGACGGTTCTACTGCCGAGATGCAACTCTTCAGCGAGAGCGCGCCGCGCATAGCCTTCTTTGTGAACTCGGCTGCTCTTACCAAGCACCGCGAGACGGTAGCGCACCGCACGCTCTGTTCGATGCAGGATCTTGCCAATCGCCTTCGCGAGCTTATATCCCGCAAGGTTAAGCAAGATCTCATCATCCTCTTGGGACCATGGACGCCGACCCTGCTGTTTGCCTTGCTGCGAGCTTCTCCCCGTCAGACCAAGCTTGGCCGCACGCCTCCGAACAACATGCGATTGCCAGTTCGGATGGCGTCTCAGGAGCTCGCGTATTGCTGCTCGCTTTCCGGACCATCCTCGTTTATATCCTTCGTGCAGGAGTTTGTCGTCCTCGGGACTCCAAACGGCGCGATGATAACGCGGTCCGGGCGAAGGATTCTTGAGCTGCCGTATGCGACGCCATAATTCTGCCCGCTCCAGTCCTAGTTCGTGCCTGAGGATCCTCTCGATCGCAGCGTGAGAACCCGAGCGGCCTTGCTTCGAGCCCTCACGGAGAATCTGATCCACCTGTTCCGGAGAGAAAAATCGGAAACCATCTCCACCCGTTGTGCTGTCCCAACGGCCTGCCATGGAATCGACCGAGAGAGTGTTAGGTTCCTAAAGAGGCGGCAGGAGATCGCCGAATAACCAATCCACGGATAGCCTCTTCCTGCGGAACACCGAGAACCCCTCAATTACAACAAGGAGCCAGGCTTCGAGGGAAAAGTAACAAGGGAGATGAATATTTTTGAATGAACTTTCTTTGCCTCTCCGTTGACGCTCGAGCTCGCGAATGGCACGCTTCTCCCCTGCACTCCGGCATGGCAGCCCTGGTTACGAGGGGCCAATGGATAAGCCCGACCCTTACGGAGAGTGGGTTATTTTGGGTAATCGACCCGCCAAGGACGAGACTTCGTCCCCGGCGCAAGAGGAACTGCTGGCCGCCGCGCGCAAGGCTTGGCCTCGCGTCCTGGCGCACGCCAGGCGCGAACTTGGCCACAAGGTCTTGCGCACAGACAAAACCATTCTAGCCGCGGACGTGTGGGAAGCGGTACTGAGGTCAGTTTCGAAAGCGCTGAAGAGAAAAGGCGAGAACCGGGCGCCCGTCGGAGACCTGCAATCTTATCTGATCGCAGCGTTCCATCACCGCTTTAACAGAGTTCTCAAAAGAGAGCAGAGACGACTCGAAACAATTGAGTTCGTTCCCTCCACTCAGGACCTGGACCGGATGTCAAGTGCCCGAGACACACAATGGGTATCTCAGCTCGAGCGCGCAATTACGGTCAAGCAGGTCATTGGCCACATGGACGAGTGGACAAGAAGGGTTTGGGGCGGACGACAATATGGCTATTCTTGGAAGGAAATCTCACGGCGTCTTGGATTGAGCGAGCAGCAAGCAAAGATGAGATTTCGGCGCGGGCTGGAGAAAACCCGCGCCCGCTTGATCGAGCTCTTGCGGCATCAACATCCACGCTCGCCTGAAGGACAATGATCTCCCGCAAGATCGCGTACCCGACTGGGCGAAGCGTTAGACGAGGCGAGGCCCGCTGAACGAGAAACCATATTCTCGAAAAGGAGAGAGGCGCATCCTGGATGTGTTGGGCCGCGGATTACTGCGTGAATTCCCCAATCCGGAACGCACCGGATGTCCCGGTCCTGACGTCTTGAGGGGGATTGCCTTCCGCAGGGTACCTCTCATGCAAGCGGAGGTGTGGCTCGCCCACTTGACCTCCTGCAGCCCTTGCTATCGCGACTACTCTCAGTTCCGGGATGCCTTCCAACTCCGCCGAAGGCGCACCCTTCTGGCAGTCGCGGCTAGCATTCTAGTCGTGGCCTCTGTTGCCGGTTGGGCCTGGGTTCGGAAGCAGAAGGAAGCCCAGCTCGCTCAAACGGTTGTCTTGGACCTGAGGAATCGCTCCGTCACGCGCGATACCGAGCCTGGTCCTGAACCACAGACTAAAGAGCCGCTGCTCGAGGTCAATCGCGCCGCCAGGCAGCTGACCATTTATCTCCCCTACGGGAGTAGCGATGGTCTCTATGATGTCCGTATGGTGGCCGTCTCGGGAGAATCGGTGTGGAATGCAAGTGGCACTGCTAAGCTGAACGACCACATCACCACGCTCCAAGTCGCCGTAAGCCTTTCCGCAGCGCGCCCCGGCCAGTTCATCCTGCAGGTCCGCAAGGATCATCTGGAATGGAGTTCCTATGGGGTGGCCGTTCGATGATGGAAATGAATTGCCCGGCTGGGAACCCGCAGGGAGATCGAGTTACAGCTTAGCTCTCCTCACGGGTTTGCACCCTGAGGTCATTGGATATTCAGCCGAATCGGAGATCCCCCGTCTCCGACCAAAATAAACCCGCCCCAGTAATAGGGTGGTACCTGTCTACCGTATTTCGCCAGCAAGTTAAGTTTTGCTTGTCGCAACGCCTCGGCCTTGTCCTGGCCCTCCACGATGTGCGAGTAGAATCGCTCCATCAGTGCCGGTGTGTAGGTGTCGTCTGCGCTCCACAGGCTGGCGATCACTGCCTTCGCGCCAGTCACAAGGAATGCCTCAACTAGATTTGTGATTCCTTCTTCTTCCTGCAGCTTCCCGAGCCCCGTATTGCAGGCCGAGAGCGTCACGAGATCGGCATGGAACCGGAGCCGCAGGATTTCGCGGACCTGCAGCAGGCCGTCATCAGGCGACTTCGGGTCAATGCCTAATACCAAACCGGATCGTTCCGGGAACTGCGTGTCTGCGAACCCGTGCACGGCAAGATGAACGATCTTGAAATCAGCCAAAGGCTCCGACTTGAAGGCCGTCTCAGTGGCCTCGAACCCCAACAACACAACGGCGTCTTTCCCTACCGTCCTGCTGATCTCAACCACTTCTCGACGAGTCTCGGGCAGATCACGCAAAGAGAGCCCGAAAACATCGGAAAACCCACGCCTGAGCCGCTGCTCAACTCCGCCCGATCGATTGAGCTTCGTCGAGGCATTCCCCTGATTCTGATACGGTACGTCTCCTACTCCAAGAAATGCTCGCCGCGCTGGCTGCGTCTCCTTCGCGTTTCTCAGAGACCTCAACACTGTCGATGCCGGCGCATAGGTGATGGTTCGCTCTTCGAGAAAGAAGGCGCCACTTGAGTCGTGGAGAGCGTCGAAGGGCAGCAGGTGTAGAATCCCATCCGGTACGACGACCAGGCGTGCACCTGCTGCCTTCTCAACGACCGGGGCCAAGAGGATGCTGTAGAGTTCCTTCGCGAGACCTACGTCATCACGCTTGGCTCGGATCTCGTCGAGATACCTGCGCGTCAACTCCTCTATCCGGCGTCGTCCCGCTCCCAAAGCCTTCACCCCTGCGCCCCTCTTCGAAATCCAAACGCAATACGCGTTGGGTTCGCTGAGCACGTATTCGAGCACAACCTCGTCGGGGCGCAGGCAGGCCTGGACAGCCTTCAGGGGCGCTGGCCTCTCGAACCACGCCCGCTCTGATACTTCCTGGCCCGTTCGTGTCCATTCCAGCCGGCGCTCGTACTCGACAAGCTGATCGAGAAGACTGGCGCGTTCCTTTGGGTCCTCCGAACGCATTAATCGAAGCTGAAGCTCGGAGACGTTGTTCTCCAGTGCCTGCGCTTCTGCGGACTCGTTCTTGTTGAACGACACCCTGTTTTCTAGCAAAGCTGCCGCGGTCCGCCCCCGGACCCGCTCGAGCACGCTCAATGCCTGCTCGGTATTTCCCCTCTCGACCGCGAGTTCAAAATGATGGAGGTAGGCCTCGCTCATTGCCCCAGCCAGGGAGCTGGTCCAGTACGCTTCATCCAGGTTGACCAACATCCCATCAATCACATCCTCTGCCTCCTCATACAATGCCTCTGCTTGAGCCAGGTATCCACGGCGGCCCTTCAGGTCGCCCAGCACGGTGAGATCCCGGGGCAGATAGTACCGGTCACCCACGCGCCTGCTGGCCTCCAGCCCGGCAGAAGCACGTTCCGCGGCGGAGTTCAGATCCCCTGCATCGCGATAGAGCCCGGCGAGATCGAACATGGCCTGGGCCACCGAGCGATAGAATTTGTGCTTTTCTCCGATTTCGCCCGCCTGCTCTAGATATTCCTTCGCTCCCTCGTGATCTCCCGTTCGAAGCGCTAGTTCTCCAAGCAGAACTAGAATCGCTGTTTCATGCCCTCGCTTTTCATCCCTTCTCGACGCGGCGAGGGCTTGCTCCAACACCTCCCGCGCTTCCCTGAACTTGCCTTGACCGGCCAGCGCTTGAGACTTACCTTCAAGCGCCATGAATGGAAAGCCCGCATCTGGAGTCGCACGGATTAACTTTATGGCCCGCTCGAAGAAAGCGAGTGCCTCTCCATGGCGCTTTCCTTCACTGTAGCCATTTCCGAGCATCTCCAGGTACCGAACCTGTCCACCCACATCACCACTTGCCATCGCAGACAAGAGCGCACCGCCAACCATAGTGGCCGCCCGCCGGCTGTCACCCTCGAGGAAGGTGATGATCCCGAGCTCACCCGTGGCCCGCGCTTCCCACTCGGCCTCCCCCAGGTTCCTGGCGATGCCTCGCGCTTCTGTCCAGGCTCGTTTTGCGGAAGAGGGGTTGATTTCGAGATCGGTATATCCCTTTGCAGCGAGGCACCAGAGCCTCAGTCGTGGGTCACTCTTCACGACCGAAATCTCTAACTGCCGCGCAAGCATCCCCGAGACGTCGTACCAGGACATGGTTTCCGATTGCGCGCGAATCCGTCCGATTCGGGCGTAGATCTCATTCCTGGTGTCTCCCTTTCCCCGGAAGAGTTCCTCCGCCCGCAGGTAGAGGGGTTCTGCCTTTGGCCAATTCGAGAGCCAAGCGAGGCGGTTTGCTTCTCGAAGCAGTAGTTCAGGACTTCTGGACGCTGCAGGGTCTCCAAGTAGATCCGCCACGGGCGGCCGAAGGGCAGGTTTTCGTGAGAGGTACAGCCAAATGTATCGGCGAGAAATCACCGCAAGGGCAAGAAAAACCACGAGCATCGAAAGCAACACAGCTCGCCAGCGCCCGGATATGCGCATCTACAACCACTCTGAGGAGAAGTCAGGAACGGCAATGCCGTTGCCGCTGCCCGCTGAGGGCCCGGCAGCGATCGGCAAAGGACCACTCGTCCAACTCGCCACCTACGTGGAGAAGCGCAAATTATGACATACTTTTTTCTTAAGTGTTGTTGTGGAAGCAGACGAGCGCGGTGGACTTTTCTCTTTCACCTCGCGAGCGCCAACTCGTGAGGTACTCGACGAAAGAGCAAACGGGCCCGTCCAGGCCCTGGATCCTCGGATTCGTCCACTCCACAACGTAGTACTCATCCAGAGCATGCTCGCCGCTACCGTGGCCGAGGCCAAAGTGACCCGCGGAGAGGTGCAACGGCTCGCCGGTGAATACGTTCGTTGTCCAGACTCATGCTGCTGTCAGCAGGATTGGTTCGCCCTTGGTAATCACCAACGTGTGCTCGTAGTGAGCAGAGATGTTGCGGTCCACCGTCCGCACGGTCCAGCCATCTCTTGCCACAACCGCCCTACCCGATCCCGCCGCAATGATCGGCTCAACGGTAATCACTAAACCCTCAGTCAAGATCTGGTGGGCTTCAGGATCAGGATAATTAGGAACACGCGGTTCTTCGTGGATCGTACGACCGATCCCATGTCCGCAGAGATCACGAATCACCGAGAAGCCGCTGCGGCGCACTTCGCGCTCGACCACGCGGCCAATCTCAGATACGCGGAAGCCGGCACGGGCTACCAGCATCGCCTTCTCAAAGGCCCGCTGGGCACAAGCTACCAAGCGCTGCCCCCCTTCCGAGACCGCCCCAACCGGAACCGTGATCGCGGCATCGGCCATGAATCCATCCTTTTCTACGGTCACGTCGAGTTTCACGAGATCGCCTTTCTGTATTTTCCTCTCGCTTGGAACACCGTGTACGACCTCGTCGTTTACGCTGATGCAGTTCGCTCCCGGAAACTTATAAATTAACGCTGGCGCAGATTGAGCCCCATGCTGGCGAATGACCTTCGCCCCTATTTCGTCGAGCTCAGCAGTCGTGATACCAGGTCGAACGGCCTGCTTCATGGATTCGAGCGTGTAGTGAACTACTGCTCCGGCCGCACGCATTCCGGCCAGCTCTTCGGGACCATGAATGGACATCGTCCCCCTCCCCGCGCTCCTCTTGTATCCTAGCTTATTGGAGGGAAAGAAATCCTGCCTTGTCGGCTGCCAGACTGTCGACCCCACCCGGTTTCTGCACGACCACAACCTTCTCGAGCGTCAAACGCCACGCGACCCCAAGTGACGTCCACCTCAGCTGAGCTGGACATCCGCCTGCTCGGGTTCCGCGCGACCGACCTGTAGAAGCTTCGACTCCGCGAAGGCCAAAAAGGTTTAGGTCAAACGGAACTCGATGGTCACCCGCAATTCGACGGGAAACGCTTGGCCACCCAGAACCGTCGGCTCATACTTCAGCGGCGCAGCGCCTCCATTGCCGGAGGAATTAACAGCCGGTCTCCGGAGACCGCGTGCATTTCCGCCACATTTCCTTGCGTGTCGATCACGGCGTCAATCACCACATCGCCACTAACCTTGGCTCTCTTGAGAAGCGGAGGATAGATGGGGTCAACTCGATGCGTCCCCCGGTTGCCCGCCCGGGAGTCCTCCGGATATGCCCGTACCCCCTGTCGCCAAGTCCGTCACGCCAGACTCTCGGCCGCTTCGGGTAACTTGATTTGGAATGACCCTCGGCACCACTAGTTTGCCTGTTATGGGCAACACCTTCTTCCCGATCGCGGGCCGCCGGGCAAATAGCAGCGGGCGCGGCGGAGCTACACCTTGCGGCCCTCCACGGGACGCTGCCGTCCCCTCAAGAGCCCGGCGATACGGGTGTGGTTCTGGCGTGCTTTCCCTCGAGGATGCTTGGGCAGCAAAAGGTACAAGAATCCTGGACACCAACATCGACTTGTTCTCCTCTTCTTTAGACTCAGCTCCGACGGATTCTGTTGCACCGGTCCAGGCTACCGCCAAAGACCGGCCTAACGACGCCAGCGCCCACCCGTGGCGTCCCCTTGAAGCCAAAAGCTCAGGATTCGACTCTGCACCACACTGCGCGACCGGATCGATGAGGAAGGTTCTGTCGCATTCTCAGCTGAATCTGAAGCTCCCATCAGCTGGCTTCAGGCCACAGGCAAGAAGCCAGAAGAATTCTGGAAGAGTTGCTGCGATATGAGAAACGGACCTATGTT
>DATFXF010000052.1:0-3509 GCA_035258565.1 Candidatus Acidiferrales bacterium
CGCGGACGTCGGAACCGCCCTGCTTCTCGGTCATGGCCATGCCGATCAGGACCCCAGATTTTTCCTGTGCCGGGCGAAAGCTGGGATCGTACTCGGACGACAGAATTCTCGGCTCCCACTCCTGGGCCACTTCGGGCTCGGTGCGCAGCGCCGCGACAGAGGAGAAGGTCATCGAAATGGGGCAAGTGTGTCCTGCTTCGTTCTGTGACGCCAGCATCATCAACGCGGCGCGAGCCACCTGCGCACCCGGCCTCTTTGCCAGCCAGGGCAGGCTGTGCAGACGGTGCTCCACCGAGGTGCGCATCAGGTTGTGCCAGCCAGGATGAAAGATCACTTCGTCGCGGCGGTTCCCGAAACGATCGTGGGTGTGCAGGACCGGCTTGTTCTCGTTGGCATCAAAGCCCCAACGCTGGACCTCCTCGGTGCCAAGCCGCCGGCCCAGTTCGGCAATCTCCTCCTCAGCCCAGTCCGCGCCTTCGCGACGAACGGCCTCTGCTAGTGTCTTGTCGGAGAGAAACAGGTTGTACCCGGTCAGCGGCGGAACCTGATTGAGGACTTCGTGCGTCCCGGCTTCGGCGGTTTGTGTGCGTACGTCCATGAGGGTCATTATCTGCTCTGTCGATTCGGTAAACAACACTACGGTAGCTTCTAGCCACTGGCTCCTGGCTACTAGCGATGGGTACTCAGCGGGCTTCGCTCACGGCAGTGTGGTACCGCCGCCCGGGGTGTGCCCCAGTTTAGATTTTCCTTGAAGCCCTCCGCAGCAGTGGGCAAAATACAGCTGTGAGCGGAATCCAACCGATACTCACCCCGTCAACGCAAAGCGAGTTTCTTGCCAAGCAGGCCCGAACGTTCCTCGCCGACCGGGTGATTGAGCAAGCAGCCAGAGAACAGGTACCGCTTTCCGATATCGAAAAGAGAATGTTGACTTTCTCTGAAACGATGGACGCCGAGCCTGACTACGCGGCGCCTGCCGCCTTTGACAAGCAGTGTGACGAAGAAGAGTACGAAGCCAAGGTTGCAGGCCTTCTAAAACGGGCCTACGCTCGCGACAAAGAAAATAGCAACCTTGGTCTTTGGAAAGCCGCTTTACGCGCATTAAGGAACCAGGACTGTTACATTCTGGTGATGGTCGACCAGGCTCGCCTGGGTTCAACCGATTCCAAATTATGGGGCAAGCAAGATTTCGCGATTATTCTTGCCTTCCTGTGCATCGGAGCAATCGGAGGTTATGTAGTAGTCGTGCAAGGGAATGGCGGGTGGACAAAACTTTGGGTCTTCGCCATGTTGGCCTTGGCGCTTTGGGAAATTAATAGGATTCGAGAGCGCCGCGCTTAAGATCGACTTGGCTACGGAACTACGTCACAAACTCATTCGCTCCGCAGAGCCTCAATCGGATTGATCGATGCCGCGCGGCGGGCAGGCAGCCAGGCGGCAAGGCCGGCGACAGCCAACATGATCGCGGCACAGGAGAACAGAACCAAGGGATCGGCCGCGCGCGTTCCGTAAAGCATACCGGCAATGAACCTGGAACAAGCCAGTGCTCCAATCGTTCCTGCGATCAGCCCAATGGCTACCAGCTTGAGGACTTCTTTCAGCACCATGCCGACGACGTTGTCACGGGCGGCGCCCAGCGCCATGCGCACCCCAATCTCCCGCCGGCGGCGGCTCACCGAATAGGCGACAACGCCGTGAATGCCGACCGCGGCCAGCAGCAGCGCGAGCAGAGCGAATCCGGCCAGCAGGAGAAGGGCGAAGCGGCGTGGCGCGAGCGTCTCCCAGAGGCGAATCTCCATGCTACGGAGGGTGACAGGCAGATCCGGGCGCAGGCCGCGCATCTTGACACGAACCTCCTCCGGCACGATGTCTAGGCCTGAGCTTCTCACGTATACATTCATGCCCCCGAGCACGTGGTCGGTTTGGTCCTGGACGAATGGCATGTACACCGCAGGCTTGCCGGATTCGCCCTGACGCCTGACGTCGGCCACTACGCCGACGACTTCGCGCATTTTTTCTGATCCGCCGACGACCCGCCCCGGACCGATATAGCCGACAGCCACAAATTTGCCGACCGCATTCTGGTTGGGCCAGTACTGCTCAGCCAGGGACCGGTTCACGATGGCGACCGTCGGAGCATCACGATTATCGTGCTCGGTAAAGCTCCGGCCGTTCAGCAAGGCAGTGCCGGTGGCCCGAAAGTAGTCCGCGCTGATCCAGCATCCAGCCACGCTGGGAATACGGGCTGAATCGGCCGCGCGATCGGGAAGGCTGAGCTTCGCCGAATAGGCTGACTCCATTCCCGGAACACAATCGGCCACGGCAGCCGCTTGCACACCGGGCAATTGCGGCAGCTCTTCGAGTAACCGTTGATACAAGACGGGCACAGTCCGGTCTCCGTGGGGCAGGCGCATGTAGGTCACAAGAAGATGGTCCGGCGCGAAACCAAGGTCTTCGCGAACCAGATTGCGCAAGCTGCGCAGCAACAGGCCCGTACCGATAATGAGCACCAGGGAGAGCCCGACTTCGGAGACAACAAGAAAGTTCCGCCGCGGCCGCCGCATGGGCTGTGTTGCCCGGGAGCCGCTCATCGCCACGGCACGATGCTCCCGAATCAGCGCCAATGCCGGCGCCATTCCGAACAAGAGACTCGCCCCTACCGTAATCAACAACATAAAGAAAAGGACGAAGAAATTGATGGCAATGTTCTGATTTCGCGGCAGTTGTTCTGAACCGATATGCAGAAGCAGGCGCGTCAACCAGAATGCAAAGAACGTACCCAGCAAACCGCCGAGCACACCCAAAACCAGGTTTTCCGTGAAGAGCTGCTGCAACAGGCGAAGCCGTCCGGCCCCCAGCATGATGCGCAGGTCGATCTCGTCTCGCCGCGCCTCGCTACGTGCCAGGAGAAGCGTGGCCACGTTAACGGAGGCAATCAGCAGCACCATCGCGACGGCGGACATCAACAACACAAGAATCGAACGAATGCGTCCTCCCACAAGGTCATCGCGCAAGGGCGACAGGGCCGCGTTCAAGTTTGGCGGGTTCTCGGGCGCGCGGCGCAGAATTGCTGTCAGCTCCTGCTCTGCCTGAGCCGTAGAGACGCCGTGCTTCACTCGTCCAAAAACGCGGAGAAAGCGGTTTCCGCGCCAGCGCATAAACTCAAACTGAGGTACGAGAGTGACCCAAACATCGGTCTCGGGAAAGAAGTCGGGGAGCCGCGGCATGACCCCGACTATGCGAAGGAGCCTGCGTTCGTCTTCTGAGGCGTTGTAGATACTGCGGCCAATGATATTGGGATCCCCGCTAAACTCCCGTTGCCAAAAGTCGTAGGACAGAATGACGGCCTGATCCCCCGGCCTGTACTCCTCAGCCAGAAACTCGCGACCCAGCAGCGGATGCACTTCGAGCATGGGAAAGATTTCCGGCGAGATGGCAGTGGGGTGAACCCTTTTGGGCTCTCCTCCCAGGACGAACACCAAACTGAACCCGAGCGCTGCGCCTATCTGATC
>DATFXF010000053.1:0-9944 GCA_035258565.1 Candidatus Acidiferrales bacterium
TGGCCAACGCAACGCAAAACAATTTGATCCTGCTCGACCTCAACCAGAGCACGCCGGCGATCACTGCCCGTGTGGGCACGACCCAGCCCACCGGCGTGGTGTTTGACCCGGTCTCCGGTTTTTTCCTGGTCGTCTCCAGCCTGGCAAACAACTTGGTGGTCTTAAACCCGGATACGCAGCAGGCCACCAGCCTGCGAGTAGGGATCAACCCCACCTCTTTGGCGTTCAACTTCCGCAGCAGCACGCTGCTGACGGTGAACACGGCCAGCAACACCATTTCGGTGATGGACCTCCAGACCCAGCGCGTGCGCGCCATCCTCGGCCTGACGGGCTCACCACAGTTCGCCGTCGACATTCACCCGCGCACAAACCTTGCTGTGATCGCCGACCAGATGAACAATCGCGTCCTGCTGGTGCCGCTGCCGCGCTGATTCGGCCGAGCGAGCCCCGGGCAGACCCCTTGGACGATGCGGGCCAACCGGCTCCTCGGGGGCCGCATCGAACTGGGTCAGCGGGTGAAAGCCTGTTGCGGAGCAGCACAATTCATGTTGCTCGGTCGAAAACCCCTGCGCTATAATCCGCGATTTGCAATCTTGGGAAAATTGTAAGAAGGAGTAAGAATGAACATCAATGATCATCGTGTCTCGAGGTGGATCTCCCTGGCCGTGCTGTTGCTCACGGTGACGGTGGGGGCCCGGGCCCAGGGCGGAGGGAACTCTGCGGCGGCGTCAGCGCCGACGAAGGTGGGTACGCTGAATGTGCGCGATGCTCTCTTCAATACCGCAGAAGGCCGGCAGGCGCTTGCGGAGTTGCAGTCGCAGTTTGCACCGCGACAAAACGAGCTGCAGAATCTGAACAAGCAGATCGAGGAGTTACAGAACCGCTTGCGAAGCGGCGAGCGCACGCTGAGCGATGAGGAAAAAGCGCGTTTGCAGCGTCAGGGCGAGCTCATGGTCCGGCAACTTCAGCGCAAGCAGGATGAAGCACAGGAGGAGTTTAATGCCGCCCAGGCGGAAGTGTCCGAACGCATCCAGCGCAAGCTGAGCGATGTGCTCGACCGCTACGCCCGGGAAAATAGCTACGCGGTCGTGTTTGATACCTCGGGGCAGAACGCTCCGGTGATTTACCGCTCCAGCTCCGTGGACATCACCCAGGACATCATCCGGCTGTACGACCAAGCGCATCCGGTTAAGGGTGGTGCGGCCACCGCACCTGCACCGCGCCCGACAGCACCGCAACCGCGCCCTACGTCTCCGCCTCCGTCGCAACCGAAGCCAACGACGCCCGCTCCAACGAAGCCCCCGCGGTAGTAACGCGGACCTTAGCAGTCGAATCGGCTAAGTCCCCGGGAATAGTTCAGCCAGCGTTGGTGCTCGGAAGCAGCGCTCCGGTCGGTGTGTTTTCGCCAGAGAGTTTGACCGCCCGAGAGGCGCTCGGAGAGCGACACAAGCCGGAGCCTCAACTTCGTCTTGTAGGTAGATCCTTCCCACCCCCCTTTTTCGGCCCAATCGAGAGAGTGCGAGCAGCAGCTTGCGCTTGAAGCCCGGTAATTCTTCTAGATTCCCTGCGCCAGCGCCAATAGATCACGCCTAGACCCCAAATGGGTGCCGTCAGGGGCAAGAGCAGTGCGCCGAGAACCAAGAGCACGAAGAGGTCGGTCAGAATCCCAAGCCAGCGAAGTTCTCTTGTTGCGGCCACAATCGATCCGAGAAATGTTTCCGCAGCACGCAATCTCACAAGGTTCTCCAGACTAGTAGGCAAAGTACGGTCCGGGACCAGCCGGAGTGTTCTGTGCCTCGATGGCAGTGAATAATACGAAGCGTTACTCCTGATTCGGGGCCGGACTTCGAGGCCCTCCCGGCCGTTTGAGGAAACTCCTGCCCTGTGTCACGGTGTAGTCAGAGGGGACCGTAAACAGCGACGCATCCGGCTCTTGGCGCTTGATGTTCGTCAACTGATAGATAGTGGTGCCGAATCGCGGATCGGTGCGCGTTTCTGACACCGTCAACTGCAGGTCGGGCGAATACCAACGGTCGAGCGTGCTGACAATCGGATTGGCATTCCCGAGTTGTCCTGCGGGGATCGTTCGCGTGATCCGCGTGCCCTGAAGGGTGAGTCCTTCCATGTCCTTTGTTCCTAGCGATTCGGTCGTCTGAGCATTCGAATTTGGTGGGGCGGGCTGATTGCCCATTCTCGGCGGCTTGGCCATGTTGTGCGGCCGGATCGCAAACTCTTGGGCCGTCTTCTTGTTCTGGTCTAGGATGTAATTCATCTGTGCCACTGGGTCGGTGATGAACGCCAACTGCGCCGCCGTGCCCGACGCTGCCAGCGGCCCAATGGCCGGCAGCGTGAATTCGCGGCGCGTGCGGCCCGCGCTGTCGCGCGCGATGGTGCCGGTCGTCTTGTTGCTAATCGTGTTACCGTCACTAAGCGTCTGCAGGCGGTTGATCGTGAGCGTCGCCGTAAACGGCGCGCCGGTGATGGTCTTTCCGCCAAATCCTCCATGCAACCCTCGAAAGACGAAGGTATCGCCACCCAGGCCCCGGGGACCCCTCGGCCCAAAACCGCCCTGTGGCGAAGGCCCTGGCGGTCCCCCCTGCGCGAGTGCGAACGGGCCAATGCCCAGCAGCATCACCACCGCTGTGCCAACCCGAAGAATTCCCTGCTCCACGGTCATAGCCTCCTTGGATGTTCCCCTAAGGATCTGAAAACGTGCGCAACTTCCTCCCCGCGTTCTTATTGCACCAATCGCACCGCGCGTGGCCAGCCGTCCTCACCGACCAACACGTCGGCCCGGACCACCTGCGCCGCGTTCGCCTTATCCACTGGGTAACCCAGCACGCCCAGCGCGGCGCGCGTCAGTTCCACACGCACAACCATGGCCGGGACATCCGGCTCGATGCCATCGCCGAACGGCACAGGCACGAAGTCCGCCATCAGATCCGCGTCGCTGCCCTCCCAATTCGCGGGCTGCGTTCCTGCCCCTATTCCCACAGCACTCCCCACGGCGCCCGTCCCCTGTCCGTGAGGAATTTCCGCCTTCCACATGCCATAGGAAAACCACGCAGCAACGAGAAGCCCGGCCGCAGCGACCCCCACCGCTGCCCACTCGAGCGCCCGCCTCCAGCCTCTTCGCCGCTGCCTCTCGCGCCGGAACGCCGCCAACAGCGCCATCTCCACGCGCTCCGGCGTTTCCTCACCCCGCCCGTCCTCCCCAGCGGCTTCGACCAACTCCACCAGCGCTTGCACTCCGGCCATCCGTGCCGCGCAGTTCCCGCAAGTCCGGGCGTGCTCAAGGGCCTCTTCGCGCAGGCTGACGTCGAGCAGCTCCAGCCGCACCAAGCCGTGTACGATTTCTTTAAATTCTCGGCATGTCATGGGATTCACGATCCACCTCCCCACCGTGCCGCTACCTGCTTCGTCCCGGCGCCAGCCGGACGCAATTTTTCAAGCAGAATGTCCCTGGCACGGTTGAGCCGCGACCGAACTGTGCCCACGGGACATGCGAGCAATGCTGCCGCCTCGCCATAGCTTCTTCCCTCAAGATCGCACAGCGTTACCACCTCGCGATAATGCTGGGGAAGCCTTCCTACGGCTTGGCGCAGCCACTGGACCGCTTCGGCTCGCGCCAAGCCCTCGAACACGCCCTCTCCGGCAAACGCAGCCTCCACGTGTAACGCAGGACCGTTCTGATTGGCCCCGTTCCCGCCAGTCCCGTCCTCCGGCAGCGCGTTGTAGCGGGCATCTTTTTCCTGCGCACGCCGAACGTGGTTCCGCGCAATCCCATAAAGAAACGCCGCCGGCGCTCCCCGCTCCGCATCGAACTTTCCAGCCGCCCGCATCAGAGTCATAAACGTCTCTTGTACGACGTCCGCAGCTGTTTCTGGCCTGCCAGTCATGTGTAGTGCAAAGCGGTAGAGCCCACCTTGATGTCGCCGGTAAAAGACCAGAAATGCGTCCTCGTCGCCGGCAGCAAGCCGCCGCAGCAATTCAACATCCCGGGGTTCGGCCCGTTCCGCCATCTACCGCCGTTGGACGTATCCGCTCCGCTTTCAGTAACAGTTCCGTCCGGGCGCCCGGGAAGTTCCAATTTCTTGGCGGAATGTCGGCACGTCCCCCGCGCTGCGATCCCTGTTACCTGCCCTGTTCGCGCCTTGCCATTTCGGAGAAGGGCAAGGGTATCCCCTCTGCTCTTCGTAACAATTATGTCGGGCCACCCGGGAAGTTCCATTTTTTCGAGTAACGGGTCTGTGGTGATAACCAAAATCGACTTCGAAAATGGCGTCCTGAGGAGTATCCAGATCGGGCGGAGCCAATGAAGGCCGGCGCCAACAGAATCCCTGTCGTCTTCCTACAATTAGCCAGAGTAACGACAGGCGGAGCGGCGAACCTGCCAAGTTAGCGCTGGGAGCCGTACCAGTATTTCGTCTTCTTAGTCCAGTCACTTGTGGGGTAGCGCTTGTGCAATAACTCGAAAGCGGCCCGGGAGAATTCTCCGCTCTGTTTGTCGGCACAGCCATAGCGCGTTGCTCCGACCACCCGGTGCAGTGACTCCGGTACGCGGGGATCGTCCGGGTGCTGTTTGGCCCACCCCAATACGGCCGAGCCGAGAGCATTTGGTCCCGTGGGAACGCTCAGAAGGCCCTTCCATTCGGCCTCGGCTTCCGCCTGCTGGGAGGCGTTCAGGAAAACAGGGACATCCACTTGTCCCGTGGGGTAGAGAATCCCAAGGGGTGCGTCCGGCCGGACAGCGACAACGGGATTGACCAACCACCAGGACGACCGGTCTCCCTCCGGGCCGATCGCGCACCACCAATTGTCTCCAAGACTGTCGATGCGGTCGAGCGGGGTTTCGCGACCGACCCCCGCGCGGATGTCAAGATGCGCACCAGGGAAGTGGAGGAGCGCGTACGCTGCGGCAAAACTCCACGCGTCATTTGTCTTGGCCTCAGCGAAGGATTCGAGGTCCGGCTTCATCTCTGGCGCCAGGCTCTCGAGGGTGGGAACCAACTCCGTGCTGACGCGATCGTTTTTCAGCAAGACGGCGCGCGCCCAGGAGGCCAGGGCCACTTCGCGCCGGATCCTGGCGGGTAGTTCCTGGGCCTTCGCCACCCGGACCAGAATTCCGAGAGGCATCCTTCGGGTGAGGAGTTGGGCAGCGTCGGCGTCCAGCAAGCCTGCACCCGGAGTCAGCTTCTTGGCGCTTTCGCTGGTGGCCCAGGGCTCAGCGTAGCGCTCGGACCCGCCGTAGGTGACACCCGCGGGAACCCGCGGCGCATGAGAGAGAAATTCATCGAGGTTGCGCGCAAGCTTCATGCGCAGCGCTTGACTCAGGTTCAACGCAGTACGCGGCAGCTCTGCCTGGGGCCGCGCGAGCAACTCGTCCAGTCCCGCGCGCGCCTCCTCCAGCCCTCCTGTCTCCGCCAGCAAGCGAAACCGGTGGAAGGCCGCCAGGACGAAGCCGGGGGAGTCTGGCCGAACTCTTGCCGCCTCGGCCAGCAGCGCGGGAATCCCAGGGTCGGGCGCGCGGGCTTTCGCCAGTGCGGCAACGAGCCATGGCAGAGAAGAGGTCTGGTGCCATTGGCTCGAGGCGTGCTCGAGCGCACCCCGGCCAACAGCCTGGAAGGTCAGAATCCAGTCCGTCATTTCATCGAAACGAGCGCTGGGCAACTGCTGGAATCTGTCGCCGAGTTGGGTGCCCGTATTTTCCGCTCCCTCCGCGAGTTGGCGGAGCATCGTGATGCGATCAAGGAGGTAGGTGTAATCGAGAAGGTTCTGCCGCAGATGGGTTCCATCCGGCTTCAGCAGATCCGCAGCAAGCTCGCGGAGACGCTGCTCGGGGTGCAGCCGCAGTTCGACATAGGCGATCAGGCGCTCGGCTGATGCGTGAAGCTCGGCGTCCCCTGGGTCGGCCAGCACGTTTAGAAATTGCGCCTCCGCTTTCGCCAAAGCTTCCGGGTCCGCCTTGCCGAATTCTGTGTTCACGGTCGCCTGGCGCAGGAGCGCGCGGCCTACGAGCAGCGGCGCAATTTTCTGCCAAGGAGAAGACGAATCCTTCGCGATCTGCGCAAAGCGGGTGGCGGCATCGGAGAACTCCCCCGCGTAGAAATAAGCCGCAGCGGTCTGGTAAGCGCGGTCCGCGCGGATGATCGGGGGCGCATCGGACGGTGCTTCGGGCGGAATGAATGGCCCCTTCGGCGCCTGGGGGTCAAAGACGTCTGCGCAATTTTGGAAGACCAGATCCTGCGCCGCCAACCAATCGCGGACGGCGCTGCTCGTGGCGCCGAACTGTTCGGTCCGCTTCTCTAGCGTGCTGACGGCGGTGTGGAACGCATCCGGCAGGCAATTGTAGAAGCCCACTGAGGAACCGTCCGAGACCCTCCAGCGGTGGATGCCGTAGGGGTCGTGCCACCCGGGCGTCTTCTTGCCGGCCTCAGGGCCCAGAAGAGTTGCGCGCTTGTCGGCCCAGGCTTTGATCCAGTTGGGTTCGCTCAGCGGCGCATTGCCCGTCGGTGCCGCCAAGGCCGGATCCCAGCTCTCTAGGAAAATGCGCTGTTCCTCGGGGCTGAGCGGCCGGCCAGAGAGAGTCCGGTAGGCAACAAACAGATAGGCGCGAGCATAGCTCGGTTGAGGAATGCCCAGCTTGCCGCGCGCGTAGTCCGCGATCGGATCATTTGGCCGGGACTGGAAGGTAAAGATCGCTTCGGGCCAGAATGGGCCGCAAGCGAGGGTGACTGCTGGAGGGAGAAGCAGTAGTCCCGCGAGCAACAGAGCCAAGATTCGTCTCATGGCCTACCATCCTGGGCAAGCTTGCGCGCAGCCGTTCGGGACCACGGCCGCGGATGAAAGATGTAGACCCGGCGCCCATCAAACCGGCGGAACGGAGGCGGCGGCTCATCTGTCGAGAGGCCCAGACTCTTCCGGCAGACAGGTGCAGCGAAATCGGTGCCTTCGGCAAGCCGAAGGCGCACTTCACGGTCACCAGCACCCATCCGAAAGAGCATCGGCACGGCCTCATCGATAGGCAGGTCGGCGAGCCACGTGTCTTCCTGGCACCAGGAAGCAAGCGCTGTAATCGAAAGGGGCATCGAAGCCGGCAATTGCTGCCGCAGGGAAACAAGCAATGCGCGGTAGAACGCGCGCTCAGAGGATGTCGCGTCGAAGTCCACCTGGACGCCGACAACGGCGGGGAAGTGCCCAAACTCTGCGATGAGGGAAGCGACAAGGCCAGCCGTCGCGGCTGAGGGTGCGGGCGACGCCTCCCGGGGAGAAGGCCCCTGGCGTCGGCGGCTGGTCTCGACCCGGGTCACGGCGATCAGGCGAGTCCCGGGCGGAACCCAGAGAGGCTGGAGCCGCGGGCGGTCCAAGATCGTGTCTCCGTCGAGGAAGATCGTGCGCGCAAGATAGGCAACGCCGGTGGTCTGCGGATCAATGAACCGCAGATCTTCCGGGCGCTCCCACGCCCATAGCACCACCTTCGGGAGTGTGGGCATTCGACCACCCCAAGGGCTTGGCCGTGAGGCCCGTTCCGTTCGCGGGTTACGCCCCGCGCGACGAGCAGTCGCTTGGCCGATACCCAGCAGCAGCACGGCGATTCCTGGGACAGCCAACAAGAGGACGGTGGCTCGGTAGAGATTCCTCGGCATTTTGCCCCTGGAACTCTGCATGCCTGGTTCCGGATTCTGGGGGGAGAATTATACAAGCTTTCGCAGCTTGGCTTGGTTGACCTGACCTGACTACGGGTCGCCAGAGCTTGTTCGAGTTCGATCCGGAGCCGATTGAAGAGCTTAAGGAATACCTCGATCTCGTGTCCGAGCAGTGGGACGAAGCACTGTCCAGGCTAAAGGCCTTCGTCGAAGGCTGAGTCCTTTGGGTCCTTTTGGGTCCTTCAGCCGTTTCGGAAGATTGACATCCGTCAGTCCACCCCACCCCTGTAAGGCTGCCTTTTTCTCCTACTCCGCACTCCTTCAGCAGTAGACTCCTATTTTCGCATTGATAGAAATCAGTTGATTTCTGGTTTCTCTTATTGTATAGATACAATAAGATGATCCACCCACCCCAAGGCCCACTCGCTTCTCGACTGCGTCAGCGCAAGTTCGAGCTGGTGCGCCGCTTCCATATCCCCGAGGAGGGCCTGCCTGGCTCCCTCTCCCGCACACGTCTCCGCTGCGGCAAACCCACCTGCCATTGTGCCGAGGGCCGCGGCCATGCGGTCTGGTCGCTGACCTTTATGGTCCAGGGGAAAAAGCAGGTCCAACACATCCCCAAGCCATGGGTCGAGGAGGTACGGCGCCGGGTCGAGGCCGGGCGGGAGTTCCAGGAGGCCGTCCGCGAGGTGTTGGCGGCCAATGCCCAGCTGTTGGTCCTGGCCCGACAGCAAGAGAAGAAGCGGAAGAAAAAGAAGCGATGAGCGGCCCGACGCCCCGTCGCCTGCTGCACTTTGTGACGCGGCGTCTTCGACTCCGGGCCTATCTGGGGAACCCGGGAGACGGTCGACCGCAACCCCAGATTCCGGCGCCGCTGCTGCTCTGGGCCCTGCTGGTCGGTCAAATCCTCCGTCAATACAGCTTTCATGCCCTCGAAGCGCTGGTGCGCTCTGCGGCGCGAAGAAATCTCTCCCTCTCCGCTGCCTTCTCCGACGATGCCTTGGGCTATTTCACCGAGCGATTAGATCCCGGCCCCACCCGCCAAGCCTTGCTCTCCCTCGTCCGGCGTGCCAAGCGGAACAAGGCCTTCGAGGATTGTTATCGGATCGGCCTGGCGATGGACGGCACCGGCGCCGGATGGCGAACCCATGCTGGCTGTGCGCTCTGCCGCCCGCGGCGCAATGCCCAGAAACAGATCCTGGGCTATCAACACTCTTTGGTCCTGATCAGCGTGGTGGGAACGGGTCTGTCCCTGCCCTTCGATGTGGAACCCTACGGGCCCGGCGATGGCGAGTATGCCGCCGGGCAGCGGTTGTTGCGGCGGGTGATCGGCGGCGTGGGGAAACGCTTTGCGCAGTACGTAGTGGTCGATGGAGAATTCGCCACCGCGCCGTTCCTGCACACGGCCGGCGATCTGGGCCTCGCGGTGGTGGCACGGTTGAAAGACAACCTGCCCGAGTTACGCACCGCTGCTCAGCAACGCCTTCCTTCCGGGCCTCCCAGCACCGTCTTTCGACATGGGCAGGATCGCGTGGAGATCTGGGAGGCGGACGACTTCGATCCCTGGGATACGCTGCGCTGGGAAACCGTCCGCGTCTTCTTCTATCGCCAGCACAAGCCAAACGGCAAGGTAGTGGAAGCCTACTGGCTGACGAATTTTCCCTCCTCCCGAGTGGGGGTCCAGGCACTATTCGGCATGGCCAAGAGCCGCTGGGAGATCGAGAATCAGAGCTTCAACGACGCCAAGAGCCGTCACGGCCTCGAGCATATCTGTCATCATCATGCCAACAGTCTGCTGATCAGCTGGCTGCTCACCATCTTGGCCTTGACCATCGAACGACTCTACCGCCTGCGCTACCTCCACCGGGGCACGCATCCCCGGCGCAGCAGTGCGGAACTGCTCCTCCTTCTCTGGGTCAATCTTTTTCGACCCCACCCTGACGACACGAGTTGAAGTCCATACGATCGAACTCGCGACCCTATCCGCGTAACGGCATCCGCCTCCTTCAAAGCATCGCGCGCTCCTCCTGGGCTCAGCCCGAGCAGGATTGCTTCGCCTGAAAATGGCGCCCGTTCCTGGACTGACGTCCGGGTGCACAAAACTCGCAGCCAGTGCTCCCCTTTTGGCTTCCTGGCCTCAGGAGTTCCGAAATCGCTGATCTCTCCGCGACCGGATTGCAAGCCTGAAGCGAACTTGCTATGCTGGCCGCGTCCAATGTGCTCTCGGGCCCATTGCGGGCCGTTGTCCTTTCCTCACTCCCCGTGCAAAGGTGTGCCGATGAAGATCTCTATCAGTTA
>DATFXF010000054.1:0-3077 GCA_035258565.1 Candidatus Acidiferrales bacterium
CGGTACCGCGTTCACTTTGGCCGACTCGGATGGCAAGCCCACAGGCGGCACAACCGTCTGGTCCGTTGGTCCGGAGGAAGGCGACCAGTTTGCTCCAAGCAAAGCTTCGTTCATGGTCAACTACCGCGTTGAAGACCTTCACGCTGTGGTCGCGGCGCTCAAAGCAGAAGGCTGCAACGTCCTCGACAAGATCGATGAGTCTGAGTTCGGCAAGTTTGCCTGGGTCATCGATCCTCTCGAGGACGTTGCAGCCTTCCGCTTTGAGCGCCGCGACCAGAGCGTGGAGGTCTTCAACGCGGTAGTTGACCATGAACGAGGCCCTGCTTGGAGCAAACTGGTCGCCTTCCTCCGGACCGACGGACCAGACGGTCGTTCCACCTGTAGGCTTGCCATCCGAGTCGGCCCAGGTGAACGCGGTACCGCCCCACTCCTGGACATCGATGCCGAGATGACGCTTGTACCAGGCCTGCAACGCAGGTGCATCCTTTGCCTTGAAGAAAATGCCGCCGATGCCGGTGACTCGCTTCATGTGAACCTCCAACGTGTGCTGGTTGGGGGATGACGTCTCTTCTGCGGCCCAACGTCTGGAAAGCTCAGCTGTGCCACCGGCAAAGCCGGTGACGCCCGCTGAAGCGCCGGGTTCGGCCTGCCGTTCATGACGAGTCCTTAGCGTCGCCACGATACGCCTTCCGCGCTCCTTCGCGGCGATGGATCACTTCTTCGCCGGAATCTCGTCGTACATGTAACGGAAGATCTTCCATGAAGTGTCCTTTTGCTTCTTCCACACAAGTAGGGCCTTTCCGCGGAAATGGATCTGCCTTCCGTCCCTCGTCAAGTCTCCTTCGAAAACCGCGGTCGTGATCGCGACGTCGCCTACCAGGTGGAAGCTGTTCCAATCGAGTGTCAGCGTGAACGGCACAAAGCGCGGGTCGGCGACGAGCTTCTTGTGCCACTCGCCGATCGCGGCCTTGCCGATCACCGGCTCCTCCTTCGAGGGCATGAGGACCGCATTGTCGTCGTAAAAGTTGGTGAGCGTCTCCGCGTCTCTTCTGTTCTCTGCGGCGAGCCATTCCTTGTAACGCTCCTCCAACGCAGCCTTGATTCTGCCCTGGTCTTCCCCGGCGATGAGGTGCTTCTCGGGAGGTGGCGGGGCAGGTGAACCGTCGGACCAGGAGCGCACCGGAACGACGAGAATCGTAGTTTCTATGGCGCTGCCATCTCGCCCGACGATGGGTGAGCCTTCCTTGTTTGCACCCCAATCATTGGCTTGGCCGTGCAGGAGGAAGAACATGACATGGGGAAGCCATGGGCCAGCAGCATCGTCACTCAGGTAGCCGTTCTTCGACAGCATGAACGAAAAGGCTCCCGGCTCGGGCGCTTTGAAATCGTGGCTGGCTACTGCGGCCCTGGTTCGATTGATTATCTGCTGTCTCGTGGCGCCCGCCAAGACCCACTCGCTGCGCTTGAGGTATTGGGGCAGCTCGGTGCGCGCAGCCGGCGGGTTGAAGCAGTTCGGCGCGCGTAGCTTGGGATTCCAGAACTCGGGATCGTCGAAGCCGGCCGCCCACGAGCGTTCGACGAAACAGACGAAACCGTTCTTCCCCTTCACCGCCGTCTCATAGCCACGGCTACCGAGCACGAGCACCCGGGCGTCCCCGGAGATGGACGGCCGGGCGTCCCCGGAGATGGACGGCGGTGAGGCGCTGCGTGCCAGTGCGATTTCGTCCTCGCGGCTTGCGATGCGGTACTGCTCGACAGGTGCCATCTCGGGATATGGAGTCTTAGGGGCTTGTGATTGTGCCAAGCCACTCCAGCTCCATGCAGCAAGGGCGGTTGGCGCGAGAATACCGACAGCTCTTCGTTGATTCATGGTTCCACTCCGTGTTCAATCAGGGCGCGAGTCGGCAGAGAGCATCCCAGCGGATGCGCGAAAGATCCCTTGCCCAACGGGTTTTCTGAACGAGGCTTAGGCATGCAACTACGGGGTTATGACTATGCGGCGCCCGGATTGGTTGCGCTCCCATGCGCCTTCCACATCCGCTAGAGGAAGAGCGGTCGTATCCACGCGAAGCTCTCCACTGGCGGCATAAGCCATCACTCGCCGCAAGGCGTCGGCCAGCACGGCGCGGCTTGGAATACCAGCCGTGCCAAGAATAGTCAATGCGGTGCTGCGCAGTACGGCAGCTGGCAAAGAGATGGTCGGGCCCGCGCTCTCTCCCACTTGAACCAGGCGAGTCTCGCTTCCGATAGGGGCGAGTCTTGTGGTTGTGGCCGCGGAGAGGAAAGCCTCGGTCGGTTGGCCCCACACGTAATCGATGACAACTTGGAAGCCGGACTGGCCAGCTTCTCGCACAAATGACTCGTGAAGGCCCTGCGCAGACGTGTCGAGTCGAATCGTCCTGTCAGCACCGAGTAGCCGTAACGAGTCTAAGATCGCCTGGTTGCGCCCAGCAGCAACAACACGCGCTGCCCCGAGAAGCTTCGCTATTCTTACGGCAAGCCTACCCGTGACTCCGGTCGCTCCGAGAATGAGAACGTTTTCGCCAGGGGCCAACTTCGCGCGGAACGTCAGAGCAAGCCAGGCCGAGACACCGGGGTTGGGAAGGGCAGCTGCAAGTTCATCACTCAGGTCGTCAGGTACGGGAAAGACGAATGCCTTCGGTACAACCGTCTGTTCTGCCATCGCCCCATAAGGTGGACGACATCCCCCGAAGAACACTCGTTGGCCATCACTGAGATGCCCAACCCCGTCGGTGCCGCAGATGAAGGGGACATCGCCAGGGCTGGCGTAGTGCGAGCCGCTAGCCATCTGCTTGTCGACCGGCTTCAGCGATGCGGCGTGGACATGCACGATGACTTCGCCGTCTTTAGGGACCGGCTCTGGGAATTCGTCACATCGAGGCGCTTTCCCCAGCTCGTGGACAACGGCAGCACGCATAAGAGTTCTCACGCGGCCCGCGGTTTGTGCCTCAGCGGCGAGCGCAGCAAGTCGATGCGGGCCTGTCCGCCGACCTGTCCGCCAAAGCTTTGGCGACGGAGGAGGCCTCGGCGAATGAGGATCCGCTGCAGCCGCGGGT
>DATFXF010000055.1:0-29076 GCA_035258565.1 Candidatus Acidiferrales bacterium
GGCTTTTTCAGCACGCGGTCGTCCACGCCGATCTTGCCCACGTCGTGGAGCAAGGCCGAGATGCGCAGGCAATCGAGTTCCTGTGGCGAAAGCCCGAGTTCTTTGCCGATCGTCACCGAGTATTTGGCAACGCGTCCGGAATGGCCGCGAGTATAGGGGTCCTTCTCGTCGATGGCGGCGGCGAGCATACGGATCGAGCCAATGAAGAGCTCGCGATTCTCCGCCGCGGCCTTCTTCAGGCGCTCGATGTACTGCTCGATGTCACCGGCCATCTTGTTGAAGGTTTCGGCGAGCTCGGCGATCTCCGCGGCGCCGCGCACAGGCGTGCGCTCGTGGAATTCGCCTCGGCTGATGGCGCGGGTGGATTGCGCAAGCGCGCGAATCGGCGTGCTGATGCCCACGGCGAACAAGTAGCCCAGGATGAGCGCTGCGAGCATGACGACGAAAACAAATTCGAGCGCCTGGGTGTTGAGCTCCTTCACTCCGGCGTCCTCGCGCGCTTTTTCCAGGCTGCGCTGTGCCACAATAGCCCAGCCTAATTCGGGTAGCGTGCTGTAGGTCCCGATCATCTCCACCGACCGGCCGTTCTCCTCCGTGTTGAAGCGCACGGTCTGTGTGGCGCGGAGCTCGCGCGGCAGATCCTTAATCTGCGCGACAACCTGGAACGCCGAGCTGACATCGACGCCGGGAACAAAGCGACGCGAGTCGGGGTGAGCGACGATGTGCCCGTGGCGGTCCACGACGTAGACCGCGCGGCCGCGCACGCTCGTCTCCTGCAAACGCCGCATCACGCGCTCGAGTGAAACCACTGCAGCCAGCATCCCGGTAAACTGGTCGCCCACCTCGAGCGGCACGGCCATCACGAACGCAGGGCGGTTCTCCGGCCCCAGGGCCAGCGGGTCGCTGCGAAATTTCAGGGCCTGGATGCTGGTCGAGAATGCGCGCTGCAAGGTCTTGCTGAGGAAAGGGTCCTGGTCGGCGCGAAAGTTGCCCGCGCCGCTTCCTTTGGCCTTCTTGCCGACCGCAGTGAGGTAGAGGATGTTGTCGGGGTTACTGGCGACGAAGTTTTCGAGCAGCCGCGTCACCTGCGGCGAGCGCACGGGATCATCCACGTCCCCGATCAGGCCCGTGAGCGCAAGGATCTGCCTCTCGCTGATGAGCTGTTGGTGGAGATTCGATTCAAACAGCTCAACTTCCTCGCCCAGCGAGCGCGTAACCTCGGTCTGTTGGACGCGCTCGGTATCCGCCAGCTTCTCCTGACTGAGCTTCAGCACCTGCCGGTGGTAGAGCCCAATGGGCAAGAGGCTGACCAGCAGCAGCGCCCCCAACACCATCCAGAGGATGCGCGGGCGATCGAGATAGGCCGGATTGAATCTCTTGAAGCGCACGATGGAAGCAACGCTTCGATTCTACGGGAGGCTCGAGCGAGGGCATAGAGTGCAAAGGAAACCCGTTGGCGGATTAGCCAAGGGGAGGTCGAAGAGCGAGGCGGATCTGCCTCACTCCTGTTTTAAGCGGCGTTCCATCAGTTCGCGGATAGCGTCGCGGGGTGCGCGGCCCTCATAGAGCACGGCGTACATCTGCTCGGTGATGGGCATTTCGACGCGCTGCTTGCGCGCGAGCTCGAGGGTGGCTCGGGTGGTGCCCACACCTTCGGCCACCATGCGCATCGAGCCAATGATGTCGTCGAGTTTGCGGCCCTTGCCCAGCTCGACACCAACCGTGCGGTTGCGGCTGAGCCCGCCGGTGCAGGTGAGCACCAGGTCGCCCATCCCGGCAAGCCCGCCCAGCGTTTCTGCGCGCGCCCCCAGGGCGCAGGCCAAGCGCGTCATCTCGGCCAGGCCGCGGGTGATGAGCGCGGCGGCGGTGTTGTAGCCCAAGCCGAGCCCCTCGCACACGCCGGCGGCGATGGCGATGACATTTTTCACCGCGCCGCCCAATTCGACACCGACGAGGTCATCATTCGTATAAAGCCGGAAGGTGGGCCCCGAAAATTCGTCCTGCACGCTGGCCGCCAGCTGGCGGTCCGTGGAAGCGATCACGACGGCGGTCGGGTCGCCGCGGGCGACTTCTCGCGCGAAGGTGGGACCGGAAAGTGCTGCCACACGCGGCCGAAACCTTTGCCCAAGGACCTGCCGGATCACTTCGGTCGTGCGCTCGTGCGAGGAATGCTCGAGACCCTTGGTGGCGCTCACGAAGGCCATCTGCGGCTCAAGATGCGGCAGCATCTCGGTGTACAGCGCGCGCGCGTAGGCGGAAGGCATAACCCCGAGCACGACGGTTGCTTGCTTGAGAGCTACGGCTAGGTCTCCGGTCACCTCGACCTCGTCCGGCACAGTAAAACCCGGAAGGAAGACCTCATTCACGCGGCGCGTCCGCAGCGATTCCGAGATCTCCGTCTCGTAAACCCACAGCGCGATGCGGTGCGACCGTGGGCTGCGCGCCAGCACGATGGCCAGCGCCGTGCCCCAGCTCCCGCCTCCGATGATGGCGATTTTCTTCAAGGCGCTTGCTCCCGGCAGCTATCGCATCCGGCGCAGCGTGAACCGAGGTTCGGTCCCTCGAATCAGGCGCTCGATGTTCGGGCGGTGGCGCAGGATGATCAACACCGCCGCGAGCGTGGTGCTGACCGATACGCTCCGCGGCGGGGCATGTCCCGGCGCGTAAAGCAGGTAGGTCAGAAGCGGCAAGGAAGCTGCCGCGGCAATCGAGCCGAGCGAAATGTAGCGCCAGAAGGCAACCAGGAGGATCCAGACCGCCAGCGCCGCCAGCACCGCCGGCCAGCAAATGGGCAGGAACACGCCGACACCGGTGGCCACCCCGCGGCCTCCGCGAAACCGCAACCACAGGGGATAGAGATGCCCGAGAATGGCCGCCAGCCCGGCCAGAACCATCCAGGTGATGCGTTCATCGGTGAGCCGCCCCGCGACCCAGACAGCCAGGTAACCTTTCGCAGCGTCGAGCGCGAAGGTCAGGGCGCCTGCGCCCAGACCGGCCGATCGCGCGACGTTGGCCGCGCCGATATTCCCGCTGCCGGTCGAGCGGATGTCGCGCCCCTCACGCATCTTGACGATCAGGTAGCCAAAGGGAACGGAGCCCAAGATGTAGGCCAGGAGCAGAATCCCCGCTTGCGCGGGAAGATCCGAGAGGTTCATGCTGCGCCACCTGGCGAGGCAGCAAAGACCACCGTGGCCAGGCGGGTGTACTCGGCGCCGCCGGGCGCGAGGCGACTCTGGTAGAGATGCAACTCCCCCGTGCGCATCGCGCCGAAATCGAGCGGCCCGGCCTGGCGCAGCACTTCGCGCAGCCGGTCCAGTCCGTCTTCGGATTTGAAGCGGGCTAGGGTGAGATGTGGCCGGAAGGGGCGCTCGTCGCGCGCGATGCCCAACGGCTCCAGGCGCCGCTCGACCTCGGCCGCAAGTTCGCCGAGATTGTCTCGGGCGGCGATCCCCGCCCAGAAGACGCGCGGGTGACGCTCGTTCGGGAAAAAACCGACGTTACGGAAGGTCATCTCCACCGGGGCCGCCAGCCGGATTGTAGCGAGTTCGGCACGGATGCGCTCGACCTTTTCCGGCGAGGCCTCGCCGATGAACTTCAACGTGACATGCATCCCTTCCAGGCGCACCCAGCGCGCCCCGCGACACGTGCCTTCGAGTTTCCCGACCAGGCTGCCGAGAGCGCGGCGCACTTCCTCCGGAATCTCGAGTGCGACGAAGATCCTCATCGCGTCTCCCGTCGCTTATCCCTTGGGCGGAACGCCCGAGAGGAAGTAGCGCCGCACCATGTCCAGGGCCGTCTGGGAGGCTTGCCAGCGGATGCGGTCGCGGTCGCCCGGAAAACGCAGGCCGCGCTCCTTCGAGCCCGCCTCCTCGGCGAGCGCGATGTGCACGGTGCCGACGGGCTTCTCCGCCGAGCCGCCGCCCGGGCCCGCAATTCCCGTAACGCCCAAGCCCAGCGAGCTTCCCGAGCGCCGCCGGATGCCTTCGGCGAGCGCGCGGGAGACCTCCGCGCTAACCGCGCCTTTGGCCCTGATCAACTCCGCCGGCACGTCCACCCAGGCCGACTTCAGTTCGTTGCTGTAGCAGACGACGCCCCCGAGAAAATACGATGAGCTGCCCGGGATGCTCGTGAGCCGCTCGGCGAGCAGACCGCCGGTGCAGCTTTCCGCGACCGCGATGGTCGCGCCGTTTAGCGTCAACTGGCGGGCGACGACTTCTTCGAGCGATTCACCCTTCGTCGTGAAAATGTTCTCTCCGAGCGTCAGAATGATTCTCTCGACCATTTCGTCGAGCAGCTTTTCGGCGGCGGCTCGTTCGGCGGACCAGCTGCGCAGGTGAATCTGAATCTCCCCGGGCGAGGCAAGGATGGTCGCTTCTGCCTCCGGATAGCGGGCGTAAATCGGTTGGATGCGCTGTTCGACCTCGGATTCGGGCATGCCGGCAACACGCAGCTCGCGGCGAAAGAGCCGCGAGCTAGGCGCGCGCTTAGCGAGACGCGCTTCGACCTGCTCGGTGAACACCGCCTTCAACTCCGGGGGCGGCCCCGGCAGGAGAATGACGATGTGCCCGTCCGTTTCCATCCACAGACCGGGCGCCGTACCGCGCGAATTTTCGAGAACGACCGCTCCCTCGGGGACCATCGCTTGCCGGAGGTTGATTTCGGGCATGGTGCGGCCGAGGCGCCGGAAGCGTGCCTCGATGCCGCGGAGGATCGCTTCGCTCGGCACAAGCTTGCGGCCGAGGAGCTCGGCGACCGTTTCGCGTGTGCGATCATCCGCCGTGGGCCCCAGCCCCCCAATCGAGAGCACCAGCTCGACGCGACTGAGCGCCTCCTCGAAGGCGTCGCGGATCTGATCGCCGAGATCGCCAACGATGACCTTGCGGACCACTTCGATACCCAGGCGATTCAGCTGTTCGGTGAGAAAAAGCGAGTTGGTGTCCGTGCGCGTGGGGGTGAGCAGTTCCGATCCGACCGCGATGATTTCAGCCTTCATCGGCAGGCACTGATCCAGCTAGCTCGGGAGTGGCGAGCCCGCGACGTCCCAATCGAGGCTGAACAGCGCGTTGTTTGTGGCGATCACCGCGCGCTGCGTGGGCAGAAGGGCCATGCCGACCACGCCGACGCCGCTGGCCACCAGTTCCGCCCGGGAATCCGGTGTGATGCGCACGATGCCCCGCCGCCCGCCGAGTGATGCCGCGACATAGAGGTTGCCGGTGCGATCGAAGGCCAGTCCCTGCGGGCGTCCCAAGCCACGGTAGAAATCGCTTACCTCGCCGCCTTGCGTGATCCGGTACACGCGATCGAAGCTCGAGGTTGTGGGCCCGCTCACGAAGAGCTCGCCGGAGGGACTGAATGCCAGGTGGTAGGCGGCGATGGAAGGCTCGAGCGTCGCGAACACAAAGATTTGCCGGTCGGGACTGATCTTGAAGACCGTGCCGCTGCGGTCGCCGACGTAGAGATTGCCGGCGGCATCGAAGGCCAGCCCGGTTGCGATGCCCATGCCTTCGACCCAGCGCTGGGCGCGGCCGTCCGCCGCCACGCGGTGGATGGTGCCGTCGTGCCGGCAGGAAACGTGCAGGAGGCCCGAGCGATCGAGCGCCAGCCCCGTGGGGTTCATCAATTCGGTGACGAACGGCTTCACCGTGTAGTTGGGTGTGATCTTGTAGAGCGAGACCGGAACCTTCTGCCCGCGTTCGCCGCTAAAGGTCACGTAGATGTTGCCTTCGGCGTCGACAGCGGGATTGGCCACCGGATGCAGGTTGTCGGCAATCTGCACGCCGAGGGCGATCGGAAAGGGCTGACTCTCGGCGCGCGCGGTGGCCACGCGTACCGTTCCTCCCCGCGCGCCCGGCGGCACGCGTGCGATCAGGAAGTTGTCCGCGGACACCAGCAGGGTGCCTTCGGCATCGCCAAATTCGACGCGCGGCCGGGTGTTGTTGCGTGATTCGAAGCCGCTGCCGTGAATGGCCACTTCGCCGCCGGGGATCGCTGCGCCCGGCGTCACACGCTCAATGCGAGGTGTTCCGTCGCTCGGCAAGATGCTCACTGCTCTCGAAGGAATGGGCTTCTAAAAGGCCAGCGCCCGAACCAACCACAGTCCCAGCGCCGCATAGATTGCGGCCAGCCAGTCGTCCGCCATGATTCCCCAGCCGCCCGGCAGCGATTCCGCCTGCCGCACCGGAAACGGCTTCCAGATATCGAAGACGCGAAAAAGTATAAGACCCAGCAACAAATATTTCCAGTTAGGGCCGGCGGCCAGCAACCCGATCCCGAGCGGATGACGATTCCCAAAACTGGCGGCGGCCATGTGAATCCCCGGCCAGAAGCCCCCGAGCACTAGCGTAATCTGCTGGCCAGAGACCTCATCAATGACAACCTTCGGTGGGTCTTGGGCGCCAAAGAATTCTGCCGCGCGGCTGGCGGCCCAAAGACCGACAGCCGCGGTGATCAGGGTAAGCAGGCCCTCGAACAGGAGTACCGGGTCGGCCGGCCCGGACCAAAGAACTGCACAGCGCCGACAGAGCATGAACAACCACCAGGGGCTCAAGGCCAGCGCTGCGCCGCCGAGCGAGCCCCAGGTGCCCGGTGCCTTTGGCAAGTAACCCAGCCCAAAGGCGGTGGCCACGAGAAGCGCGACGCGGGGCTTCCCAGGCGTCGGCTCAGTCGTCGGATTCATTCGGGTCAGGCTTCCCGGGCGAGGATTCGTCAGTGACCGGCTCAGAAACTTTGTAGCGCTCGCTCGCCCAGTTGCCTAGGTCGAGCAGGCGGCAGCGCTCGCTGCAAAAGGGGAATTCGGGATGCGCCTCCGAACGAGTGGGCTTCTTGCAGATCGGGCAGTGCCACTTCACGGAGCTTTCCTAGCTTTCTGAGTACTCGAGAGCCTTGGCCGCTCCCGATCGTGGCCGCGCATGCCTCAGGCCAGGATGCGCAGCGGCGCAGCCCCCGCCGGGTCGAACCTGCTGCCCGCCGCCACTCGTCGAGCGTTGTGGCGCGGGGCCTCCACCACCTCAACGATGCGTCCCGCGAGATCGTAATCGTGCGTCTCGCTGATCTGGACGCGGACGAAGCTGCCAGCCTCAAGCGCAGTGTTGTCGAGGGCCGCGCTGACGTCGGTGATGTAAAGTTTGCCGTCAATCTCCGGCGCCATAGCTTCGAGCCGGGCTTCCCAGACCAATGTGCTCTCCTTCGACGGGCCTTCGAGCAGGGCGAGCAACCGCTGCCCAATACGCTTGCGCAGCTTCCGCGCGGAGATCTCCCTTTGGATTTCCATCAGGTGGTGGCGCCGCTCGGCGGCGATCTCTCCGTCCACTTTCGTGTCCAGGCCAAAGCTCTGCGAATCCTCCATGTCCGAGTAGCAGAACACTCCCAGCCAATCGAATTCGGCTGCGCGAACGAAATCGCTCAACTCGCGGAAATCCGCCTCCGTTTCGCCGGGGAACCCGACGATGAACGAAGTGCGCAGCGCGATACCGGGAATGGTCGCGCGCGTGCGCTCGAGCAGCCTGAGAAATGCCTCGCCGCTCGATCCGCGCCGCATCCGCGCCAGTACACTGCGGCTCGCATGTTGAAGCGGCATGTCGAGGTACTTCACGAGCCGCGGATACTTTGCGATCGTTTCAAGGAGCCGCGGCGTGACCCGGTTGGGATAGGCGTAGAGGAAGCGCACCCAGGGCAGGTCGTTGACCTGGGCCAGACGCTCGAGCAGAACTGGCAATCCCTCGCGCAGGCCAAGATCCTTGCCGTAGGAGGTGGTGTCCTGGCCGATGAGCGTCACCTCGCGCACGCCTCGGCCGGCCAGTTCTTCCGCCTCGCGCACCACGGACTCCAACCTCCGGCTGCGGAAGCGCCCACGCAACTGCGGGATAATGCAAAAGGTGCAAGGGTGGTCGCAGCCCTCGGCAACCTTGATGTAGGCCGCGTGTCGCGGCGTCGCCAGGATGCGCGGTGTCAAGTCGTGGTAGAGGTACGCGGGCGGCGCGGCAGGCGCCTCCGAATTCTCGCGAGCCAGCTCCCCGGCCACCGCTTCCAGGATGTGCTCCACCTCGCCGGTACCCAGGACGGCGTCCACTTCGGGGATTTGTTCCAGGATCTCGTTGCCGTGGCGCTCGACCAGGCACCCCGCCACGATCAGCTTCCGCGCCGTGCCGAACTTCTTGTATTCGGCCATTTCGAGGATGGTCTCGACCGACTCCTTTTCTGCCGGGGCGATAAAGCTGCAGGTGTTCACCACGAGCACATCCGCCTCGTCGGCCCGCGAAGTCAGCTCGCAGCCGCTGCGCTGAAGAATTCCCATCATCACCTCGCTGTCGACGAGGTTCTTCGGGCATCCCAGGCTGACGAATCCGACTTTGGGCATCCGAGTGCGCTTTCCGTGTGGTCCCGAAACCCTGCATTCTAGCATACCGGCAGCGAGGTCTCGGGCGCCTAAGCAGGTGGCGCGGTGATGCGCAGGAGAGATTTGACCGAGAGGAGAAGCTCGGACATGGCCTGCTCTTCGAGCGGGCGGCCGCCGTAGCGCGCGTTCTGGTAGAGCTCGGTGAGCTGGCCGACCGGTTCGGTGAGCTCCGTGGCCGGCAACGAAGCGGCAAACTCGCGCGGCGTCTGCCCCGGCGGCTTTTTGAGCCCACGACGCGCCAGTAGCCTGAGCATCAGCTCGTAGCGCAGTGTGGCGGCGCGAGGATGTGACTTGGGGAGCGAGCCCGAGCACAGCAGGCAAAAGTTGGACAGGGCTTGCCGGCTAGCCCGGTTGCGGAGCAGGAGGGCGAGAAGGACAGCGCCCAGGGCCCCTCCGAGGGCGTGAGGCGCATGGAGCGCGCGCGCCTGCCACTCCTTCAAACGCTCCAGAATTCTGCGGTGCGCGCGCTCGAGACCTGTCCGCACGCGCTCGGTCCAGGAGTGCGAGAGCCGCTGGAGGTTGTGCGCCAGCGTCATCTGGTGCGCGAAATCGTAATTGACCACCCATTCGCTCCAGGTAAGCTCGAACCAATCCCAATAGAGCGCCAGCCGGCCGAGCAGCCCCAGGGGAGCCGCGTCCGCGGGCGGAGTGGGGTCGAAGGGGATCCAACCAACGTCCGGGAAATAAACTTCGACCCAACTATGCGCGTCGCGCGCACGCACGATGAAGTCTTGGCCGAGTTCGTTGTACTCGCCGGGTAGGAAGCCGTTGACGTAGCGCGCCGGGATGCCCTGCGTGCGCAGCATCACCGTCATCGCGGCGGCAAAGTACTCGCAATGTCCGGCGCGACGCTCGAAGAGAAAGTGCGCCAGGGGGTGCTCGGCGGGCGAGCCCGAAAGGTCGAGGGTGTAACCGTAGTGTGTGCGGAGGTACATCTCGATGGCCCGAGTCTTGTCATACGCGGTGGGCGAACGCGAAGCGACCTGCTGTGCGAGGGCCGGAATGCGCGGATCAAGATCGGGCAACTGCAAGTAAACTTGGCGGAGCTCGCGAGGGTAGTCCGTCGAGGCGGCGCGCAGCTGTTCGGGCGCCACCCTGGGCAGGTAGGAGAGGGCTTCGTAGCGCAAGCGCTCGAAGTTGTGGAAGGGGTTCGAGAGGGAACCAGTCTTGTCCAGCAACAGGTAACTGCGTCGCGGGCCGGCTTCTCGGCCGAAGCGGCCGCGCACACGGTCGGCCTGCGCCGCAACGAAAAGGGCATCGCTGGCCACGGGCTCGAGCAGGACGGTATAGCCGAGCGCGTTCGAGTTTAGGCGCATAGACACGGGCGGCGCGCCGAGCAAGAACCAGCCGTCCGCGGCCGGGAGAACGGCCTTCTGTTCGTGCTCCTCAGTGGACCACCGCCGGCCATCGAACCTGGTCAGCGCAATGCCGCGCCAGCGGAGGTTCGGCAGGCGCTGCGGGTCCCCCTCCGGGCGCACGCGCATCACCACCGCAGGGTTCTTCTTGATTCGACCGATCTGGCCGAGCTCGACATCGTCCGTGAAGCCAGAGATCAGCGAGGGCTGCAAATGGAGTCCCGGTAGATAACCGGCGGTGAACCGGGGGAGCAGGAAAAAAATTCCGGCACCGATCACGAGCGCGCTGAGGGCCACAGATGCGGAGGTGAGGCCGAGCGCACGATGGAGCCGCCGTGCCGCGGGTGTTCCGAATTCCAGCGCCGGCGTCGATGAGCCTGCGGCGCTGCGCCGCATTTCAAGGCCAACGAACGTCGAGACCGCCAGGACAAGGAAGATCAGGAAAAGGATAAGGAACGTCGTGTCCACCGTCAGGATGGCCGCGCCGAGCATCATTGCAAAGGCCAGCAAGGCGAGAAACAGATAGTCGCGCGTTGTGCTGGCGCTCGCCAGGCGCAGCACCATGGCGAAGAGCATGAGGTGAATGGCCGCCAGCAGGGCAGCGTAGAGTGCCGGGTTGGGCGCATGCACTGCCAGGGCTCTCGAGAAGACCCAGAGGTCCGCGGGAAAGAAAACAAAATAGGCCGCGCTCAGCCAGGTGGTCGCTTGATGGGAAAGTTCTGGCCCACAGCCGCGCCACGCGCGGTAGGCTTTAACGACGAGCGCGACGGGCGGCACGATGACCGAAACGGGGTCGAGCTTGCCGGTCGAGACCAAGGTCAAGAGGCTCGTGAGGAGTAGAAGGAATAGCGAAATCTCGAAGTAGCGATGCAGTGCCGTGAGAGACGTCGCGCTCGGGGCTTCGCTCGGCGGCATGGCACTGAGGGAATTCTAGCACCCGACTCCGCGCGGGCCGGGAGCGCCGCGCGAAACGGATAACACCTCCCCCATCAAGGGATTCAGATGAGCCGGGTTGACCCGAGGCATGGCGCAAGGCGATGGCGGCGATCTTGCACGTGGCATTTGAGATGGGCAGGCGGTCGAGTTTGGCAAGCGGAGGAGTCCTGGCACCTCGGACCTTCGGCAGGCGAGCGACACGCACGAGGTAGGGAGCGAGGGTGACCTCGCGAAACGTTACCAGGTGACGCGCAGATGGGAGCGGCCGAGGGTCACCCGAGTCCTTGCCGACCAGCGAGTGCAAGTAGCGCGCCAGCTCATCGGTCGGAAGGCGTGAGACGTCGAGGGCAGGAAACTGCCACAGGCGGGAGAAAAGGGCACCGTCATGCCCCTCCGTGTCCTTGACCAGCAAGGTCCGGCCGCGTGGGTCGAGCAAAACGGCAGCCGCGATTTGGACCCGCACCGATGGGCGTTTCTTCCGCGCGGTGGGGAGCGATCGAGCCATGCCCAGGCGGTAGGCGCGGCACCAGCGCGAGACCGGACATACACTGCAGTGCGGTGCGCGGGGCGTGCACACCGTGGCGCCCAGCTCCATCATGGCCTGGTTCCAGTCGCCCGGGGCCTCGTGCGCGAGGAGGTTCTCGGCGAGGCCCTCCAACTGGCGCCAGCGCCGCGGCGCGCGCAGGTCCCCGCGCAGGGCCTCTTGGCGCGCGAGCACCCGAGCGACATTGCCGTCGAGTACGGCGTAAGGGGCACCGTAGGCCATGCTAAGCACCGCAGCCGCCGTGTAGTGGCCTATGCCAGGCAAGCGCAGGGCGGCTTCCATCTCGCGCGGAAAGCGGCCCTGGTGGCGAGCCTCGAGAACCTTCGCTGTGCGAAGCAAATTGCGCGCGCGGCTATAGTAGCCGAGACCGGCCCAGCGCCGGAGCACCTGCTCGGCTCGCGCCCGCGCCAGGGCCCTAAGGGTAGGGAAGCGGCGCAAAAAGCGCCGGTAGTAGGGAAGAACAGCCGCCACACGCGTCTGCTGAAGCATCACTTCCGCTAGCCAAATGCGGTAGGGGTCTTTCGTTCGGCGCCAGGGCAGGTCGCGCTTGCGGCACGAAAACCAGGCCAGCAAGCGCTCGCGGAACTCCGGAAGTTCTTTCGCGGCAAGTTTCACGGCGGCGCGAAGACCGTGGGGCTCGGCAAAACCGGCTTCGCGCGCCATTCTCGCACATTTTTAAGGGGGGGCGTGCGCCGTGAATCAGTGGGCCTGCTCGAGCGACTCGAGGAAGAGGAAGTAGGACGAGGTCCACAAACTGGTCGGAATCGATCCACGCGGCTGGCTCGTCAGGATGATCTTGAAGATCTGAGTTTCCTGGGTCAGCCGGGCAAGAAAATCATGGCCCAGTTCTGCCGGGCGAGGCTGGACGAACGCCAGATGCCGCAGGACATCGTAGATGATCTTACCGGCCGGAAACATCCCGGTGGCCACGTCCGCGGTGCGGAACTCCATTTCCGAGCTGATCTCGTAGAAGTGCCAAGCCAGGCAGGCGCACAGGGTGACGCCGCGCTCGAATTTTTCCTCTACCTCTTCGGGGAGCAGCCCCGTGTCACGTCGGGCGCTCACCGCGAGAAAGGGGTCCAGCACCAGCATCACGCGCCGCTCGTCTTCGCGGGTGAACTCGCGCACCCTGAGCGTGCCGGTCTTCGCCGAGGCCTTCCAGTCCACAAAGCGCGCGCCGTCGGTGGGCTGGTACTCGCGGATGGAGTAGAGGTCGTGGCCGCGGCCCCGCATGAAGCTCTCGAGTTCGCCCCTCACGAGGGGCAAGACTTCGTAGAACTCCTCGGTGGGCTCAATCTGCGGATAGGCCACCAGTTCCAGTTCTCGATCCACGCGGCAAGTTTTTTCGAGGAAGCCGAACGGAAATTTCGTACGGATGCCGAACGATTCCTGGCGGTAGATGCCGCGCCGGGGAAAGCATAGCTCGACCCGCTGGCGGACGGCTTGCCGCCGGGGAAGGTAGGGGAAATAGACAGGCCGCGCCAAAATCGGCGCGCTCCCGGGCGCTTGCTTGCCCACGACACCGAGGGAGAACGAAGGCAGGGTTTGCTTGGCGTTGCGCAGCTCGAGCAGGACGAGAATAGGTTGCTTGGCGAACACGTGCTCGGGCAGATCGAGCTTCAGCTCGATGCCGGTCAGCACGATGCGCGACATGACTCCCGACACGATGATGCCCGCCAGCAAGCTGGCCAGCACCAAGAAGAGCAGATTATTGCCGGTGTTCAGCGCGGCAAACGCTACGGCGAAGACCACGAAGAGATAGACCCCGCCTTCGCATGTCAGCTTGTAATCAATGTGATCGGCGAGCCAGCCGAGCGGCGTACGCCGCGCCAACACGGGGACGATGGTCAGTGCCACCCAGCCGGCCAGGGCCAGGGCCGCCAGCGCCGAGCCTCCGGCGAGCCAGAGTCGCCCGGTTTCGGCGGCCGCGCCGGAATAGAGCGCCAGCAACAGCGCGAGGCCGAGCGCAGCCAGGGCCAGGGCGAAGCTGCGCCAGCTCGGCCGGTCGAGTCCTTGCCACCAGCGGGAAAGGATTGGGGCGGCCATCAAAGGGGAACGCGCGTGGACTCGACGATCTCGCTCAGGATGGCTTCCGCCTGCTCGGACTTTCGCTGCGTCGAGGCGTAGCGCGTGTTCACGAGCACGCGGTGACCGAAGACAGGCAGGATGAGCTGCTTGAAGTCGTCGGGCAGGCAGAAGTCGCGGCCTTCGCTGAACGCCCGCGCTTGCGCCGCACGCCGGAGCATCACCGCTCCGCGAGGGCTGACGCCCAGGCTGAGCTGGTCGAGCTGGCGGGTGCGCGTCACGATCTCGAGCCCGTAATCAAGCAGGGCGTCATCCACGCGCACGCCCTCGACGGCTTCCTGGATGGCCACGATGTCCTGCGCTTCCATCACCGGCTGGATCCGAGCGATCGAAGAAGGGCCATGGTGATTGCGGATGATCTCCTTTTCGCTCGAGCGCGAGGGGTAGCCCATGCGGATGCGCAGCAGGAAGCGATCGAGCTGCGATTCCGGCAGGGGGTAGGTGCCGTGATGCTCGATGGGGTTCTGCGTGGCCATGACCATGAAGGGCTGGGGCAGGGGGTGCGTGCGGTTGTCCACGGTTACCTGCGCCTCGTTCATGGCCTCGAGTAGCGCCGACTGCGTCTTGGGCGTGGTGCGGTTGATCTCGTCGGCCAGCACGATGTTGGCAAAGATCGGGCCCGGCTTGAACTCGAACTCTTGGAGTGTTTGGTTGAACATGCTGATGCCGATCACGTCGCTGGGCAAGAGGTCCGAGGTGAACTGGATGCGGTGAAAGGAGCAGTTGAACGACCGCGCCAGCGCTTGTGCCAGGGTGGTCTTGCCTACGCCCGGCACGTCCTCGATCAGCAGGTGTCCCCGGGCCAGCAGGGCGATAAGGGCCAGCTGGATGGCCTCGTCCTTGCCCTTAATGACCGTGGCGATCGAGCGCTGGAGCTGGGCAATCCGATTGGCAGTGGCCGTGGGCATGGTTTCTATCGATCCGGGCGGCGGTTGAAAAAGGCCTGGGCTTCTGTTAGAAACAGTCGTTTAGGGGCGATTAGCTCAGTGGTTAGAGCGCTCCCCTCACACGGGAGAGGTCCAAGGTTCAAGTCCTTGATCGCCCACCATTTTTTTCGTACCCAAGCCGAATCATTCTAACGGAATTTCCGGATGTCAACCATTTTGCGCTTTCTCGAGTTTCTATCTTTGGGAACCTCGGTGGGAGCATCCCGGCTGCCTTTGTGGGTGGCTTATTCGCCAGCGTGGTCGCCAATGGTCCGAGTGCGCTGTGCTAGTATGCCCGCCTGATGCAGACCGGAATCATCGGATTACCACGCGCTGGTAAGACCAGTCTGTTCAAAATCCTTACGCATGCACATCCGGACACGAAGGTGGCACAGCGAGCGACCCATGTCGGCGTGGCGCGGGTGCCCGACCGGCGTCTCGAGCGCCTGGCCGAGCTCTATCACCCGCGCAAGGTAACGCAAGCGACAATTGCATATGTGGATTCGGGCGGGCCGGTCGAGGATCGAGCCAGGGATTCCCCATTCTTGACCGAGTTGCGCGAAGTGGACGCGCTGGCACACGTCCTGCGCGTCTTCGATGATCCTGTGGTGCCGCACGCTTCAGGCCGGATAGACCCTTTGCGCGACGCCGAGAACCTGGAACTTGAATTGTTGCTCAAGGACCTCGACCAGGCCGCGCGCCGGATCGAGCGCATCGAAAAGGACCTCAAGAAAAAGAAAGAGCCTGCGCTGGCCGCTGAGCTCGCCCTGCTGAGCCGCTGCCGCTCTCTGATGGAGCAAGAACGGCCGCTGCGCGAGGTGGGGTTCAGCGCGGACGAGCAAAGGCTGCTCTCGAGCTTCATGTTCCTCTCCGCCAGGCCGATGCTCTACGTGCCCAATTTGGGCGACGCGGAGGTTGGAGAGATCGATCAGGCCATGGAGAAGCACAACCTCCGCGCACTTGCCGGGAAGCCGAACACCGCACTGGTGCCCATCTGCGGCAGAATCGAAGCAGAGCTGGCCGAGCTCGGAGAAGCCGAAGCCGCCGAGATGCTTTCCGCCTACGGGCTAAAGGAGTCGGGACCCGACCGGCTGGTTCATGCCACCTACAAACTGCTCGGACTGATCTCGTTCTTCACCTGCAACCAGGCGGAATGCCGTGCATGGACGATTCGCCGTGGTACGACTGCGCTTAAAGCCGCCGGCACGGTCCATTCCGATTTCGAGCACGGCTTCATCAAGGCGGAAGTTGTGCACGCGGACGACCTGCTCGAGGCGGGCAGCCTCGCGGCCGCGCGCCAGCACGGGCGGTTGAAACTTGAGGGAAAGGAATATGTGGTGGAAGACGGTGATGTGATCCTGTTCCGCCATGGCACCTAGAAAGCGGAGCAATGCGCTCGCTACCCCCATCGCGTGTGCTTCTGGCCCTGGCGCTAGGGCTGACGGCAGCCGCGGCCAATGTGTTGGGAGGGCTCTTTATCGTGCGACGCGAGTGGTCGCGCGAGTACTTGAAATACTTCGTCGCCCTCGGCGCGGGATTCATGCTTGCCGCAGTCTTTCTCGAGGTGATCCCCGAGTCCCTGCGGCTCGACGGCGACCCCGCGCTGCTCCTTGTGCTCGGAGGCTTTTTCCTGGTGCACTTCTTCGAGCACACCCTGGCCCCGCATTTTCACTTCGGCGAGGAAACGCACGTGAGTGTGATGGGGACCGAGCACGCCGGTCTTGCGGCGCTGCTGGGGTTGACGATGCACACCTTTTTCGACGGCGTGGCCATCGCCTCGGGCTTCCTGGTCTCCACCTGGCTGGGTGGAGTGATTTTCTTGGCCGTCGTTCTGCACAAGCTGCCCGAGGGATTCACCGTGGCGTCCCTCATGCTGGCCAGCGGGCAGAGCCGGCGTGTGGCGCTGCTCTCGTCGGTCATGCTGGGAGCGGCCACCCTGGCCGGGGTACTGCTCATGGGCGTACTCTCGGCCCAGGTCCGCCATGCGCTGCCGCTCTCGGCGGGCGTCACGCTTTACGTCGCCGCGTCCGACCTCTTGCCCGAAGTCAACCGCGAGCCGGGCGTGCGCCTGGCCTTGGTCGTGTTCTTGGGAGTGGCTCTGATGCTCGCGCTCGACCGCCTGTTCCGCTTCTAGCGCGACCCGGCATTTTCGTCACGCCTTTCGCCGGCGGGTGCTTGTAGCCAGAGGCCAGCGCCCAGTAACCGATTGCATCCGCAACTTTTTGGCCTTCCCGGGGTTCGATAAAATGTGGAGGCCATGGCCAGGTCGGACGTCCAACTCATGCTGGACGTAAAGGCCGGGGACGATGCGTCCTTCGAGCCTTTGCTCCAGAAGTACCGGATTCCGCTGGTCAGTTTCCTCTATCGGATGGTGCGGGATCGGGCCGCGGCAGAAGACCTAGCGCAGGAAGTTTTCCTTCGTGTCTATCGCGCGCGGAAGAGATACTCGCCCAACGCCAAGTTCACCACCTGGCTGTTCCGGATCGCGACGAATCTGGCACTCAATGCGCTCCGCGACCGCCGCTACCGCCAAGGGGAGATCTCCTTGGAGCAGTCTGGCGAGAATGGCTGCCGGGCGGTGGATCTGCCGGACCGCGAGCCCGGCATCGAGCAGCACTTGATGGAGCGCGACCACGCTGCGCTGATTCGTCGCGCGATCGAGGCGTTGCCGGAAAAACAGCGCGCAGCGGTGCTGCTGCACAAGTATCATGAGCTCGACTACGAGGAGATTGCGCGGATCCTGGAGTGTTCGGAGAGCGCGCTGAAGTCGCTGTTGTTCCGCGCCTATGAAACACTGCGGGTTGAGTTGGCCCCGCTGGTGAATCCGCCCAAGGCTTAGAGCAGGAGGGAAGGAAGGTTCTCATGAAGTGCGAACAGATGGAAAATCGACTGATTGCTTACCTCGACGAAAGGGCCAACCCGGCCGAGCGCCGCGAAGTGGAGGCTCACCTCGCCGTGTGCGGCCCTTGCCGGACTCGTGCCGAGGGGTTCCGGGTCCTCTGGGGCGTGTTGGATGAAGTGCCCGGGGAGGTGCCTACGCCCGCCTTTGACGCCCGCGTCCGTGCCCGGATCGCTCGGGAGCCGCGCCCAAGCGCTTTCTCGTGGCTACTGCCCTCGCCGCGCCTGGCCTTTGCCGCTTCGCTCCTGCTGCTGCTTTCGGTGTGGATTTCTTCGCTGCCGCCAGCCACACACTCGACTCCTGCAGTTCCGCCCAGCAGCGAGGCTGAGTTCAAGATGATCAAAGACCTGCCCGTGCTTGAGGACTATGACGTGTTGGCCAATTTCGACGCGCTCTCGGAGCTGCCCGTGGCCACGCCGGCGGATGGCGATCGAGTGATGTAATGCGGGACCGGCGATTCCACCTTGCGCGCTCTTTGGCACTGCTGCTCATCGTGGGGGCAGCAACGCCAGCTTTGTGGGCGCAGCGTGGCGCTGGACAGGGCAAGGAAAAGGGTCAGCACCGGCCGGCGCAGCCGAAGCGCAATCCTGCGCCCCGCGAAACCGGTGGCGCCAAGAAGGAGCAGCACGAACGCCGTCCAGCGATGGGCCTGCCCCCGGGCTGGATGGAGCGCGTCCAAGAGATGTCGCCCGGGGAGCAGGGGCGCTTCTTGAGCAACAACGAACGGTTTAGGAGCCTTCCACCAGAGCGTCAGGCGCAGATCCGCAAGCGGCTCGAACAATGGAACAGCCTATCGCCCGAGCAGCGCGCCGCGGTGCGTGAACGGGAAAGGGTCTGGCGGCAGCTGACGCCAGAACAGAAGCAATATGTCCGGGAACAACTCCTGCCTCAATGGGAGAGGCTCCCGCCGGACCGCCGCAAAGTGATCCTCGAGAAACTCGCTTCCCTGCGCGGCCTCGACGACAGGGCCCGCAGTGCCAAGCTGAGTGACGAGGCCTTCCTCGAGGGTCTCCATCCGGACGAACGGACTATGCTGCGGGATCTGAGCCGTCTCCGCGTGGGTTCGCCACCCCAGCCTTCCCCGGATAACCCCTAAGCAAACTCGCCTCCAGGTGGCGAGTACCAGTTACCCTTAGGCCACATTCTCGGACGGCGGGGGAATCTTGGGCCTAGGCATCGGTCGCTCGATCCACTTCGACACCATTGGTAGTGGTTCGGGGGCCCAGGGTCACTTGCATCCAAATTTTCCACAAGAATTTTCCGTGCAGGGGTGGATTTCCCTTGACAAGCGAAAAAGCGCGCCTACAATCGTGGGCCAAAGTGGGGAGAAGTGGTAAATCGTGAAAGGCTGTGGTGATGCCGGGAGCACATTTCGTGTCTTCCGGCCAGTTCCAAAATGCTGCGCGGCAACTCGCTGGCGACAGTCGACGAGAAGGGCAGGCTCAAAGTGCCTGCCACGTTCCTCGAGACTCTCCGCGAGTACGGTGCGCAGTTCTACGTAACCAGTGAAAACGGGGACTACGTGCGCATCTACCCCATGAAGATCTGGAACGAGATCGAGGCGCGGCTGGCTCGACTCTCTTCACACAACCGAACCAAGCAGAAGTTTCTAGCCCGGACGAACTATTTCGGCCAGGTCGTGGAAGTGGATCGGCAAGGCCGGGTGTTGATTCCGCCCATCCTTCGAGAAGCCGCACAGATGAAGGGCGAGGTGGACGTCCTGGGGAACTTGAACTACCTGGAAGTTTGGAACCACGCTCGGTTCCTCGAGAACCTGAGCAAGAACCCCATCACGGCGGAAGACGAGAAGGTCCTGGACGACTTAGGCATCTAGGATTGAGTGCGCAGCATACCCCGGTTCTCGTCGAACAGGCAGTGCGCTGGTTGCGAATCCGGCCGGAAGGGACCTATATCGACGCGACCGTCGGGTTGGGAGGACACGCGCTCGAAATTGCCCGGCAACTCTCTTCCGGGCGGCTGATCGGCATCGACCGCGACCCACGGGCGCTCGAGCTAGCCCGGGAACGGCTGAGGGTGTACGAACGGCAGGTGATTCTGGTGCACGCGAACTTCTCGAGAATCGAAGAGATCGCCCGGGCCTTGAAACTGCCACCTGCCGACGGTGTGCTGGCCGACCTGGGCGTCTCGAGCCTGCAACTGGATAGCGCCGAGCGCGGCTTTTCTTTTCGCTACGGCGGCCCGCTGGACATGCGCATGGATCCCGACGCGCAGAGCACGGCAGCAGAGATTGTGAATTACTGGCCAGAGAAGGATCTGGCCGACCTGCTCTTTCGCTATGGCGAGGAGCGGGCGGCCCGGAAGATCGCCAGGGCCATTGTTCGGGCGCGTCCCCTTTGGGACACCGAACACCTGGCAACGGTTGTGGCAGGGGCCCTCAAGAAAAGGGGAAGGCAGAAACTGCATCCCGCGACAAAAACGTTTCTGGCGCTGCGGATTGCGGTGAATCGAGAGATGGAGGAACTCGAGCAGTTTCTTTCGAGGGCTCCTGCCACATTAGTTTCTTCCGGACGCTGGGTGGTGCTCAGCTACCACTCGCTCGAAGATCGGTTGGTCAAGCAGGCGTTCCTGCGGCTCGCCCGAGATGGTGTCCTGAGAATCCTAACCAGAAAAGTGGTGCTGCCTTCGGCTGAGGAGGTTCGTCGGAACCCCCGTGCGCGCAGCGCAAAGATGCGCGTGGCCGAAAAAAAGGAGCTCCCAAGCCAGTCCTTGGAGACAGCGATCGTATGACCGAATTCTACACCGTCAAGGAGATTGACAACTCGCGACTCGTGCGCCTCGCGGCGCCGAACCGCCTGCGCGAGTGCTTCCGGCTGGTGGTGCTCGGGGTGGTCCTAGCGGGCGCCTTTTTTCTCTATGCTTGGCAGCATTTCGAGTACATCCAGTTGAGCTACCAGCTGGAGGCCTTGAAATCGGAACGAGCCCAGGCTGCAGAGCTCAATCAGCAGCTCAAACTGGAGGTTGCCGCCCTGCGCTCGCCGACGCGCATTGACTTGATCGCCCGCCATCAGCTCGGCCTGACAGTGCCGGTAGCCGGTCAGGTTGCCCCGGCCGAAGCCTCGAGCGAGGAGGTGCTGGCTCAGGCGCGTGGCGCCTCTCGAGGTAGGACGCAGTAGCCGGGCGATCGCGTCCATCGAGCGCTTGCCTGATCGCCCTCGAGAGTGTCGGTCCGCGGAGGAGGCCGGCAGGGCCCACCCCGAGGGACGTTACACCATGTGATTCGGAGCCCCGGTAGGAAAATGGATTTGCGCAGTTCCCCCGCCCGAGTGCTGCTGGTGGCCGTCGTCGCGACGCTCTGGGCGGGGGCAGCACTCGGCCGCCTCGCCTACCTTCAGCTCATCTGCCATAGCGATTACCTGGCGCGCGCACAGCGACAGCAGCAGCGCATCGTCGAAATCAGTCCCAAGCGCGGTGCCATCTATGACCGCAACCTCCGGGAGCTGGCCCTGAGCATCTCGGTCGACTCCTGCTTTGCTGTCCCGGCGGAGATTCGGAATGTGGCCATGGCGTCGCGGCTGCTTGCTCGCGCCCTGCACACCTCAGCGGAAGAGATGGAAGCCAAGCTCTCCTCTTCGCGGTCCTTCGTGTGGGTTGCGCGCAAACTCTCGCCGCAGCAAGTGGCCCGTATCCAGGCGCTCAATCTGCGCGGTATCTATTTCCAGAAGGAGAACCAGCGGTTTTACCCCAAGCGCAAATTGGCGGCGCACGTCATCGGTCATGTGGACGTCGATGAAAAGGGACTCGCGGGAGTCGAGTATGCCGCGGATGCTCAGATCCGCGGCAAGCCCGGCCGGATGCTGATTTTGGCGGACGCCCGCCGGCGCTGGTATGACCGCAACGAGCAGGCCGCCGATGCGGGCGCCAGCGCCGTTCTGACGCTCGATGAAAAGATTCAGTACATCGCCGAGAAGGAGCTGGCCACGGCCATCCGCGATACGCACGCGCTTGCCGGCACGATCATCGTACAGGACCCGAATTCAGGCGAGTTGCTGGCCGTCTCCAATTGGCCGGCGTTCAATCCCAATGCGGCCAGCTCGAGCTCGGCGGACTCGCGCATGGACCGCGCGATCGGCGCGCTCTACGAGCCCGGCTCCACCTTTAAGCTCATCACCCTGTCCGCGGCGCTCGAGGAGGGCATCACGCGACCCGAGGAAGTGATCGATTGCCAGGGGGGCGCCATCTATATCGCCAATCACCGCATCCGCGACCACAAACCATTCGGTCTGTTGAATGTGGCCCAGATCCTGGCACATTCGAGCGATGTTGGCGCGATCAAGGTCGGCCTGCGCCTGGGCGCGCTGCGGCTCTACGAATACATCCGCGCCTTTGGCTTCGGCAGCCCCACGGGCATTGACCTGCCCGGCGAAAATCGCGGGCTGGTGCGCCGGGTGGAGAACTGGTCGGCAATCTCCATTGGCGCCATCTCCATGGGGCAGGAGGTGGGCGTCACGCCCCTGCAACTGGCGACCGCGGTCTCGGCCATCGCCAATGGCGGAATGCTTTATCGTCCCCATGTGTTGCGCGAGTTGCGCCGCGGCCCCCAGGTGCTGCCCCCTGAACAGACCGCGCCCCGTCGGGTGCTCAGTCCACCAACCGCGGCGACGCTGCGCCGCATGATGGAGGGCGTGATCCTGGAAGGCACCGGTAAACTGGCGCGGCTCGATGGCTACACGGCCGCGGGCAAGACCGGCACCGCGCAAAAGATTGACCAGGCCACCGGCCGCTACTCGCCCACGAAGGTGATTGCCTCGTTTGTCGGGTTTGCTCCGCTCAACAATCCAGTGCTGACCGTCCTGGTCACACTCGATTCGCCGGTTGGCCCTCATCACGGCGGTGAGGTTGCCGCGCCGGTGTTCAAGCGCGTCGCCGAACAGGTATTGGCCTATCTGGACGTCCCCCGCGATCTGGTCCTAGCGCCCAGCCGCGAGCGCGCCTCGAATCGGGAGCAACCCACTCCGCCGAGCGATGTGAGCGACTTCGACGCGGCCCAGGTGGAGATGAGCCCGGCGGTCGAAGTGGTGGCACCGGCCGAGCCGGTGAAGGCCGTAGCGGAGCCCGCGGTGGCTACGGCAGAAGGCGCCGAGGTCACCGTGCCATCCCTGGCAGGAAAAACGGTTCGCAGTGTCACCGAGGAATGCCTGCACCTGGGCCTCCACCTGGTTCTGATTGGCACGGGGGTTGCTGTGGAGCAGAGTCCAGAGGCCGGTGCGACCGTCCGGCGCGGCGCCCGCATCACCGTGCGCTTCGCGCGCTCAGCGGCTCTGGTAACCACCTCAGGGCGTGGCCGTTGAGGGCCGGCCGGGTGGCCCATTGGAGGAGCACTGAGGGGCATCCTATACTAGTGGGCTCGGGAATGAGACTCAGGGACCTACTGATCGGGGCCGAACTCAGACAACACCCCGGAAACGCCGACATCGAGATCACCCGGCTTGCCTACCATAGCCGCCAGGTCACCCCGGGTACGCTCTTCTTTGCCGTTCGAGGAGAAAAAACAGACGGCAATCGTTTTGTGTGCGAGGCGATCGAGCGCGGTGCCTCGGCTGTAGTGAGCGAAGCGAGCACGCCGCCCGACGTGCCGCGATCAGTCGAGTGGGTGGAGGTGGCCAATGCCCGCCGGGCTCTGGCGATCGCCTCCGCGAACTATTACCGCCACCCGGCCGAAGCCCTGAAGCTCCTCGGGGTCACCGGTACAAACGGAAAAACCACCACATGCTTTCTCCTGGATTCGATCCTCCGCTCGGCTGGCTACAGCGTGGGCTTATTCGGCACGATTCAATACCGCACACCGCATGCCTCGCGCGTGGCCACGAACACGACGCCCGAATCGCTCGACCTGCAAGGTTTCCTCGCCGAGGTCCGCGACGCCGGGGGAACGCACGCGGTTCTGGAAGTCAGTTCGCACGCCCTGGCGATGGACCGCGTGTGGGGCTGTCCCTTCCAAGTGGTGATCTTCACCAACCTGACCCGCGACCATCTGGATTACCACAAGAACTTCGAGGATTATTTCGCCGCCAAGCGCCGCTTGTTCGAAGGCACCGGAGTCAGTGCCCCCGCCGTCGGCGTCATCAATCGAGACGACCCCTACAGCGTGCGGCTGCTGGGCCTCACCGCGTCGACGCTCACCTATGGCTTCGAGAGTGGCGCTGAGATAAAGACCAGCAAGTTTGCACTCTCCTTCTCCGGTCTTGAATTCACGGCCACAACGCCGATAGGCAAAATCGAAGTGTGCTCCCCGCTCGTCGGCCGCATCAACGTGTACAACATTCTGGCGGCCATCGGGGCGGCCATCGGACTCGGGATCGGACGCACGGCGATCGAGGCGGGCATCCGGCAACTCGACCGCGTGCCGGGGCGCTTCGAACGCGTTGACCTAGGGCAACCATTTCTGGTTGTCGTAGACTATGCGCATACCGACGATGCCCTGCGCAACCTGATTCGAACCGCGCGGGAGTTAAACCACTCCGGCCGCGTCATTACCGTCTTCGGCTGCGGGGGCGACCGCGACCGCGCCAAGCGCCCGCTGATGGGCGAGGTGGCCGGGAACGCGAGTGACATCGTCGTGCTCACCAGCGACAACCCGCGCAGCGAGGATCCGCTGCGCATTATCAATGATGTGGTTGTCGGCTTGCAGAAGACCAAGGCGAAATACGTGGTGGAGCCGGACCGCGCGGTGGCAGTCGAGCGCGCGCTCGACGAGGCACGCCCGGGCGACATTGTTCTTTTGGCCGGGAAGGGCCATGAGACGTACCAGGTCCTGAGAGACCGCACACTTGATTTTGACGACCGCGAAGTGGCGCGGCAGTTGCTCCGCCGGCGCGGCTAGGGAGGCCAGGCGAGCGCGGCTCTCCGCGCCTGTCGGCCCAGGTCGGACGGGACGCTCCACAACAGGTTGCTCCGGACCCGTGAGGCTCAGCCCGTTAGGAACGCTATGCGGTGGACGCTTGAAGAGGTGGCTGGCGCTCTGGGTGTTGCGCCTCCCGCCGGGCTCGACCCCCTGGCCCGGCTGGTCGGCGTCTCGATTGATTCACGCACCGTTGCTCCCGGAGAGCTGTTCATCGCCATACACGGGCCGCGTCACGATGGACACAGTTTTGTGGCCGCGGCTTTGGCAGCCGGGGCCTCGGCCGCAGTGGTCGCCCGGGACTGCTTGCCGGGCTATGGGGAGACGGTCCGCGAAAAGCTATTTGCCGTGCAAGACACCTTGGCCGCGCTCCAGCAACTGGCGCTGGCGGTGCGGCGCCGGTGGGGGAAGCGTCTGGTAGGCGTTACGGGTTCGGTAGGCAAGACCACAACCAAAGAAATCCTGGCGGCGCTGCTGGCCGCGCGCTTTCGCGTTCTGAAATCCGAGGGCAACCTCAACAACGAATACGGCCTGCCGCTGACGCTGCTCGGACTCGACGAGGCGCACGAGGCAGCCGTGGTCGAGCTCGGCATGTCGCACCGCGGCGAGCTTGCGCGCCTGGCCCAGATTTCCGAACCCGATGTCGGCGTGGTCGTACGTGTGGCTCCGGTCCATCTCGAGTTCTTTTCTTCACTGGAGGAGGTGGCCCTGGCGAAGCGCGAGCTCATCGAGGGATTGGCTGGCGCAGAATCGGTTGCCGTGCTGAATGCCGACGACGAGCGCGTCCGAGAGTTTGCGGAAGTTGCTCGGGGTCGCGCGCTGACCTTCGGGCTGGGGCCCCGAGCTGATTTCCGCGCTGAGCGAATCGAAGACCGTGGCACCGAGGGCTCGGTCTTCGACTTCATTGCACCGAGAGAGCAAGCGCGGCTCGAACTGCGGCTGGTGGGTCGCCACAACGTCTCGAACGCCCTGGCCGCGCTCGCGGCAGCGAGTGTTTGGGGCGTTGGCGTCGCCGAAGCGCGCGTGGTGCTCCCGCGGCTCGAGCCCGCTCGGATGCGCGGGGAAACGATTCAGTTTGAGGGCGGGTTTGCTTTGATCAACGATTGCTATAACTCGAACCCGGTCGCCCTCGATACCATGGTGAACCTCGTCGCCGCTACGCCCGGATATCGCCGACGCATTCTGGTCGCAGGCGAGATGCTCGAACTCGGGGAGAGTGCGGCCGAATTCCACCGCGCCGCTGGCCGCTCGGCTGTCGCCACAGGAAAGATGGATTGGATTTTCGGCGTGCAGGGTGAGGCCATCCATTTGGTTCGCGGAGCTGTCGAAGCGGGTCATCCGGAATCGCGCGCGCGGTTTTTCGCGACTTCTCCGGACGCTGCGCCGTTTCTCGCGGATTTTGTCGCGCCGGGAGATTTGCTTCTGGTCAAGGGCTCCCGCGGCGTGCACATGGAGCACATTGTCGACACCATCTTGGCCCGGCACGCCCGGAAGGAGCAGGGCTGAGATGCTCTACTTCCTTCTGGCCCATGTGCTGCAGCGATATTTCAGGCTCTTGAACGTCTTCCGCTACATCACCGTCCGCACAGCTTATGCCAGCCTGACCGCGCTCTTTCTCGCGCTCGTGCTGGGCCCCTGGGTCATACGCCGGCTCGGGGAGATGCAAATCGGCCAGTTCATTCGCGAGGAAGGTCCGGAGCGGCATCAGGCCAAGGCCGGCACCCCGACGATGGGTGGCGTGCTGATTGTCATCTCGACCGTTCTGCCCACCCTGCTCTGGGCGGATCTCAGCAATGTCTACGTTCTTCTGGCGCTATTCGCGATTCTGGCCTTTGCGACCATTGGCTTCTTGGACGATTACAATAAGGTGGTTCGCCGGCAGAGCCTGGGCCTGACCGGCCGCACGAAACTCTTCCTGCAAATTGTGGTCAGCGCCATCACCGGAGTTGTGTTGCTCCTGTTGACCGCCTATGGCGTGTACTCGACCCAGTTGATCATGCCCTTCTTCAAGAAATTTCATCCCGATCTGGTGATTCACTCTCTGCTGCCCAACCTTTACCTTTGGCCTCTCGCCTATCTGCCGTTCTTGATCTTCATCACGCTGGTGATTGTGGGCTCCTCGAACGCGGTGAACCTCACCGACGGCCTGGATGGCTTGGCCATCGGCTGCGTCGTGGTCGCCGCGGGCGCGTTGACGGTCCTGACCTACATCAGCAGCCACGCGCGTTTCGCGACCTATCTGGATATGCAGTACATCCCGCACGTGGGCGAACTCACGATTTTCTGCGGCGCGCTGGTGGGCGCCTCGATGGGATTCCTCTGGTACAACGCGCACCCCGCCGAGATCTTCATGGGGGACGTCGGCTCGCTGGCGCTGGGCGGCTCGATCGGCGTGATTGCAGTGATCATCAAGCAGGAAGTGTTGCTTTTCTTCGTGGGCGGCGTGTTTGTGCTCGAAGCGCTCTCCGTGATCCTGCAAGTGGCTTCGTATCGGATGACCGGCAAGCGCATCTTCCGCATGGCTCCGGTGCACCACCATTTTGAGCTGGTGGGCTGGAGCGAATCGAAGATCATCGTGCGGTTCTGGATCCTGGCGCTATTTTTTGCGCTGTTCTCGCTCACCACGCTGAAGCTGAGGTAGGTAAGTCGCGTGCGAGGGAAGATCGAACTCGAAGGCCAGCGCGTGCTGGTGGTGGGGCTCGCGCGCACGGGCATCGCCACAGCCCTGTTCTGCGCCGCACGCGGCGCGCGCGTCACCGCCTCCGAGGAGCGCGCCGAAGCCGAGGTCGCTGAAGCGGCCGAGAAGCTGCGCGCCGCGGGCTGCGCGCTCGAACTGGGCGGCCACCGCCAGGCGACGTTCCTCGAACAGGATCTGATCGTGCCCAGCCCGGGCGTGCCGCTCAGCATGCCTGCGCTGGCCGCCGCACGCACGAAAGGGATTCCGATCTGGAGCGAGATTGAGCTTGCTTGGCGCTTCCTCGAAGGACGCCTGGTGGCCATCACGGGCTCCAACGGCAAGACCACCACCACCTCCCTCATCGGTCACATCCTTGAGCGGGCGGGTTTTCCCGTGCTGGTCGCCGGCAACATCGGAACGCCGCTCATCTCTCGTGTCGAAGCCACCAGCCGAGCCACGGTGACGGTTGCGGAGATGAGCAGCTTTCAACTCGAGACAATTGAAGCCCTGCGGCCCGATGTTGGGCTGCTGCTGAACATCACCCCGGATCATCTTGACCGCCACGCCACCTTTGAAGACTACGCACGCGCCAAGGCGCGCATCTTCGAAAACCAGACGGAAACGGACGCCGCAATCGTCAATGCCGACGATCCGGCGGCGACCGAATACGCCCCCGCGCGGCCACAGGTGTACTGGTTCAGCCGGATGAAACGCGTGCTGAATGGCGCGTTCCTGCGGGACGACCAAATCGTCTTTCGGCGGGACGGTCGGGAGACGGTGCTGCTCGGCCGCGGGGACATCGGGCTCCGAGGCGAGCACAATGTGGAGAATATTTTGGCTGCCACAGCGGCGGCGCTGCTCATCGGCGCAACGCCCGCTGGGATCGCCGGAGCGGTGCGCCGCTTTGCGGGCGTCGAGCACCGCCTTGAATTTGTCGCTGAAATTGCTGGGGTCCACTTCTATAATGATTCGAAAGCCACGAACGTCGACGCCACGCTGAAGGCCCTGGACGCATTTCCCGCTCATTTGATCGTGGTTTTGGGTGGCAAAGACAAAGGCGGCGATTTCACCCTGCTGCGCGAGTCGCTCGCGCAGCGAGCGAACCTCGTCCTGCTCATCGGGGCGGCCGCTGAAAAGATCGCCGGGCAGCTCGGCGGCGCCGTTCCGCTGGTGATCGCCGGGACGCTCGACCGCGCCGTGCGCTTGGCCTTTGAGCGCTCGCGTCCGGGCGACATTGTGCTGCTGGCGCCCGCGTGCGCCAGCTTCGATCAGTTCCAGAATTTCGAGCACCGCGGGCGCGTGTTTAAGCAGCTCGTGCGACAACTCGAACAAGACATTGCCAGCTCCACGAGGGGAGATTAACGTGCCGCGACGACTCGAAACGGATCGCTACCTGTTCCTGGCCACCGTGGCCCTTTGTCTGGTCGGCGCGGTGATGGTGTTCAGCGCCTCGGCGGTCATCGCCCGCGAGCAGTCTGGCAACGCCTATGCCTTTCTCCTCCGGCAGCTCGTCTGGCTGGCGCTCGGCGGGGCGGGAATGTTCTGGATGATGAACGTGGACTATCACCGGCTGCGCCAGCCGGCGGTGATCTTCACCGGACTCTTCGTGGTGCTTGTTTTGCTCTTAGTGGTGTTCTTCCAGGACAAGTCTCACGCCACGCACCGCTGGATTCGCCTCGGGCCGGCAAGCATTCAGCCCTCGGAGTTTGCCAAGCTCGCCGTGATCTTTTATCTGGCATGGTTCTTGGAGAGGCAGCGACGCCCGCAAGGCTTCGGCATCAACGACCCGCTGCACACCCTGGGCCCCGCGCTCGGACCTATCCTGCTGCTCGTCGCGCTGGTGGTGATCCAGCCCGACCTGGGAACAGCGCTCGAGGTTTTCTTGATCGCGCTGGCGATGATGTTCGTGGCTGGGCTTTCCGGCTGGTACCTGCTGGGCATGGGTGTGGCCTCGCTGCCGGTCGTCTATCTTCTCATTGTGCGTGTGGCTTACCGCTACGAGCGCGTGATGGCGTTCCTGAATCCCGAGGCGGACCCGCAGCGTCATGGCTTCCAGCTCTTGCAGTCCCTGATTGCGGTGGGTTCGGGAGGATTCCTCGGCGTGGGCTTGATGGAGAGCCGGCAGAAGCTGTTTTATCTGCCCGAGGCGCACACCGACTTCATCTATGCGGTCCTGTGTGAGGAGCTGGGCTTCCTGGGCGGCGCGGCGGTGCTCGCGCTGTTCGCCGTTTACGGCTGGCGAGGCCTGCGCGCGGCCCTGGCCGCCCCGGACGATTTCGGCCGATTCGCCGCGCTGGGCATCACCGTGATGGTCACGAGCCAGGCGCTCATCAACCTGGGCGTCGTGCTGGGCATGATGCCGACGAAGGGAATCCCTCTGCCATTCATCAGTTACGGCGG
>DATFXF010000056.1:0-10876 GCA_035258565.1 Candidatus Acidiferrales bacterium
GATGACGACGCTGCCTCAGGCCGACCTCCCGAAGGATGCGGGTATCCTGCGCACAGCGGCTCAGCATAACGGGGCCAACGTTGGGGTCTACGCTTCTATATTGCAGGGTGGCAAGATCCGCCGTGGTGATCCAGTCAGACTGGAGTAAGTCCACAAGTCCACACCCAGTGCCTGTCGGGTCAACAAGTCCAGCCAACAATCGGTACTGCACAGCTTTCATCTGAGTCGCGATACTCCCATCGATCCGCATCATGAAGAAGAGGTTTCCGCGAGATGGTATCGAAATAGAAAGCCCACCCATGTGGGTGGGCTCTCCAGAGGGGAGAATAGTTCTAGGCCTATGCGCGGAAGGCACCAGAACTCTTTTCCTCGGGGTCGAGTGTAGAAGAGCAGAAACAGCGAAGTCAAGAGGGGAAGCGACTGGAAATCCACAAGTAAAACCCACATGTTTTCAATGGGTTACGTTGTTATTCCCAGTTCTCTCGAGGCCATCTGATCGGCGGGTTTCCCGGCCGAAACCCCAAATCTCAATAAAAGTCCTTTGCTTCTATGGGCTTGCTTGTAAGGCCCAGTTGCAGGATTTCGACCTGCGTGTTGCGGTCGAAGACCCTTCCGGGAAAGAGGTACTTGACCAGCAGCCGCACGCCGCCGAAACCGATTCCGGCCACGAGCGCGAACATCAAGATGACTCCCGTGCCGACAATTGTCCCCACGAGAATCTGGTCAATCGAGGGGTCCGTTAGCTTGTGTGACGGCTCATTCCACGTCACATGACTTTCGTAGTGAATCTGTTGAAGCAAAGAGTCCGCGAGGGCCCGCGAGGGATTCTGAGCGACGATGGCAAGGAGCGAACTCGTCCGGCGCGCGAATAGTGCCGATCGGCCGTTGCCGGGCTGCGCGTCGGTGTTCATGGGAAGCCACCGGGCGAGCTCTTCAAACTTGTGCGCCGCAACCTGCGGCGTGGGGTAGGATGCGAGCAGCAGGGTCGCTTCCTGACCATGGACGCGATAGCGGCCCAACTCAGCCTCCGCGCCATCAGCGAAACCGAGCCAATCGCCCTTGCCAAGCGGGAGTGCGCGATTGAGCGCCTCTGGACCCACAAAGTAGCGTTGGGAGTCCGCCACAAGCCCGCGCGCGGGCAGGTGTTGCCCAAGAGTAGGATAGGGAGCTCGATCAGCTTGTGGAGCCAACTGCGCCGCCAGGGACTTCAAATCGCCTGCATAGCGCTGCACATCCCCGCCGGTAACGTCAAGCAACAAATTGCCGATGAGCACCAGTGCATGCTGGTGGGAAATGGCAGAGTATTTTGCCAGGTTGGCAGCAACCATCTCGTCCGAGCGCAGAAAGGTGTAGAGCCCATATCCGGCCGTGGAGTCGCGCATGCGGTAGAGCGTTGCCGTTAGGGTTGCTGCTCCGAGGGAGTACGCCCGGCGCTCGGTCTCCACCAGGCCGTACTCGCGGTAGATGCCCGCATCTGCCCCAGCCCATTGCTCCAAAGCATCCGGCCTAATCTTCTCGGCGGCCTCTGAAGCGTTCCATCCTGAAAACGACGCTGGCAGGAGATCCTGCGCCGCTGCGTGCCCCGCCGAAGCGCCTAGAATTAGCGATAAGGTCAGAAAAAACCTTCCCATTACGCCCCCATTCATTGGACGCCACCATCCTACTCCGGGTTCCGGGCGGGCGCCAGCGGAACTACTGACTCCCGAGCGCCTTCGGCAGGTTGGAGGTGAGGCTGTTGATGCTCTTGAGATAACTCTCCACTCCATAGTAGAGGCCTTCGGCGACGCGCTGCCGGTGCTCAGGCTTCTTCAGCATCTGTTCATCGGCGGGATTGCTCAGGAAAGAGATCTCCGAGAGGATGGAGGGCATGTTGGCGCCAATCAGGACAACGAACGGAGCCTTCCGCACGCCGCGGTCCTTCAGCGTGCGAGTGAGCCGCTGCAAGCGCTTCGAGAGCGAATCCTGGACGTCGGCGGCCAGCTCGCGCGACTCTTCAATCTTTTCGTTGCGCGCGATCTTCTTGATCAGGTCCTGCAGCTCGTGGATGGAGCTCTGCGAGAGAGCGTTTTCCCGTGTCGCCACCTCCATCGCATCTTCGGAGCCAGAGAAGTTCAAGTAGTAGGTCTCTACCCCGCGCGCCTTGTGATCGTGGCTGGAATTGGCATGGATGGAAATGAACAGATCGGCGTTTGCCTGGTTGGCGATCGCCGTGCGGTTTTCGAGCGGCACGAACGTGTCGTCCTCGCGCGTGTAGACTACCTCGGCCCCCGGCAGGCGTTGCTGGATGATTTTGCCCAATCGCCGTGCGACATCGAGGCACAAGTCTTTCTCCATGAGCCCGGTAGGCCCGATGGTGCCCGTATCATATCCGCCGTGGCCCGGGTCAATGACGATCCTCCCAATCTTCAGTCCGAGGGCCCGCGTCAGCGAATGCTGACCAGTGTGTGTGGGCTGAGGAACAGGCGGCGGTGTCAGGGCCTCCACTTGGCGTGTCGACTGGGTTGGCCTACCGCGCGTGGACTTAGCCGCCAGCGGCGTGGGCGCCGGTGCGGCCTTTGACGGCTGGGTGGCGACGGGTTCCGTGTTCGCCTCGACACTCTTTTCAGTCTTCTCCGGCTTTGTCGCGGGCGCGGCGGCTTTTTCGCCCTCTGCTGGCGCAGGGGACTTCGCCGTGGTTGCTTGCGGGCCGTACACGTCAATCACCAGCCGGTACGGGTTCGGCAGGAGGAAGACCGAGTAGTCCTTCACGTTGTCCACATCGAGCACCACACGCACTACGCCCGCCTGGTTCTGTGCCACGCGGATACTCTTCAGGTAGCCGCCCGGCACGTCCAGGCTCTTGCCTGCCAGCGTCGAGCTCAACTTGGTCTTCTGTAAGTCGAAGTAGATGCGGTCGGGATTGAAGATACGCGCGGCCTGGTACTTAATTTCGTCTTCGACATCAATCACGATGCGTGTGTAGTTCACCGCATTCCATGTACGGATCCGCGTCACTTGGGGCAGCTTCCGTTCCTTTTCCTCCTGCTCGCCCAGTTTTTCGGGCATGGCAGCTCTGTCCTGCTTCTCACGCGCCTGGGCGATCTCGACCAATGCTTCCCGTGCATTGGCCGCTTTTTCCGAGCGCGGATGCAGCTTTAGGAACTCCCGGAACGTTTCCGCGGCCTTGTCGAGATCGCCGATGTCGTCCTTCTGGATCTCAGCGATGGTGAGCAGGGCCTCCTCGCGATGGCGGCTGGCGGGGTACTCGCGCAAGAGCGACCGGTAGGCCTCGATCGCCGACTGGTAGTACTTCTCATCGAAGTTCCGGCCCATGTCGTGGTAGAGCTCGGCGGCGGCAAGCATCGCCGCAGGTGCTTCGGGGGCATGCGGGCTAATCAGGTAAACGCGGCGGAAGGAAGTGACAACGCGTGTGTACTCCGCGAGCGTGCGCGCCTTCTTCGGTTTGCCCTGAAGCGCGGTGCGCTGCTTCTCCGCGCGCTCGAATTGGGCTCGAGCGGCTGCGCGTTTAGCCGGAGTGGGCACTGCGGGTGCAGCCGGAAGGGTACAAAGAGAGAACAGGAGCCCGAGGAGAACTGGCAGAGGGAGCGCAGAGCTGCGCCCGTGATGAACAACGGAACCGGTTTGAGAGGCGCTTCGCCGCAGGGCGTGTGTCATTCGTTCGTAAAGATCACCCGGCCTCGTTCGTCCGTATCTCGGCGGATGGCAGGCGGCCTCCATCCATTCGAGTCACGACCGGAGTCGGGTCGGAAGTAGGAATCGATCACCTTCTGCACGTAGTTCTGCGTCTCAGCGAAATGGGGCACGCCATGAGCACGGTCCACGGCGCGCTCACCAGCATTATAAGCCGCCAGCGAGAGATTGAGATCGCCGTTGTACCGTTCGAGCAGCGACCGCAAGTACTTCACCCCGCCCTCCAGGTTCTGCTGCGGGTTGAACACATCCCCTACGCCGAAACGCACTGCCGTCCCCGGAATCAACTGCATCAGCCCCAGAGCGCCCCTGGGGGAGACTGCGAAGGGGTCCCAATTGGATTCGGCCGAGATCACTGCGCGGACCAGTGCCGGGTCAACCCGGTGCTTCTCGGCCGTCTCCTGGACCATCTTATCGAGTCCTTCCTTAGCGGGACGCTGGAACCGTCCGGAGTTCCCCACGGGGCCCGGTTGGGCTGCAGTCCACCTGTGCCCGTATGCCCAGCCTGCCCCCCCGCCAGCACGCTTTGCCGGTGGAGTGGCAAGCAGGGAAATGGGCGGATTGTCATTGGTGAACACGTGTTTGCCGTGCTCATCCCCATAAGATGCAATCTGCCCGTGAGCCGTCGTTGCGGACAACGCGAAAAGAACCAACAATATGCCCGCCAACGCCGGAACTCGAGAATCGATCAGCCTGTGGGGAAAGCAGAACGTTCCTACTTCCTGTTTGTAATACAAGACACACTTAAGGGTAGGAAAAGTGTCCTATCCCGGACACGTCACTGGCGCTAGAGCGAATTATAACATCTGATGAACTACCCCATAAACTGTTTCCATAGCTCTTTCCAGGGCAGATGTGTCTTTTCCGCCAGCCTCTGCCAGGTCCGGCCTGCCTCCTCCAGCACCCCCCACTTCCCGAGCTACCGCCTGGACAATTCTCCCGGCGTGGAGTCGGTTCGTGAGGTCCTTGGTTACCCCGCCGATGATGGCTACCTTGCCGTTCTCGGTCGTGCCCAGTACTACCACGCCTGAGCCTAGCTTCTGCCGCAGGGCATCCACCAGTTGCCGCATGGCTTCACGCTCGATGTCCTCTACCTGGGCCGAGATGACCCGCACGCCCTTGACCGTCTTCGCCCTCTCGAGCAGATCATCCAGCCGGTTGTGCGCCGTCTTGTGTTTGAGTGCCTGGAGCTGCTTTTCGATCTGTTTGGAGGCCAGCGTTAGCCGCTCGACCGCGGCCGGGAGATCGTCTTCGCCCACCCGCAGAGTGGAAGCGAGCTGCCGGAGAGTGCCCAGAGCGCGCTGGTAATCCCCAAGTGCCCGGACGCCAGTGATGGCTTCGAGGCGGCGGATGCCCGCAGCCACGGATTGCTCCGCGATGATCTTGAACACGCCGATGTCACCGGTGCGGCGGACGTGTGTGCCGCCGCAGAGTTCCTTGCTGTAAAAGCCGCCCGCGGCCGCGGAGTCAGGAATGGTGACCACGCGCACGTTCTGTTCCGGGTACTTGTCGCCGAAGAACGCCAGCGCGCCCGAAGCCAGCGCATCGTCGAGCGTCGTCACGTCGGTGACCACCTCGACGTTTCGTAGGATCTCATCGTTCACCTCGAGCTCAATCTCGTGCAGCTCGTCAGCGTCGGGCGCGGCGAAGTGGGTGAAGTCGAAGCGCAGGCGGTCGGGAGCGACCAGCGAGCCCGACTGCTTCACATGCGTGCCTAAGATGTTGCGCAGCGCGGCGTGCATCAAGTGCGTGGCGGTGTGGTTGCGCTTGATGTGCTCGCGGCGCGCGGAGTCTGCAACGGCACTGACGCGGTCGCCCGTACGCAGCGTTTCTTTCGTCAGGACGCGATGCGCGATCAAGCCGGCCACGGGGTAGTACGCGCCGCGGACTTCGGCGAGTTGGAGGGTCTGGGCGTTGTCATAGAGAAAGCCGACGTCGGCCACCTGCCCGCCGGCCTCCGCGTAGAACGGGGTGCGGTCGAGAACGACTTCCGCTTCCGTACCCGGCGCAACCTCGTTTACCAGGCCCTCTTTGGTGATCATGGCTTCGATGCGGCAATCGCGCGCGACCGCGCTGTAATAGAAGTCCGGCTCGGTTTGAAAGGTCTCGGCGAGCTTCGCGTAAATCGGGCTGGCCGCTTGTTTGTGCACGCCTTTCCAGGAAGCCCGGGCGCGCTCGCGCTGCTTCTCGAGCTCGCGATCGAAGCCGGCGCGGTCCACACGAAAGCCGCGCCAGGAGCCTTCGTCCTCCAGCAGGTCGAGCGAAAGCCCGTAGGTATCGTACAGTCGAAAGGCCGCCTGGCCCGAAAGCAGCAGCGGCCCGCCCTCGGACACCTCGGCTGTGCCGTCCTCGCGCCGCCTCAACCGCATGCCCGGCACGCCCTTGGCCGCGTTTTCCAGGTCGTCGTCCAGTTTCTTGAGTGCGAGCTTGAGCGTGTGCTCGTAGCGCTGCTCTTCGTTCTTGATCACCGCGTCCACGCGCGCGATGGATGCGAGCAGTTCGGGATACGGCTCGCGCATCAGCTCAGCCACCTGGCTGGCCATTTCAAAGAGAAACGGTCTTTGGAGCCCAAGCATCCGCCCGTGACGTACCGCGCGGCGAATGATCTTGCGCAGCACGTAGCCACGGCCTTCGTTCGACGGGAGCACGCCATCACCGACAAGAAACGCCGCGGCGCGGCTGTGGTCCGCCAGGATACGCAGCGATATGTCCGTCTCCTTGCTGTCGCCGTAGGGCTTGCCGGAGAGCTCGCTCGCAAACTCCACCAGCGGTCGGAGCAGGTCTGTATCGAAATTGCTCACCTTGCGTTGCAGCACGGCGGCCAGGCGCTCGAGGCCCGCGCCCGTGTCAATCGAGGGCTTCGGCAGCGGCTTCATCCCGCCGCTCGCGTCGCGGTTGAATTGCATGAAGACCAGGTTCCAAATCTCCAGGTAGCGGCCGCACGCGCAGCCGAGCGCGCAATCGGTGTGACCTTGCTCGGAAGCCCGCGGGCCCATGTCGTAGTGGATCTCGCTCGATGGCCCGCAGGGCCCCGTATCGCCCATGGCCCAGAAATTTTCCCGCGAGCCAAATTCGTAAATGCGGTTCCGGGGGAGGCCCTGACTCAGCCAGTGCTCGTAGGCCTCCGTATCACGCGGAATCCCTTCTTCGCCCTTGAAGATCGTGGCGTAGAGCCTGTCGGGCGGAATGCGCCACTCCTTAGTGACCAACTCCCACGCGAACGCAATGGCTTCTCTTTTGAAGTAGTCGCCAAAGGAGAAATTCCCGAGCATTTCAAAGAAGGTGTGGTGCCGCACTGTGCGCCCGACGTTTTCGAGGTCGTTGTGCTTGCCGCCTGCGCGGACACACTTTTGCACGCTTGCGGCTCGCTTGTAGTCGCGTTGCTCGAGGCCGAGGAAGACGTCTTTGAACTGGTTCATCCCGGCGTTGGTGAAGAGCAGTGTGGGATCGTTCGTGGGTACGAGCGAAGAGCTGCGCACCACGCGATGCCCGTGACGTGCAAAAAAATCAAGAAATGTCCGCCGGATCTCGTTTCCCGTCACTGGTCCCTCAGCCTAAAAGGAAGGTCTGCGAGGCATTATCGCAGACGCACAGCCGTCCCCGCAACGCCGCAACCCTCAGGGATCATCCTCGGCGAGTGTTCCTTCCCCGACCCTGGCCAGATCTTGTTTAGTGAGCTTGCGTAACTCCGCGCGGATCAGGTCGGTGGAGAAGCCGGCGCGGACCAGGCTGCGATAGAGCAACGCAATCTGTCGCTCGTCAAGTCCGCCGCGGAGCTGTCCCAAGCGGCGCTCTAGCCGCTTGCGGAGGAGCCTCGCTTCGTCGGTCGTGGCAAAGACCTCCTCGAGCGCGGCCTCGATATGGCAGTCGGGCACGCCTCGCTTGCGCAACTCTCGGGTGATGCGGTAGCGACCCTGGCGGCGCGATTCCGCGCGATACCGGGCGAACTGAAGGGCGTAGTGCGCATCCTCGAGCAGCTTTTCGTCCTGGAGACGCTGGAGCACGCGAGGCACCGCAGCCTTTTCCGCCGCGCGGCGCTCGAGCGCCTCGCGCATCTCGGAGACGGAATGCGCGCGACGCATCAGGGCCCGCAGGGCGGCCCGGTAAAGCTCGTCCTCAGGCGAAAGCTTGCGCGGCGGGCGCATGGCAAGCAAGCATAGAAGCAAGCGAGCAGCGAGGCAAGGACTCCCAGGAGAAGAAGGATTTGCCGTGGTGGGCTCAGAGCGACGCCGAAGACGCTAGCGCCCGCCGAAGCGTTCGAACTCGGTCAGGGTGCGCTCCATCTCCTCGCGGGCGGCATCGGCGGCGGAGCGGATGCCCTGCACGCGCAGCTTGAACTCGTCGGGGTTGGACGCCCGGATGAGCGCTTCCTCGTAGGTGATCAGTTGACGCGTGTAGAGGTCGTAGAGGGACTGGTCGAAAGTTTGCATGCTGTACTGGCTGGTGCCCGCGGCAATCGCGTCGTGAATCAGGCGCGTCTTGTCGGGGTTGATGATGCAATCGCGGATATACGCCGTGGTGATCATCACCTCGACTGCGGGCACGCGGCCCCGGTCGTCGGCACGGCGCACCAGTCGCTGGCTGACCACGGCCCTCAGCGTGGCGGCCATTTGCAGCCGGATTTGCTTCTGTTCGGGCGGAGGAAAAACAGCGATGATGCGCTGGATGGTCTCGGTGGCATCGAGTGTGTGCAGGGTCGAGAGGACGAGGTGTCCGGTTTCCGCGGCGAGCAGCGCCGTGGAAATCGTTTCGAGGTCGCGCATTTCGCCCACCAGGATCACGTCGGGGTCCTGGCGTAGTGCAGCGCGCAAGGCAGTTGAGAAGTCCGCGGTATCCACCTCCACCTCGCGCTGATTGATGAAGCTTTTCTTGTCGCGGTGCAGGAACTCGATGGGATCTTCGATGGTGATGATGTGGTCGGCGCGATGAGAATTGATGCGGTCAATCATGGCTGCCAGCGTCGTGGATTTGCCCGACCCAGTCGTGCCGGTGACGAGTACCAGCCCGCGCAGCTCTTCGCAAATGCGTTCGATCACCCGTGGCAGATTCAGCTCGTCGGAGGTGCGAATCTTCGTGGGGATGACGCGCAGCACCATGCCCACGTTGCCGCGCTGCTGGAAGACGTTGACGCGGAAGCGGCCCAATCCGGCGACGCCATAGGCCATGTCGAGCTCAGCAGTTTCCTTAAACTTCTGCTTCTGCCGGTTCGTCATCATGCTGAACGCCATGGAGAGCATTTCTTCCGGGGTGACGCGTGGGACATCCCCTTGCGGATGTAACACCCCGTCCACGCGCAGGTAGGGGTGGTTGCCCACCTTCAGGTGCAAGTCCGACGCCTTGCTCTCGACGGCGCGCCGCAGCAGATCGTCAATGCTCAGTGCCATGACCGAGAAGCCCTGCCTTTGAAACTCACAGCGACACTAGCATCCGCTCGAAGGGTCTGGCAAGCGCGCCCCGCGTCACAGTTGCTGCGGAGTTAATGATGGACGATCAAGCTTTTTTCAGAAAGATGGTGTCGTAGAGCCAGCCCGCGGCCACGCCTCCCGCGAGCGGGCCCACCCAGTAAACGCTGTGGTTGGTCCAGTGCCGGGCGGCCATTGCCGGGCCGAACGTGCGCGCTGGATTCATCGAGGCACCGGTCAGCGGGCCGCCCACCAAGATGTCCATGGCGATCGTGAGGCCGATGGCAAAGCCCGCGATCTTGCCGAACGCGCCGCGCTCGTCGACCGCCGTGGCAAAGACGACGAAGACGAGGAGAAAGGTCATCACCGCCTCGAGGATCAGCCCGACGATACGAGTGAGATCCCGCGCCAGGTCCGGTGTGCCGAGCGCGACGGCGCGCCAAGTGTCCTCGGGAACGACGAGCCGGAGCAGGTAGGCGGCCGCGACGCCGCCAGCGAGCTGTGCCATCCAGTAGGCCAGGCTTTCCCACGTGCCCATCTTTCGCGTCACCCAGAGGCCGATGGTGACGGCAGGGTTCAAATGCCCACCGGAGATATGTCCGACGGCCGAGACCATGATGGCGATGGCCAGTCCGTGCGCGACGGCAATCCCGAGCAAGCCGATGCCGCCCGGGTTCGTGGCTTTCAGGAACTGGTCGGCGCAGATTGACCCGGCGCCGATGAAGATGAGTGTGAAGGTGCCGATGAACTCTGCAGCGAGCTTCTGGGGAACGTTGTACATGCGTATGCCTCCGGGTCGTCCTTTGCTCCGGCCAGCGCGGCCGTGCGCCGCCGGGCGCGATTCTACTGGAAGGCCCCAGGCCAGTCAAAAGCGGCTTGTATTTGGCGGGTGACGCGAGGATGCTTCCCTCGTAATCTTGCGATGTCGGGCGACCTTGGCGGCCGGAGCCCCAGAACCGGGGCGGAGCTAGGTCAGCGAACCCGCGCTGGGCGCGGGGCCCGAGATGACGGTCGAACTGGGACAGGCCTGGCTTACTGTGCCGTGGCGCCGACCGGCACGCCGACCGGCGTCAGCCAGTTGTGGCGATCTGGCTTCGCGCCGCTGGTGAGCGCGAAGAACTCATCCTGAAGTTTTTTGGTAACGGGCCCGCGCTGGCCACCACTCACTAGGATGCGGTCGATCGAACGCAACGGCGTGATCTCCGCAGCGGTGCCGCTGAAAAACACCTCGTCGGCAACATAAAGCATTTCGCGGGGAATCATCTGCTCGCTGACGGGAATCCCGAGGTCCTGGCAGAGCCTGAGGACCGTGCGGCGGGTGATGCCCGGCAGCACGCTGGCTGCGAGCGGCGGCGTGATCACCGCGCCGTCCTGGACGACAAAGATGTTCTCGCCGGAACCCTCGCTGACGTAGCCGTTCGCATCAAGCGCGATGCCTTCGACGTATCCGTTGACGATCGCCTCCATGCGAATGAGTTGCGAATTCATGTAGTTTGCCGCGGCCTTCGACATGGCCGGCAGGGTGTTCGCAGCCATGCGCGTCCACGAACTGATACACACGTCCACGCCCTTCTCGATCGCTTCGGCTCCTAGGTAGCTGCCCCATTCCCAGCACGCCATGTAGACCTCGATGGGGCTGGGGAACGGGTTGACGCCAGCCTCGCCGTAGCCGCGCAGGACGATCGGCTTTACATAGCATGCGTTCATCTTGTTCACACGGACCAGCTCGACGGCCACCGCGCAGAGTTCATCGAGCGTATAGGGAAGCTCCATACGGTAGATAT
>DATFXF010000057.1:0-12076 GCA_035258565.1 Candidatus Acidiferrales bacterium
GATTTCTCGGTCTTCAGGCAATTACATCCAAACATCACTTTTAGTGCGGTTTGGATGTAAAGGCCAAAATAGCCTCCATCGCCGCTATTCACAAGGATTTTGAGCATGTTTGAAACGCTCATCCCGCACGATTCAGGTTAATTAACCTTGGTTTTCGGGGGCTAGCCCTGTGTCCCCACGGGCCGGCAACCGCCGGGTTGCCCCGCAAAAGACGGGGAGAAGCGACCGGCGGCCCTACCAGGCGCCTCGGTGCTTTCTCCGGAGAAACGCCGGAGGTAGAATCAATCGAGGAGCATGATCACCATGAGCGACCAATTGGTCATTGCCGGCCGCGCATTTCGCTCGCGGCTGATTGTCGGGACGGGGAAGTATCGCAGCTTTGAAGAAATGGTGCGTGCGCACGAAGCCTCGGGCGCCGGAATGGTGACCGTGGCGGTCCGGCGTGTCAACCTGATCGACCGCACGAAGGAATCCCTGCTCGACTACATTGACCGCAACACGTTTTTCATCCTGCCCAATACCGCCGGCTGCTACACCGCCGAGGAGGCGATCCGCACAGCGCGCCTGGCGCGAGAGGTAGGCCTCTCGGAATGGGTGAAGCTGGAGGTAATCGGCGACCAGCAGACGCTCTTCCCGGATACCGAAGAGCTGGTCCGCGCCACACGGGAACTGGTGAAAGAAGGCTTCGTTGTCCTGCCCTACACGAACGACGACCTGATCGTGGCGCGCAAGCTGATTGACTCCGGTGCCGCGGCGGTGATGCCGCTCGGCGCGCCGATCGGCTCGGGCATGGGCATCCAGAACGAGGCCAACATCCGCATCCTGCGCGAGCGCATCACCGAGGTACCGCTCATCCTGGACGCCGGCGTGGGAACGGCCTCCGACGCGACCGTCGCGATGGAGTTGGGTGCCGACGGGGTGCTGATGAATACGGCCATCGCCGAGGCTCAGGATGCGGTGCTGATGGCCGAAGCAATGCGTGGCGCCGTCGAGGCTGGCCGCAAAGCCTACCTTGCCGGGCGCATCCCGAAAAAGCTCTACGCCTCCGCTTCGAGCCCACTGGTTGGCGTGGTGCGGTGATCGCGGGCGAACGCAAGCGCCGAACACGCAGATTTCCCATCCCTGATGATTATCGGAACAGGAAGCGCCAGCTGACGTCCACGAGCATGTGCACGAGTGCGGAAGGAAAAAGCGAACCTGTCCGGCGCCACGCCCGTCCGTAGAACAACCCCGCAATCGCCGCCAGCAGGACATATCGCCAGTTTGGGAACTTGCCGTTCGTGATGTGAGCGAAGCCGAAGAGGATCGAGGCGGCGATCCAGCCCCGCGCGGTTCCGCCGAGCGTGCACGAAAGGGAGTTTTGCAGCAACCCGCGGAAAAGGAACTCTTCCGGCCAGGCGGTAAACAAAAAGATGGCCAGGGTCACGAGCGGCAGCGCTTTGAGTTCGGCGTAGGCAGGCGCGAAGTGAAGGAAGCCGATGGCCTCCCCGAGTGGTATCAGGATCACTGCGGCCAGCGCGAAATTGAGCCCTACAGCGGCGCCTGAGCCACGTGCCCAGGCAATCGTGTAGCCCACGCCCTCCAGCCGCCGCACCAGCAGGAATCCCGCAACACCAACGTCGATGGCGAGCAGCATCGCGAGCACGTAGCTCAGCCGTTCATTCGGATATGGCCACAGCGGGCGCAACCAGTGGAGTTTCACCGGAAGCCAGATCAGGAGCATGGCCAGATAGTCCTGCCACGCGCCGGGCGGCTGCTTCCGGGCGCTGGCGAGCACGACTAGAGGGAGGGAGATAAAAGCGCCTGCCAGCCCCGCGCGCCACCAGAGAAAACTATTTGTCCCCAGCGCGTAAATCAAGTATGCAAGAAGCAGTGCGGGGAGCAAGAACAAGGCCACGAGTGGCCCGCCGCGCGGGCCGAGCAGGCCCGCCAGCCGCTCGCGGACTCCGCGTGCGGCCAGCAGAATCTCTCCGGTGAGCAGCAGGGTGAGGATGGCCAGCGTGATGGCAAATCCGCGACCACCGTAGCCGAGCCAAGTACCATAGAAGGCCGCGGTCAAGGCCAGCACGGCCGAGAGACCAAGGGCAGGGGTCAAGCTCAATTGGCGTTCGCTCATCAAGGGCTAGTCTAGCGCACGAGCATGACGGAAAAAACCAAACAGCGGCTCGCGTACGTTGACTGGATGCGCGGCTTGGCCTGTCTGCTGATGTTCCAGACACACTGCTACGACTCGTGGCTCTCCAGCGGGGCCCGCGCGAGCAAATTCTTCATGTGGTCGCAACTGGGGGGAACGCTGCCGGCCCCGCTATTCCTGTTCCTGGCGGGGGTTTCCTTTGCCCTGGTCACTGACAAGCTGCGCCAGCGCGGCGCCACGGCCAACGATGTTGCGTGCAAGACCATGCGGCGCGGTGCCGAAATCTTTGCTCTCGGTCTGCTGTTCCGGGTGCAGGAGTTCCTGCTGGGGCAGCCCTGGGCACCGTGGAGCGACCTTCTCCGCGTGGACATCCTGAACATGATCGGGTTTTCGATGCTGCTGATGGGCCTGATTTGTCGCGCGGCAGCGGCCGGTGAAACCGAGACGCCCGCAGGAGGCCGATCAGAGCAGTCTCGCGTCCGGGCAAGAAATATCGTCGCCGCTCTTGCCCTCGTCCTGTTCATCGCGCTGGTAACGCCGCCGGTGTGGACCACCTGGCGGCCCTCGTGGCTGCCGTGGTTTCTCGAGTCCTACATCAACGGAGTACACACATTTGCCACTCCGCAGCCCTGGCTCTTCCCGTTCTTTCCTTGGGCGGCCTTTGCCTTGGTGGGACTCGCGGTGGGGTTTGTGCTGCTGACAGACTGGGCGCGGCACCCCGAGGTTTCTGCGCTGGCCCTCCTGGCCTTGGGCGGAGCCGCGGTCGCCATGCTGGCTCTGCGGCTCGACACTCGCCCGCGACAGTTCTACGCCGTCTATGATTTCTGGCACACCAGCCCAAATTTCTTCTTCATCCGCGTCGGGATTCTTCTTGTGATTCTCTTCGGCAGCTATGCGTGGTGTCGCTGGGGCCCGGGCCTGTGGGGCTTCAGCCCGCTCGTGCAGATGGGACAGACCTCACTGCTGGTCTATTGGGTGCACATCGAATTCGTTTACGGAAGGTTCTCGATTCTGCCCAAGCGCTCGATGAGCATCCCAGCAGCGACGCTTGGCCTACTGGGGATTTTTCTCAGCATGCTGCTTCTTTCCATCGCCAGAACCCGACTGAAGGGACGGGGCGCCGAGGTTCTGGCCCGGTTTCGGCGGCCCGTTCGCGCAAACTAGCGCCGTTTCTGGGCTCGCGGGGGAGGCCTATTTTTTGGGGATTCGCTGATTTGCTGGCGGGGCGGGCAGTTTAAAGATGAGCTCGCCTGGCCGGGCCAAGCCCATCTCTTCCCGTGCAATGCGCTCGATCATCTTGGGGTCGCTCTTGAGCGCCTTGATCTGTTCGGCCAGCTCGCGATTCTCCTGGTTGATCTTCACAATCTCCTGGCGCAGACGTTCCATCTCGCTGCCCGCGCGGCGCATGGCCAGCAGGCCATGTGCGCCAAAGACGTCGTGGCCGAGCAGCACGACTAGGCCCACGACCAGAAGCGTGCGTCCGTTGCGGCGGAGAAACGATGGGGGAGCTTGCGGAGGCACGCGCGAAGTCATTCGGAGCGACCTCGCACAGAAGCGGTCTTTTTCTCCGGAGTCGCGGCCGCGAAGATCCACGCCTGCGCCCTTTCTGCCAGCCGCGACGCGGCCTCGGGAGTGGCCGCCTCCGTGTATAGACGGACCAGCGGCTCGGTTCCCGAGAACCGCAGGAGGATCCACGAGCCATCGGCGAGTTCGAGTTTCAGCCCGTCGGTGCGGTCCGCGCGCTTTACCCGCTGGCCGAGAAACTCCGTGTAGTTGTTTTTCAGGCGAGCCACAATGCGCCTCCTCACTTCGTCCGGCAGGTGCAGGTTCGTGCGCAGCGGCCAGTGTTCGGCGCCGGCGCGCCGGAACAGTGTGCGCAGTTGCTCGCGGAGGGGCTTTCGTCGCACGGCGACCATTTCTGCGACCAAGAGAGCAGCGAGGATGCCGTCTTTTTCCGGCACATGCCCGCGGATGGAAAGACCGGCGCTCTCTTCGCCGCCGAGTGCGATCTTGTCCTGCTTGATGAGCTCGCCGATATATTTGAATCCCACCGGGGTCTGGTAAACCTTGGTGCCGTGATGACGCGCCACTTGATCGAGCAACTTTGTCGTAGCCACGCTGCGCGCCGCAGGCATCCGCCAGCCACGGCTCTCGATCAGGTAGTCATAGAGCAGCGCCAGGATGTGATTGGGCGACATCCAGCTGCCGTCGGCGTCGAAAATGCCGAACCGGTCAGCGTCTCCATCGGTGGCCAGCCCGAGGTGCGCGCCGCTTTCGACGACGGCATGTCGCAGCGGCACAAGGTTTTGCTCAGAGACGTCGGGACCTGAGCCGTCGAACAGCACGTCGCGCTCGGTGCGAATGGCGATGACTCGACTGCCCTGGTCAGAGAGCACGCGATCGAGATAGCCCGCGCCGCAGCCATGCAGAAGATCGCAGACGATTTTCAGGTGCGCCCGGCGCAGAGCGTCGAAGTTGACGAGTTCGCCCAGCCGGGCGAGGTACGGGCCCCGCGGATCGATCTTTTGGAACTCATTGCCCCGGCGGTCGGCAGTGCTTTCGGCAACCCCTTTGGCGGGGCGCGCGACCATCCGCGCGACCCGCCCCTCGATGTCGCGAGTCACTTCGGGCAAGGCAGGCCCGCCATCGGGGCCGGAAAACTTCAATCCATGATATTCCGCTGGATTGTGGCTCGCAGTGAAGTTGATCGCGCCGTGCGTCTTGCGCCGAAGGATTTCGCAGGCGATCGCAGGGGTTGGTGCAGCGGCTTCGCACAGCAGAACCTGAACGCCATGTGCGTGCAGCACCTCCGCAGCGGTGCGGGCGAACTCTTCTGAGAAGAAGCGCTTGTCGTGCGCCACGATGAGCGTGGGGATCTTGTTCTGGCGACGCACATGTTCGGCGATGGCCCGGGTGACCAAGCGGATGTTGTCAAAGGTGAACTCATCGGCAATCAGGGCGCGCCAGCCCGAGGTGCCAAAATGAATCAGGGGACTCATCCATTGTTTCCCACGGCGCGCTATTGTATCTTGGCGCGCGCGCGGTAACCAAGTTGCGCGGCGCCTGGCGGCAAAGAGTAACCGGCAGGCAGAGAGAAATCGAGAGTTAGCAGTCAAGAGCAACCGCGAGTGAGCAGGACGACCGACAAGGTTGTGGCACTGGTCACGTGCCAGAGCGCGCGCGAAGCGAAGCGCATCGCGCGGGCGTTGGTGGAGCGGCGGGTCGCGGCTTGTGTCAATGTGCTGGGGACCCCCGTGCGCTCCACCTATCGCTGGAGGGGCGAGGTCCAGACGGCCTCCGAATACCTGTTGCTGATCAAGAGCTCGAGAAAGAAGTTTCGCGCGCTGCGTGCGGAGGTCGAGCATCTCCACAGCTACGATGTGCCCGAAATCATCGCCTTGCCCATTGTGGAGGGTTCGGAAACCTACCTGCGCTGGCTGGACGAATGCCTCCGCCACCCCGGCACCGAGTAAAAAGAGACAAGAACCTTGATTTCTCTCACCGCCCGCGTCGCTCCACGGCTTCACTCAACCTTGGCGAGGGCCTGGTCGAGGTCGGCGATCAAGTCTGCGGCGTCTTCGAGGCCTACGGAAAGCCGCACCAGACCTTCGGTGATGCCGATCTGCTCGCGCACCTCCGGGGGCATGGAAGCGTGCGTCATCACCGCCGGAAGGGAAATCAGCGTTTCGACTCCCCCCAGACTTTCCGCGAGCGAACACAGCCGCACGTGGTTCAACAGCCGAGTGGCGGCCTCGAGCGATCCGAGGTCGAACGACAGCATGGCGCCGAAGCCGCTCTGCTGCCGCTTGGCGATGTCGTGCTGCGGATGAGTGGGAAGGCCCGGATAGAGGACGCGCTTTACCCTGGGGTGAGCGGCGAGGAACCTCGCGACGGCCATGCCGTTTTCGTCGTGCTGGCGCATGCGCACGGCAAGCGTCTTGATGCCGCGAGCCACCAGGAAGCAGTCCATCGGCGCCAGTCCCGAGCCCGCCGAGCGTTGGACAAAGTAGATACGCTCTGCGTCTTGCGGCCGCGTGAGAACCACCGCCCCGCCCACCGCATCGCTATGCCCGTTCAGGTACTTTGTCATCGAGTGCACGACGATATGCGCGCCGAGCGCAAGCGGCTGCTGAAGGTACGGACTCAGAAAGGTGTTGTCCACGACGAGCGTGAGCTCGCGTTCGCGGGCGATCCGCGCCACGGCGGCGATATCGGTGACGATCATCGTCGGATTTGTGGGCGTTTCGACGTAGATCATTTTCGTATTGGCCCGGAGCGACTTGGTCACATTGCCCAGGCACGAGGTGTCCACGAAACTGAACTCCAGACCGAAATGCGTAAGGAGCTGCGTGGCCAATCGATAGACGCCGCCGTACACCGCCTGCGAGGCGATCGCATGATCGCCCGGGCGCAGCAGGCGAAACACGGCGTCAATGGCCGCCATGCCCGAAGAAAAGGCGTACGCGGTGAGCCCGCCCTCAAGTTTCGCGACGCAGCGCTCGAGCCCCCGGCGATTGGGGTGCGCAGTTCGCGCGTAGTCGTAGCCTTTGTGCTTGCCGAGCTGCTCCTGCACGTACGTCGAGGTCTGGTAGATCGGCGGAACGATGGCCCCGGTGGATGGATCTGGCTCCTGCCCGATGTGGATCGCATCTGTCGAAAATCCCATGCTGGGTCCTCCTTAGGCGTCCCGGCCTCGCTACCCTAGGCGCCTTCCTCGGGGTGATGTTCCGCCTGCGAATTTTGATTGCAGAATCTTCGCCACGGGTATATGAAGTAGTTGCTTTCCGCGTCGGTGCAGCCAGCGTGCCAGTCGAAACTAGCGCAGGAGCGCAGTCGAGTCAATCGGCTGGAGGCGTCGCGCCGGGTGCGGATCCCGATAGGAACCGAGGTATGCACCACAGCATTGCCTTCTTGATCGCTTTTATGCTGCTGTTTTCTCCGAACGCACTCACGGCTAAGAACAAGAAGAAGAGGAACGCCGATATCGAGGGGATCGGCGAGCGGGACATCAATAAGGGCTCGTGGAATCTATACTCGCCCGAGCGCGAGATGGAGCTGGGCGAGCGGCTCGCCCGCGACGTCGAGCGGTCCTCGCGCCTGTTGTATGACCCAGTCGTGACCGCCTATATCAGGCAGCTGGCCGACCGCATGGCTCGCCACTCCGACTTGCGCATGCCCCTGCAGGTGCGCGTGATCGATTCCGATGAGATCAACGCCTTCGCTTTGCCCGGCGGCCATTTCTTCATCAATACCGGATTGATCCTGGAGACGCAGAACGAGGCTGAGCTGGCCAGCGTGATTGCGCATGAGATCGCGCACGTGGCCGCACGCCATGCCACCAAGCAAATCACTCGGGCACAACTCTGGAACTGGGTGTCGTTCCCCCTGATCTTTGTGGGCGGCCCGGTCGGCCTGGGCCTTCAACAGGGACTGATGCTCGCCGTTCCACTGACCTTCTTGAAGTTCAGCCGGAATTTTGAACGCGAAGCCGATCTTCTGGGGCAGCAGTACCACTACGCAGCTGGCTACGACCCGGCGGCCTTCCTTGACTTCTTCGAGCGCATGAAGCAGAAAGAAAGAAAGCAGCACGGAGGCATCGCCAAGGCTTTCTCTACGCATCCCATGACGAAGGAGCGCATCGTGGCCGCGGAACACACGATCGAGGCCGATCTCCCGCCGCGCGACGAATACGTGGTGACCACCTCGCGCCACGATGAGATCCGGGCACACCTTCGAGATCGCCTGTTCCTGCGCGTCCATCGGGACGAAAAGAGCGGCCCCGTGCTGCGTAAGCGCGGCGTGCCGCAAACTTCCCCCCTTCCAGGAGAGAAGCGCTTGCCTTTTTAACGCGGCGGCCATGAGATCCCCACGGGCGGTACTTGTCTTCCTTGGCGCTGCGGCGCTCGTGTTTCCCGCCGGTAGATCCGGCCAGTCCAGCTCGCAGGCCAAACCAAGAACAGAAAAGCAGAGCAGCTTCACGAGGTTACGCGTTGAGGTCACGGCCGGCGAGAAGAATCAGCCGGTCGAGAATGCCAGTGTGTACGTGAGATTCGCGCAAGGGCGATTGCTGGGAAAAGAAAAGAAGACGGAGATGAATGTCAAGACGAACCACGATGGAATCGTAAAAGTTCCGGATGTTCTGCGAGGCAAGGTTTTGATCCAGGTCGTGGCGGAGGGCTGGAAAACGTTTGGTCGCTGGTATGACATCGAAGGGGAAGAGCAAACCATCAAGATCCACCTGGAAAAGCCTCCGCGTTGGTACTAGAGTTGCTGCCAAGTCCCTCCCTCTTTGTGGTTCCTTGCGAAACCTTCCTTCCATGTTCCTTGGCGCTCCAGCAGAGTGCGATCATTTTTTCCGGCGGTCCCGTACGCATCTGCCTCAGAGTTGTGCAAACCGTGCCAAGCCGCTTGCTTGGCGTGCTCTAGCGACGCGCCATCGGGCCTTTTCCACAAACTTTTCAACACAACTGTTGAAAACGCGTTGAAAGTCACGCAACGACTACGGCCGGGGCGCTCTCCTGCATGTTCAAGATCGGTAGTTCCTTGTCCGGTGCGGTCTGTGCACGGAAGTCGCGCGGGGTTTGCCGGCGAAGAGGGACGCCGAAGGGTCTAAGAGGATTGGGGTCACCGTTTTCGGTGAGCGGTTGCGAGCCTTTGACCGAATCAGCGAGCGATGCTAGATTAGCTGGTCGGATCAGCGACTAGATGTCTTTGAAAACCCTCCGCGACTTCTCAACCGGGCGCTTGCTGTGGAACAACGTGCTGGCTCGGCCTTTGCGCTCGACTTTGAGCGCCGTGGCCATCGCCTTGCAAGTTTCTCTTGTTCTGCTGATTGTCGGCCTGACCACTGGCGTCGTGGTGGATTGGGGCAAGCGTGTGGAAGGCGTCGGCGCGGACATCATGGTGCAGCCCCCGAACTCTTCCATTTTCTTTGCCTTCACCGGTGCCGTTCTGCCGGAGTCGATCCGCGATTCCATCGCGCAGATCCCCGGAGTGGATGAAGTATCGCCGGTGCTGATCGTGACGGACACCCGAACGCTGGGAGTCGTCTATGGGATTGACTACTCGAGCTTCAACGCACTGAGCAAAGGCTTCCTGTTTCGCCAGGGCCATCCCTTTCAAGGTCCGGATGAAGCCATAGCTGACGACCTCGTCGCTGGAGCTCATAAGATCAAGGTGGGCGACCAAGTCAATCTGCTGGGTCACGAGTTCGTGATTTCGGGCATCGTCGAGCACGGGAAGGGAGCGCGATACTACGTCCCGCTGCGCACGGCGCAGGATCTGGCTGGTGCCGACAAGCGGGTCTCCCTGTTTTATGTACGAAGCAGGGGAGATACGGAGGGGACTCGCGCGGAACTCGTCAAACTCCTGCCCAGCTACCGAATCCGATCCATGGCAGAGTATCTGACGCTGATGAATACGTCGAACCTTCCCGAACTGAAACCATTTATCCGCTCCATGGTGGGCTTGGGCGTAGCCATCAGTTTCCTTGTCGTCCTGCTCACCATGCACACGATGGTGCTCGAGCGCACCCGCGAAATCGGCATCTTGAAGGCGTTGGGCTTCTCGCAGCTGGATATCGTGCGATTGATGGTTGGTGAGACGCTGGTGATGACTGCCCTAGGAGTGGCGCTGGGATTGGTGGCCACTTACAGCGCCTATGGAGTTCTGAAACATACCTCACCAACACTAAGTATCCTAATCCCGCTGGATTGGGTTTTTCGCGCCATGTTTCTGGCTCTGGTAGGAGCCGTCTCCGGCGCGCTGTACCCCGCGTTCCGCGCGGCCCGGTTCGATCCCGTGGACGCGCTGGCTTATGAGTAATGCCGGCACTTCGGCAGCGTGAAGCGATTAATTTGTTCGTTGCGAATAGACACGCTGTAGTTCCCGTCGATGGGGTCACCCGCCCCCCCCTTGTCCAGACCGCCTGGTGCCGAAATTTCGGCGGGATAGGGACAACGATGGCTCGCATGGACTGAGAGACCATGAGGTCGTACTTCCGGGCCTCGGGCAACAAGAATAAGGGGGAGCGAAAGATGCCCAGACGCACTGTGGCACTGTTCGCGATGCTCCTTGCGACCACAACCCTCTACGGGGGAGACCCCTGGAAAGACAAGCCCTACAAGCAGTGGGATGAGAAGGACGTCCGCAGGGTGCTAATGGATTCCCCGTGGGCGAAAGAGGTTCGTGTGGATGGGAGTTGGCGCGGGGCAGGCGTGAGCACGCCGGGCACATCCGACACGGCCGGGACAGGGACGGGCGGATACGGACAGAGCACCGCTGGCGGAGTCGCCCTATCTGGCCCGCAGGGCGTTGGGCGCGGCGGGGAGTCCGAGCAAAGCGGCGGGAACCCACCGACCGTTTACCTTGTCCGCTGGGTGTCCTCTAGGAGCACTCGCCAGGCCATGGCGCGTGCCGCCGAGTTGCGGGGAACTGCGGAAGCGGACGCGGAGCAGATTCTCGCCCAGGACTTGCCCGAATATGTGCTGCTCGTGCTTGGAAGGGACATCACTCTGTTCGCCCAGGCCGGCGAAAAGGCGCTGAGGGGAAAATCCTACCTACTGGCCAAGAAGACGAAGACTCACCTCATGCCCGTGCGGGTCGAGCTCCAGTATCCCCAATCGGCTTCGGACCAGCCGAAGGCTGCGACCGGGCGGGGGGTCAGCGGGGTCGTGTTCTATTTCTCGAAGAAAACAGCAGGGGGTGAGCCCGCACTGGCGCCAGACGAGAAGAGCGTCGAATTCGTCTGCGATGCCGGAGGTCTGCATCTGAAGACCGGTTTTGATTTGCAGAAGATGGCCGGGCCTCAGGGGCTAGACTGGTGAGGTGTGGGGGCAACCCGCATTTCATTAGAAGCTGTCGCCTCGTTCGCTTCTCTGAGGCTGAGGGGAACTTCCAATGAGTCCAGCCGGAGACAAGTTCTTCCACGCACGGATCACCGCTCGAAAGGATCTCTCCCCAGATCTCTGGGTGATTAAAGTGGATCCGGGCGGTGAGTTTCGCTTCACGGCCGGGCAGTACGCCACGCTCGGCGTCGAGACGCCCCAGAAGCTTGTCGAGCGCCCCTACTCAATTGTCTCATCGCCCTACGAGAAGGAGGTCGAATTCTTCATCGAACTGGTGCCACACGGCGAGTTGACGCCGCTGCTCTATAAACTCCAGGGTGGCGACCAGATGACCTTTCGCAAGGTGGCCAAGGGCCGTTTCACGCTGGACACGAAGAGCGGCCGCACGAACCACCTGCTCCTCTGCACAGTGACTGGTATCGCGCCATTCGTCAGCTACGTCCGCACGCTGCATGAGGACTGGAAAGAAGGTAGATTCAAAGGCGAGCACAAGCTCTTCCTCATCGAGGGTGCCAGCCGCTCCTGGGAGTTCGGCTACCACGACGAAATGGTGAAGTACGCGAACGAAATGTCATGGCTCACCTACGTCCCCACCATCAGCCGCCCGTGGGAAGACCCCGACTGGAAGGGTGAGCTCGGCCGTGTGGACGATTTGATCCGCAAGTACACCGATATGTGGGGCTTGACGGGCCAGAACACCAGCGCCTACCTCTGCGGCCATCCGACCATGATCGAAAACGGGAAGGGCATCCTGCGTCGCCGCGGCTGGCAGAAGGATGCCATGAAGGAAGAGGTTTACTTCATCCCGGCCAAGGAAACGCCTGCTTAAATTCGGGCCGAGATGCGCAAGGCTTCAACAGACCACCTCGTCAGGAAGCGGGGCCGAGCGACTCTAGTTTGCGGGCGAAGCGGTCTATCGTCCAGAGCGGAAACGAGAGATGAACGCGTTCGCCTGGCGACTCGACGTCAATCACGAACCGCGCGCCTCGCGTCTTGATACGCACGTGGTGTTCGGACTTGCGGACCTCGACGAGGTCCGAGTCCGGAAGGCGCGCTAGCCCCTGGCTGGCAGCCTCGATGGCGGGGAGCCAGGGGC
>DATFXF010000058.1:0-4113 GCA_035258565.1 Candidatus Acidiferrales bacterium
ACGATCAACTTCTCCGCCGTCCGCGTTCCGGCGGCTTCTTTCTCCTCCGTAAACCGCGTCAGGGCTTCCCGCAGGGTTTGGACGTCGACGGGTTTGGGAAGGAACTCCTGCACGCCGCTGCGCATGGCCTGCAGGAGCAGGGCCTGGTCGGGCTGCTGGTGTGAGAAGGCGATCATCTGCACCCCCGGCCTTAGACGACGCAAGTGAGCGGCAAGAGTAAAGTACCGTTCCGGATCCCCCGCGAGATCGAAAAGGACGATATCGGGAACAATTTCTCCAGGGCTGGGATGAGCATGAACCGAAACGCCCCATTCCCGCACGGAGAGCACGAGTCCAGTCTGTTGCAAGCACGCTCGCAAGTAGGCACCGCTCCCTGGATCCATGCTCACTACAGCGGCCGTCAACACCATCATCTCTTCGTCTCAATTCTAGTAGGAGATAAATACCCCTGGTGGAGGCCTCCTTGCACGTACGAGCAGCCTCATGAGCTGAGAGGTGGAATTAAAGCTGCGTGGAGCGTAGCTCACTGGAATGAAAGCGTCAAGCAATACTTCCTACTGGCCTACTGGCGGAAGGCCCGCGAGGCCACAAGCGACGGTTGTGCTGCGGTGGAAAGCGCGAGACCGAGTAGGTGACTGTGAGCAGTGCGGCCAAGGTTAACGGCAGCGCACTACGATCAGCGTGATGTCGTCTGCTTGACTGCCCCCGCTGAACTCCTGCACGCCTGCCTGGATAGCGGCCAGGAGGTCATTCACAGGCAAGTCCCTATTTTCCCTGATGATCTCGGCGAACCGCGCTTCTCCATACTCGTCTCCCTGTCGATTCAGTGCCTCGGTCACCCCGTCTGTACAAATGACCAGGAGGTCCCCAGGGTGTAGCTGCACTTCCTCGATAGGGCTTTCCCAGTCGAGAAACAGTCCCAACACCGTGGTTGTGCTCGTCAGTCGTTGTATGGATCCACCGACGCGCAGGAGCAGGGGCGCGATGTGGCCACAGTTGGCATACCGAAGCTTCCGGCTGGAGTCGTCATAGAGGCCAAAGAACATGGTGGTGTAGGACTCCTCGGTGGTGTTCTGGCAGAAAAGACGATTTACCGATTGCAGGAGACGCGGCAGATCATCCCGCGCCACTGCATACTGGCTGCGAAGGTTTGCCTGCAGGTTGGCCATCAGCAAGGCCCCGGACATTCCCTTTCCGGAGATATCGGCCAGGACGATTCCCAGCACTCCGGGCCCCATGTCAAGGAAGTCGTAATAGTCACCACCGACTTCGCGTGCCTGAAGGCAGCCGCCGACATACTCGAGGGTTTTCATTGGCGGGAGGTTTTGCGGGAATAGCCTGGCCTGCACCCGGCGGGCAATGTCCATCTCCACCGCAACTCGGCGTTCGGCTTCCATCCGCTCCGCCATCTTTTCTGCGAGCGCGATGTTTTCCAAAGTCACGCCTGCTTGGCTGGCTACGGAATCGAGCAACTGTTTGTCCTCGCCCGAGTAGGGCTCTTCGGAAAGCCGCGGGCCAAGAATCAGCAAGCCGATCAATCCGCTGTTGCGCCCAAGAATCGGCACCAGGCATTCCGGCGCGAGTGGCGCAAGCTCGCCGGCCTCGTCGGGCCCGGGCGGGGGGACGTCCCAGGCTCTTCCGCGCCGCGCCAGCTCGCTGAGCAGTGGCAGGGTGGCTGGAATGGTGTCCAACTCTCGGGGAACGAAGCGTGCGCCAAAGCGGAAAGGGAACTTCGGTCGAGGCAGTGCGGCTGGAATGGTGTCCAACTCTCGGGGAGCCCTTCCGCATTCTGCGACAAGGTTTCCATCCCCGGCTGCAAGATAACAGACAAGCGATTTCGGATGCAGCGCTCCTTCGATGTGGAGTTCAAGCAACCTCGCGAGCTCACTGCGGTTCGTCACCGTGCGTGTTTTTTCCGCTAGGTCCTGCAGGATCATGCGGGCGTCGTACGCACTGCGGAAGAAGGCGCGGTCGATCCGCTCGGTGCCCCGCTTTACCATCGGAGCCGACGCCCATACCAGCACGATCCCAAACACCGCGCTCAAAGCCATGCCGAAGTTAGTGCCTGCTGGGAAGAATCGTGAAATCGTATGGGTGAAGAGCGCGATGGCCGTCGCCGCCGCCAGGAACAGGAGAACGAAGTAGCCCCGCTGCACGAGGACGTAGCGCGCGCTGCGCTTCAGCAGCACCGGAATTTCCATCACCCGATGTCTCACCACCGCATAGGCGAAGGAGAGAGGAAAAAGGAGCACGGCGAGAATCACGGTTGTGTCCATCCAGAAGGGGGGCCGGAACCCCGCAAAGTCCACCGCCGCTCTTTCGGCGGCAGCCGGAAGCACGCCCGCGATCGTGCCCCAAAGGACGACCCGAGTCTTGCGACGCACTCCCGAGTCGATCGAACGGGCGTTCCCGAACAGCGAGACAATCCCCAGTCCAAAAAAAAGGTAAATGGATGAGGCCAGCATAACCCTGGAGGCAAGGTGCTCTCCCAGCAGGCCGGCCAACGCCGCCGGCGCTCGCACATCTCCCACACGCAGGGACGGCAAGGCCGCACACGCTCCGAGGACAAAGGCCACCCACTTGAGCCAAGGAAGGCGCCGTTCGAGCGATGAGCGCGTGGGAAAGAGCGCAAAAAAAAGATAGAACAGCGCGCCAAAAAGCCCCAAAAAGGTCGCTCGGTAGGCCTTTGCGAACACCTCTAACCCGGGACTTAATGCCGCAAAACTTGGTGATGTTCCAAACAGAGTTGGAGGCCCGGGCACGGCGATGAACCCAGCGAACAAGAGGGCCAGCAGCCACGCGTTCCGGTCATCCACCCGCAGGAAGAAGACCGCCAGACCCACGACAAGGAAGAGAACGGGATAGGAACGGGTCACTTGCGAGGCAGATTCCCTTGCCAGTCCTTCCGCGGAGGATTGCGGCTGCGCGGCGCGGAAAGTCGCGTGCAGGATCAGGGGCCCTGGCTGTCCCGCGCGTTCAACCGCCAGTTCAACCGAATCTCCAGGCTTGCTGTGAAACCAGAGTTCGGCAATTGGCTGTATAGATTCGAGCGAACGTCCATTCACTGCGAGGATGTGGTCGGCCGCCTGCAAACCGGCCTTCTCGGCCGGACTTCCTCGCAACACATTTAGAATGGCAAGCGAATGGTCGTTTTCCGAGTAGTCCGAGCGGAAGCCAAGCTCGACGGGCGCCACCGGGCGGCGAACCGCGTACATCCAGAGAGAGCTGTAGAGAATTATGCCGGCAGCGAAGACCGTCGCCATCCCCAGTAAGACCGCGCGAGGCAGTTGGGTCCAGCGTTGAATCGTCGAGGCTCCTTCTCGAGCGTTGGACTACAATTCAAGCGAGGCTACGGCCAAGGCCGCCAGGAGTCAACTGAGGAGATGAAAACCGTGAAAGTTGGCAATACATCGTCTTAGAAGTTGATGACACGGTCGCCCAAATCAGCCGTGATCAACTTCTTCAAGTTCTGCATGCCGAAAATATCATGGCGGCGGTATTTCTATCCGGGTTGTGACCGCGTGGAGCCTTATCGATCGCGATTCCTGCAAGCTGAGTCGTTCTTGCCGGTAACGGAGAGCCTTCCAAAATTGCGTCCTCGTTTTGCCCACAGGAACCGCTGTGACCGGTGATGACGTGGGTAGGATTTGCGGGATCATTCGGCTGGTTGTCAAAGAGAATCAAAAGATTGGCGAAGAGCTTCTGCGTCGCACTGCCGAAGTCAGTCGGTAAGCAAGAAAGAGTCATTCTTGCGTCCGAGAGGACCTTATCTTCTCAAATGCAGATGAACATCCTGATGGCACCTAGCGCAGAGGGTGATCAAATTCTCCTCGGCATCGTCCCCGAGCAGTCCCCGAGATTAGGTGTGGTGCACCTGCAGACCAGTTAAAGATCCGCACTTCTGGCACCGCCACCCATCACGCTCCAGTACCTTTCGACGCAGCCTTAGGCGTGGACTTGTGGACTTACTCTAGTCTGACTGGATCACCACGGCGGATCTTGCCACCCTGCAATATAGAAGCGTAGACCCCAACGTTGGCCCCGTTATGCTGAGCCGCTGTGCGCAGGATACCCGCATCCTTCGGGAGGTCGGCCTGAGGCAGCGTCGTCATC